>CALVMT010000064.1 GCA_944347775.1 uncultured Clostridia bacterium | reverse complement strand
GCATTTCAACTGTTCCGACTCCTGCCAAATCGCTCAGTTCCTGCAAAATCCGGGCAATCTCCCTTTTTTCCTCTTCTTCCAATAACCGTAAATGATTGTTCGCCTCTACAATCCCCATTGGCTCAATAAATAATGTTGCTCCGCTCGACGATTGTCCATGAACAAGTCCGGGAATTTGCGCACGATATTCCTGTTTAACCGGAACAACAAACCTGCCTTCGCGCATGGTAACGATACTTTCCTGAAGATATGCTGCTTTTTCTTTGTTTCGCAAAATATCGTTTAGCTTTTCACGAATTTGTGCATTTTCATTTTTAATTTTCCGGCGGATATCCCTAAGTTCTACCGAAGCATGATCAGATACTTCTTCTTCACTTAAAATTGCCTGCTCAATGCGTAAAATCAGTTGATCATCGTACCACAAATCTCGCGCCATTCTCGCAAGGTGCTCAACTCTCTTTTCTTCATATACAATTCCCTTTTGCGCTTGCTTTGCCGCTTTATGCAGACGGCACACCCGAAGCAATTCAGCGCAGGAAAGTGCCGCACCAGCCCGCAGACGGCCTAATTCCTCTCTGATATCTGAAAAAGCTATCATCGGATAGGAAGCACTGGAAATCGAAATATGTTCGGCTTCCGCCGTCTCACATAATAAAGTATTTACGTCCATAAATGCAGAGCTTGGCTCTAAATGTAGAGCCAACTTTGCACCCGGCTGAGAAAGAGTTTGTTCTTTTAAAAGTTCTCTGATTTTGTCAAACCCGAGTTTTTGATATACTCGCTCGTCCACTTTGTTATTCCACTCCTCTATAAAAATGTCCGTTTGTACATGTCTGTATTTCTAATTGTTTCAAATTTATTTTTTGACCTTGACACCAAGCCGCATGGTAAGCATGAACAATCCTTTCAGTTCTTTTTTCATCCTCTTCACTAAACAACAGACGCAACCCTGTTATTCCCGCTGCGTAGAGTAATTGCATATCCTGCAATGCAATTGGTACTGCATTATACACCTGTGCCAAACAATCACCTGCCCAAATTTTTCCTATCCAAAATCTGTAGCCCAGTTTATCTTTTAATACACCGCTTCCACATGCCTGACATCCCCGCTGCTTTTTTACTGGGCAATGCCGCAAATTCATGAGCGGCAAATATCCATAAGCTATAATCTCCTTCGGGCCATCAAGCTGCTTAATCGCTTCACTACCTATCTCTTCACTAACGGCATAACCACTGGCTCCCCATGAAAATAACTGTGCAACGCTAGCTTGATTGGCAATATTCATCCAATAATCAGCAATCCAACTTTTTGACCAGATATGTGCCAATTGAACCATTCCCGGATTCGGCACGACAAAGCCATGAATTTTCTGTTGGGATTCCATCATAAATTTTTTTAGCCAAATCTCTGTCTGCGAACCACAAAATGCAGGTAAAACCAACCAGAGTTCAGGTATATCCTTCATCTTACAAATTTCATCCAATTCTTTTTCATCAAACGGTGCCACATAGATACGATCAGCACCGGCTCTTGCCGCAGCAGATGCCTGTGCTGCCCGAGTTACTTGCGCAGCGAGGTATATCCCTTGTTTGGATTTTTCCAAAAAAGGTCTTTGATAAAAAAAGTTGGAAACTGTTTTGATTTCATGTTGAGGCAACTGCATTTGGCACAACAGCTTTTCCCACACTTCTCTACGCAGAGCATTTAACATCGAGGCGGGTAAAAACGGATCGCCTGTCAATTGAATATGGCAAGAAAGTATATCAAAAGGTATTTCACCCGTTTTACAAAGTTTTTCACGGATACTTGACACCGCCATCGGTTTTTGTGCTTTTTGCGTAACACAACACGAAGCTTCTGCATAAAGATTTTCTCCTTTGGCAGAAAGCTTCGCCAAACCACATTCTTCCGCACTGAAATCCAGTATGATCTTTTTTCTGTCATCCGCTTTGTTCTGCTTGGCTCGATATTGCATTTTTTTTGCTATTTCAGCAGAAGATTTCAAATATACAGCCTGGCCTTCCATCATCCCCTTTGGCACAGCAATACGCCATCCGCCTTTTTCTGCATCCGCATAAGCTAAAGAGAAGCCTGTATTCCCCAATTCGATGCTATCACCTTTTTGCAACGGCCATTGGGTACGCACTAAAGCTTTTCCGTTTTTTACCTGCTCCAGTTTACCCAAAAAAAGCCCCATATGGCTTGGTTTTCGCAAATAAGTTACCTCTCTGCCGCCTGTCAGATATCCTTGCGTAAAACCACCACGGTTAAATATACAAGCCAATTCATTCTGCATCATCTCGATATCTATTGATTGCCCTTTTTCATAAGAATCTATCGCTTTACGATAAGCTAGAACAGCCGAAATGACATACTCTACTTTTTTCATTCGCCCCTCTATTTTTAAAGAGGCGACACCAGCTCGGGCAAAATCACCAATTAATGCTAAACTGCATAAATCCTTAGTGCTTAGATGATAGGCCTTTTTCCCAAATAATATATATTCCTGACGGCATGGCTGCGCACATCTACCTCGGTTTCCACTACGCCCGCCAATCATTCCCGACATCAAGCACGCGCCGGATACTCCGGAACACATCGCTCCGTGGCAAAAAGCTTCTATTTCAATTCCTTGTTTTGCCATATCAGCCAGATTAGCAAGCGAACATTCTCTTGCCGCTACAACACGCGCACATCCCATCTTCCGCATAATTTGAGCACCAAAAGCATTTTGTATTCCTGCTTGCGTACTGACGTGAATCGGAAGTCCGGGTATCAAATCACGAACCTGTGAAATATACCCCAGATCCGCGGCTATCACCGCATCCACACCGGCCTCATATAAAAATTTTGTATAATTAAGCGCTTCCTGCATCTCGCGATCGTATAGCATTGTGTTCAGCGCAACATAAATTTTCTTTTGCCGTAAATGTGCATATTGAAGAATTTCACATATTTCAGCCTTGTCAAAATTCTTTGCGTAAGCGCGCGCACTCCACTTTCCGCCAATATAACAAGCATCTGCACCTGCTTGGAAAGCCGCTTTGGCAATATCCATATCTCCGGCCGGAGCCAGCAATTCCATTTGTTTATACATCATTTATCTTTCCCCATCGCTGTCATTTGCCTGTCCTTCTATATAAAAATGCGCCTTAAACAGGCGCATCAAGTATCATCTTAGCGTTCGCTTTTCCCATTATTTTTTTCTGCTTCCATGTTCTTGATTCGCTCTAGTGCGCGTTTTAGTTTTGCATTTTGTCCAATTTCTGCTTTTTCTTCTAAAATTCGCAATTCGATCTCTGTCTGTTTGAGCTTATCTTTGACATTCTGCAGTTCTGTAGAAACTTCTTCCAAGAGTTTCTTTTTCTTTGTCAATTCATCTAAAATCTGCAGTGCCGTCAATGCGGTAGCAGGCCCCGTAGGCAAACCAATATAATCAGCAGAAGTTTTTTTAATACGCTCATTTAATTCATACGCCAACTGATGAATATATTCACCGCTATCATCCGATACAATTTTAAATTCTCTGCCACAAATGGCAATTGTCGTCTTATTTTGCACGTCTGCCCACCCCTTGCATTGCTATATTTTTATCATATCGCATTTCTGCAATTCTTGCAAGAATTCGTCTCTTTTTACACTATTTTTATTTACTGCAGGTGCAGCTTTGTCTCAGGTACATACTGTCTGACCAGATTCAACAAAGTTTGCCGCGTTTTGAGATCCAGATCTGTTTTTCGAATCGTAAGCATCTGTATTTTGTTGATAAAAAAGATATAAAACAACATATTTTCATAAACAGCCGTCAAATCTGCCCAATGATAAACCATCGCTGAATGAACTGCTTCAGAACATGCGCTTATCCCTGTTTGATCAACTATATAGTATGCGTTTGTTCTCCGTTCTATATTTCCTTTGCGCAATACTTTAAAAATATTGTATTCTATAATGATGATCACGAGCAATGGGCATACTGCCAATATAATCCCTAAAATAAGCAGCGTCAGATTATCCATACCGAACACAATGCAGGCGGTGCCAACGATCAGCAACGCAATCATCATCCATAATACTCGCCTATCTTTTCCAAACATATTCCAATAGGTCAGTTTACGGTAATCTCCTCTGTGCAGTCCCGATTGTACTGTTAGCTTTTGTTGCCCCATATCTTTCTTACTCCTTTATTCCCAACAACGCAGCTGCGTTATCCCACAAAATATTCTTTTTCTGCACATCTGTTAATTCTGCATGCTCCAGCATGTCAAGTTCTTCTTCATCATGCCATGGGTAATCGCTGCCATATAATATATATTCGGTTGGATGTATCCGAAGAAAATCCAGGATTCCCTTTTCCGGTGCATATCCCGCAGTCATAGCCAAATCCAGATATACTTTTTTCCCCCAAAGAAACTCACGCGCCTCCGTAAGTTCATCCATTCCGCCAAGATGAGCTAAAACCGCCTTCATCTCCGGAAAATAAGTTAATACCCGTGCCGCCACCGCCGGAGAAGCATAGTCAATTCCTTCATCCTGCGGATCTCTTCCGCAATGGAATAACACTATCATATCATATTTTGCAATCTGTTCATAGAGCATAAGAGCCCTTTTATCGTCCATTGCAAATTTTTGTGCCGACGGATGCAATTTAATTCCCTTAATCCCTTCATCTTTCAGTCTGCGCAACTCCTCTCCGATTTTATCAAATTGCGGATGCAATGCACCAAATGCATATATGCCTTCATATTGGTTGTTTTTTATTGCAAAATCATTCATCCGCTGAACACCGGCAGGCGAGGCCGCAATATTAAGTTCTACGCAAGCCTGTATTCCACGGTTTGCATTTCTCTCCAGCAACTCTGTCAATGTCCCTGTGCCATAGCGTCTGCCTGCTGGACTTTTCGGCGCCATATGCCCAGTAAGCCAATCGGCAATGGCCTCAGGATAAGCATGTGTATGAAAATCAAATTTTTTCATTATATTCCCCTTTCCGTTTTATTAAAAATCGCCTTATTTTGCTCCGTAAAAGTTTGTAAGAAGATGTTTTTGAAAAACACAGAAAAAAGAACACATTGGGCACAACAACGCATACTCCCATCTGCCAGAGCAGCCCAGGTATCCCTTTTATCGGCACCATCCACGCAATTTTTGCTGTAAACAGACAACTAAAAAAAGTAAATACAAAATAGATCACATACATCAAAAAATAACGTCCAAGACCACTTTGAGCAAAACCTTTTTGATAAAGCAACAAAGGCTCAATCCATACCGATGTACAGATCCCTGCCAATACAGAACCGTATAATACACTTTCCACCCCTATACCTAATGCAGATAAACCAAGCGAAAAACAGATAAATAAGATAAATTCAGAAACAGGGACCCAACGATCATGGATAAATAATCCAAGCGCATCCCGATAAACTGTCACCGCTTTTTTCATTCCATTGACATAAAACCGTAGAACAATTGCAGCAACAACGCTGCCGGAAAACAAAGAATCTGCGCCGAGCCAAAGCGTAATAAATGGATTAAACAATACAAATAAACACACTGAAGAAAAACTAAAAAGCCATGCATTTGCCAAGTATACTGCACCAAATACCTGTTTACTACGCTCAATATCCCGACGGGCGCCCAGTTCTCCCACGCCTGCCGCTACACTTTCCATAAGCAACGTAAATACACTATTCAGTGCATACAATATATATTTATAATTCGAATATATCCCTGCTTGCCATACTCCACTTAACTGTGAAACAAGCAGTAAATCACAGTGACCCAAAAGCACGGTTCCAGCTTTATGAAAAGCGACCGAATAAAGATATGGGCTTACTTGACGGCCAACTTTTGCAACCGAAAACCCTTTATCCTTTGCTTCGTTTGTCACAAAAAAAATATTTCCAAAATGTTTGCGGATATATCGTCTCTCTACACCAGCTTCAATAATCAAACCGACAGCTTGCATTAGCAGACACAATAGATAGCTGCGCATAAATAAAACAACTGCAATTTGAAGCAAGTCCATGGCCGCTCCAGCCAGATAATGCGCTAATGTAAAAACATATTGTTTTTGCCATGCACAGATCAATGTCCGCTGATATTTAAAAAAATACTCCAGTGCCATATTGCCCACAACGGCCAAAAAAATCAGGCGAATATGGGGAATATACGGCAAATCGGATATTAATTCAGATAAAAACGGAACTAAAGCCAACCCAAGTAAGCAAATCACTCCTGCAATGACGTGGGAAGCTTTACGGTAATAACGCATAATCCGGCTGATCTCCAACTGATTATTCTCGGCAATCGGCCGATAAAGTAGATATGCCATTGCCGTTTCATAACCCAGTTCGACTAATGATATTAAATAAAGTATTGTAGAAAACACACTGTCAATCCCGGCATACAGATTACCTAATGCACGCACAAAAACCATACGGAAAAAGAATGAAGCCAAAAATTTGATGGCATAAGCCATCATGGAATAGCTTATATTGCGAAAAGAATTTTCCGTACGCGAATATTTTTGCATTGTTTTCCCCAACCTTTTTGCTATTGTCTCATCTTCCTTATCATATAAATCCCTGCCTTCCAGCAGGGATTTATTTCTTACGCTTTTCGTTTTTTACATAAAAAGCTTTTCTGCAGCTTCTTCCAATAATCCCAGATCCCACAACAGGCGGCTTCCGATATATTTATCGCGAATATCCTTTGTCGTAATAAACGTCTGTTTTACGGTTTTTATGTCTATACCCAATTCTTCTGGCGTTGTTTTTGCGCCCAATTTTTTTAATAAATTGCTTATTTCCTTTGCAGCCGGCAATTCCTCCGCGATGATTTGTTGTACAATTGGCCATTTATCAATGATTATATCTAAACGTACAGAATGCTTTACCGGATCAAATTTTCGTTCTTTTTGTTCCAACGCAATAATATTTTGTGCGCTTTTTCCCAAGAAACGATATATCTCCTCCTCCCATTTTTTCACTGAAAATGCAGCTACCGTTGCCAATGCTTTTTCTTTATTCGGCTTCACTGTCCGCAAGTATTCATATACTTTCAGAGAAAGTATTGTTCCGATCCCTACTTGTATACCATGTAAATGTTCCTCCCAGCCAAATTCGAGCGCACGCATATCCCACAAATGCGAGAAATAATGTTCCATCCCCGAAGCCGGGCGCGTTACGCCGGCAAATCTCATCGCAATCCCCGACAACGTCAGCCCTTCCATTACATTTTTTATCGCATCATGATCACGTTCCGCTATTTTACCCGAATATGCTATACATTTCTGCAAGGAATTCCGAACTAACTGTGCAACATGCGGGCAATAATATTCCCCATTAATTTCATGAGAAATCCGCCATTCGCAAATACTGATATATTTCGCCAACATATCTCCAAATCCTGCGCTGATCATTTCCGCCGGCGCTGCTGCAAGAATATTTGTATCTCCGATAATCGCCTGTGCACTCGAGGCAGGCAAGGAAGATTTCAACCCATCAACAACCATAGACGATGTATCCGAGGCAAAACCATCCATTGAAGGTGCAGTAGCTACAATAATATACGGCCGTCCGGTAAGGCTTGAAATAATTTTGCAAATGTCGTTTATTGTCCCACAACCAACACCGACAATAATATCACTTTTGCAATGAAAGTGCATTGCGGCCTGCCCTACTGGCGCGGCATCCGCATAAACCTTTTTTTGCGGAAAAGAATAGCAATCATAAGGGATCTGTGCTTCTTTTAACAGTGCTGCTGCCTGCTTTCCCGCTGCAAACCAAGTATTTTGATCACAATACATTTGCACATGGCTCCCTCCCAGTTGTCGCACACGTAAAGGTAGGTTTTGCAATGCCCCTCGCGCAATATCCACATATTTCAATGTTGTTTTGTGTGTCTTCCCACATTCACATTGAAAACCTTCCTCACACAGCAATTGCGAAAGCGGAAAATTTTCCCAAAATTCTGTCACCTTTATTCCTCCTCAGGGAAAATATACATTAGCCAGCTTGCGAAAAGCATCCAGAGAACGGTATACTTTATCGGTATCAATACAGTAAGAAATACGGAAATTTCCCGGGCACCCAAATGTCGTTCCCGGAACCAAAAGCAAATCAAACTCTTTTGCCTTTTCGCTAAACTCTTCGGCTTTCCCATTCGGCACACAAGGAAACATATAGAATGTCCCCCCCGGCTCTACGCAGGAAAAACCCATCTGAATCAATGCGGGATACAGAATATTTTTATTTTTCTCGTAAACGGAAAGATCAGCCGTCTGATCTAAAACTTGTGCTACAGCCAACTGAATAATGGAGGGCGGGCAGTTATGCCCTATTTCTCTTGAAATCTGCCCACACATTTGCGGAATCAATTTTGCATATTGACAAGAAGGATTTACGGCAATATAGCCAATCCGCTCGCCCGGCAGAGAAAGAGATTTACTAAATGAATAACAGGTAATCGTATTTTCATAAAAACGTGCCGGATAGGGACACCGCTGATTAGAAAAAACAATTTCCCGATAAGGTTCATCTGAAATCAAAAAAACAGGGTGCCCGTACTCTCGTTGTTTAATTTCCAGAATATTAGCTAATTGCACCAACGTCTCTACCGAATAGACAACACCGGAAGGATTATTTGGCGTATTAATCAATATAGCCGCTGTTTTTTGTGAAATAATCCGTTCGAAAGCATCGAAGTCAATCTGAAAATCCTCCTGTTTTGCAGGCACTACCCTGAGAACACAACCCGCGCCCTCTACATAAGGGCCGTATTCTGGAAAATACGGCGCAAACGTAACGATTTCGCTACCCGGCTCGGCAACAGCACGAATAGCATGAGCCAATGCGCCCGCCGCTCCCGTTGTCATAAAAATATTTTCTGCTTCATAATCAAGAGAAAAACGTCGGCGCAAGGAATCTGCAATAGCTTGACGTACAGAGAAAATCCCAAGACTCGGGCTGTATCCATGCACCGCCAAATCATCTCCGCTAAGCGCAAGCTTGGCCAACGTTTCGTTAAAATCCCTGGGCACTGCTACCGATGGATTTCCTAAACTATAATCAAATACATTTTCCCGGCCAATTTCTTGAGCCCTTTTCGCCCCATAATCAAATAGCTCACGAATAGCGGATTTTTTCCCCAACATGTCTACATATTTTTTTACAATCATTCCCCGTCTCCTTAAAAAAGCTTTTTGCCTTTATTTCATCCAAGCAATCTTAAGACCCAAAACTGCATAACTCACTCTCTATAACAGAAATTTCTCAGCTTATGCTGCTTTGCACCTTGTTATTTCTGTTTTCCTTCATTAATTTTTACATTTTTTTTGATTTTTCTGCCCCTGCTACAACACATTGCATCACTGCTGCGCGCATACCACCTTTTTCCAATGCCAGACAGCCTTCGATCGTTGTCCCTCCGGGTGAAGTTACCATATCTTTTAATTCTCCCGGATGCATCCCCTTTTCCATCAACATCTTTGCCGTTCCAAGCACTGTTTGCTCAGCAAGACGGTATGCCGTTGTTCTTGGCAATCCTTCCATAACACCGCCATCGGCTAACGCCTCTATAAACATTGCCACATAGGCAGGCCCTCCTCCGCTCAATCCGCAGACTGCATCTATTAATCGTTCGGGTATCCACTCGACAATACCGAGCGAACCAAAGATTTTCTCTACAAGTTTTTTTTCTTCATCTGTCGCATCAGTATCAGTGCACAGGGCAAAAACACCTTCATTTACTATAGCGGGCGTATTCGGCATGCAGCGCAGTACACGCACTTCTCCCCAAATCATCTCCTTGAGCCTCTCCGCCGTTATTCCTGCCATAATGGAAATAATGCACTTTTCGTCCAACGCTGTCCCTATTTCTGTAAGAGTTTGCTCTGCATATTGCGGTTTTACCGCCAAAAATACCATATCGCACTGCTGACAAAGCGCAACATTTCCTTTTGCTAAACGAACACCCTGTTGTGCCATTTTTTGCATTACCACCGGAGAAACATCGTATACCAATACCTGTTCTTTTTTTAATGCGCCACTTTGCAGTGCTCCAAGCAAAATTGCACCGCCCATATTACCGCAACCGATAAATCCAATTTGTTTCATTTCATTCCTCCAATTTGCATATTTTTTCTATTATACCCAAAAAAACAGGCAAAAGATATTCTCATTGCCGCCTACTTTACTGCGCTTATAGGGAAAGGCAGTTTAAAACCTGCCTTTCCCTCATTTTTTTTGCTTTCGGCTTACATATTCTGCCAAACCATTAAGATAATATAATGCCATCCAACATCTTACATGCGATGCAGTATGCAAGCTATATGCATCAGGATAGATTTCAACAAAATCAAATCCTTTTGCCCCCGCCAAACCACATTCATGTACCATCATCGCCAATTCATACGAACTGAGCCCGCACATATCCTGTGGCCCTTGAGGCATAAATGCAGCATCCAATGCGTCCGAGCAAATTGTCACATACATGATGTCTGTACCTTTTCCCGCAATTTGCAATGCATGCTCTATACTTGTTTTCCAGCCCTGCTCCTCGACATCAATGCTGCGGATCATCGTTGCCCCAAATTTTTTTACATTATTGTACTCCTCCTTATGATTTCGAGGTCCGCGAATCCCGATATGGACAATTTTTGACGGATCCATATCCTTATTTTGATATAACTGGTAAAATGGCGAACAGCGAGCATACAGATCATCGCCAAATGCCGGATAGTTATCAAGATGCGCATCAAAGTGCAGTACGCCAACCTTTCCGGGATGCCGCTTCGCAATTTCGCTAATAATGGGATACGCAATCGAATGATCTCCGCCTAACGTCAGCGGAATAACATTTGCATCCAATATTTCTCCGCACTTTTTGCGAATCTGTTCAAAAGTAAATTCATAATTCCCATTCTGTACAGGAACATCTCCATAATCAGCAGCCTTTAAATAATCAAAAGAATCTATCCCAAAATCAGGCAAAAATCCCGTATATCGAATTGATGCACTACGAATAGATTTCGGTGATTCCGTACAGGAAGAATATCCACCAATTGTACATCCTCCCTCCCAGGGCACACCCATTATCGCTACATCTAACCCTTCAAGTTCTTTTTTATTCTCCAAAACAGGCAAATTTAAAAACGAAGGTACGCCACTGTAGATATTATTTGGCAAAAAAAGCCGGGTCATAAATTGTCGGTTTACTGCTTTTCATCGATTCTATTTCCTTTCTATTCTCAACCATATGAATGATTTTCTATCATTCCTCTTGGCGTATATTTTAGTATAATCAATATATAAAATTCAAGTTTTTCTCTTATTTTTTCTCTTACAATTTAAATTTAACATTAATAAATGAAAAAGAGGATACATTTTTAAATCAAAATGTATCCTCTTTTCCGTACATACCACCTTATTTTGCAAATTTTTCTTTATTTTTAATATAATGCAAGAATCCCATACAAGTTACGAACTTTGTTCTCTTTCTAAAATTAATTATTATATATGCTTTGTTATTAAATTTCAATGAAAGTATATAAAAAAATTGACTTAAATTTTATAATTGTTATGGGTGGTTATTTTGGAAATAATAAATTATTCTACCAAATACGATGAATCAATTAAGAACTTACTTGTGGAATTACAAGAATATATTGTGCAACTAGATAAAGAAAAATATAATATTTTGACTGCCGACTATAGAGAGAAATATTTTGAAAAAACAATGGATGAAGTAAATAGATATAAAGTAAAAATATTTTTAGCAATAGAAGATGAAAAAGTAATTGGACTAATTGTTGGACTTATAAATAATGAAGATGAGAAAAGTTATGATTCTTGTGTTCCAAAAAGAGGTAGAGTGACGGAATTAGTTATATCAAAAAAATGTCGCTCAAATGGTATTGGAAAACAATTATTAAGCAAAATGGAAAACTATTTTAAAGAAGTTGGATGTAAAGCTATTTTAATCAATGTATTTGCTTATAATGAGAAAGCTCAAAATTTTTATTATAAAAGTGGTTATTTTAATAGAAGTATAGAAGCTATGAAGAAAATATGAGGTATTACTATGTATGATGAAATTCACTCTTCTAAATTTAATATTTTCCGATATTATAGATTATTTTTCATTGTAATGATATAATTAGCACAATAAATAAGTAATTTACGGAGGTAAAATTTATGTCATTAAAATTAATTAAAGGTTCTTATGAATATAAGGACCAAATAATCGATATGTTAAAGGAGTGGATAGCTTATAATGAACAACACCCAGAGACCAATAGATCACCTAAAGCTATTTTTAAAAATGACTATCATGACTTTGATTACTACTTAGAAAATTTAGAAATTAGGGAAGATAAAAATGGATTAGTGCCCGATTCTACTTTCTTTTGTCTTGATGATCAAAGAAATATCATAGTTGGTGCTATTAATATCCGCCATAATTTAAATGATCATTTATTAAAATATGGTGGTCATATAGGTGATGGGGTTAGACCTAGTGAAAGAAGGAGGGGCTATGCAACTAAAATGATTAGATTAGCCTTAAAAGAGTGTAAGAAGCTTGGAATCAAAAGAGTGTTGGTAGTATGCGAAAAAAATAATGTCGGATCATCTAAATCTATTATCAATAATGGTGGTATCTTAGAAAACGAAGTTATTGAAGATGGTAAAATCTATCAAAGATACTGGATAGATTTAGAATAAAAAATCCTAATTTGTGAGAAGTGTGAAATGTGATGTGAGAAATGAGAAACTATGATAGAGATTACAAAGCAACCATAAATTCTCACCTGTCACATCTCATGACTCACCGCTAACTTACAATAAATATGGCAGATAATAAGATGCAAAAAATTATTAAAATTTAATTAACAAGAGAAAAAATTTTTTAATTAAAATATTAATAAGGGAATAAGTAAAAAGAATATTAATGAATAATAGATAGTGAAAAAAGAAAAGTACAAACTTACCTTTAGGATTTTCTTCATAGGCTTGCTTGTACTTATTTTTAATTCTTAGCTTTTTGTTTTAATTCTTGACAAAGGCAAGTTTGGAGCTGGTGATGAGAATCGAACTCATGAACCTCTTCATTACCAATGAAGTGCTCTACCAACTGAGCTACACCAGCGTTGCTAAATTATTGTATCTCAAAATTAAATGAATTTCAATACCTTTCTTCGCAAAATTTATTATCACTATCAAAAAATACAACTAAAATACATAGGACTCATAGTCAACCAATCTAGCCAAAACAACAAACCGCTTACCATGATCCCCTTTTACACAGGTAGAAAGCATGACAACATGATCTTCCTTCTGCACTTCAACCCCTGTTTCAATGAAAGAATCCTCAGAAAGCATTTGTATATCCTGACAAAAATCTTCAAGACTGGTAAAGGATGTCCTGTAATTATCCAGATCATCTTCTATTTCTTTTGCGGCAAAAACTTGCAATACATAGGTTTTCTCCGGAGTTGCTAACAACCCATAAGGATGCTGCTCGTAATATTCTTGGCTCCTATATTCCAGCAAACTGGCAAACATTGTCCCATTGTTCATACGGTGTCCATAAATGATTGTTTTGGAATCCATAAAATCCGCACTGTTATGATAATCCATAAAAATAGCACCGCAGTTATTCTTATCTTTAGAAGAGGTATGCGTCAAGTAATAGTCGTTATCGCTGCCGCGAACCACCGGATAATTTATCACACTATCTTCAAATAAAATCCAACCGCAAATTTCACTGTTTTTCTGCTGTAGCGCTGCAAAATCCACGATAAGGGGTGAGCCCTCCGTTTCTGTCTGTCCTTGGGTATCTACCGGCGTATACTCCACATAGACCTCCATCTGCTTATTGAGTTCATTACCTCTGGCCTGTTCTTCATATATCGCATAAATCTGATATCCACAAAACACCATTGCCACCAAGCAGAGAACTAAAATAACGTTAATCCATTTGCCGTTGTTTTTCTTTTCTCTTTTTTCATATTTAGGCGTCTGCGATTCCGCCTGTTTTGCATGTATTTTTCTCATATTTTTAGTATATCATGACCTTACTGATTTTCCAACTCTTCTTTTATGCATAAACCTCTCGGGAATATGCATAAATTGAAATAGCCGTTATCTTAAACAACAAAATCCTTATCAAAAAAATTGGGAGGTATTCATGAAAAGCAAAATTGCAACCACATTATGCCTACTCTGTCTGACTGGATTAGCTTGCGGATTAATCATGCTTACTGTTTCTTCGGCGGATCAATCTGTTATGGCAACAACAGTATCGGCTCATAACTGGTACTATAAACCCCGCCAAGACGGCGGACAGCCCGTCGTTGCCGACGATGCGGATTTTTTAGAGGACTATCCTTATTTATGCCTCGGCAATGCGCAGGAAAAAAATATTTACCTCACTTTTGACTGCGGATATGACAATGGATATATCGACGATATACTTGATGTTTTAAAAGAAAAAAATGTCTGCGCCGCATTTTTTGTTACTGGAGATTTCCTGGATTCAAGCCCGGAAATAATTAAACGCATGGCATCCGAAGGCCATCTTGTCTGCAATCACGGCAATACACATAAAGATCTTTCCAATGTCTCTTCCCCTCAAATCTTTCTCGAAGAAGTCCAGACTTTATCGGATAAATATGAACAATTGACCGGAGAAAAAATGCCTAATTATATACGCCCTCCTGAAGGAAAATACAGCGAAAGCTTTTTAAAGTTATGTCAGGAATATAACTATATTCCCGTTTTCTGGAGCTTTGCCTATGTTGACTGGTATAATGATGCACAACCTTCCGCCCAGGAAGCCATGCAAAAAATTATTTCCAGGACACATCCGGGAGAAATCGCTCTATTGCACGCAACTTCCAAAACCAATGCCGAAATTCTATCAGATGTGATCGATCAATGGAGAGAAGATGGATATACCTTGAAAACATTAGATGACCTTAAAGCAGAAATCCTTTGTTAGTTTTTTCTGTTATCCTCTTGATAGACTGATTTACTTTCCTATTATTTTTTTACATAAAAGAATGCGACAAGATTAATATGTCGCATTCTTTTATGTTAGATAAAAACCTTATTGTTTTTCCACGCCAAGCATTACTTTTCTACCGTTAATATCCCATTTTTTGGTATATCCAGCAAGCTTTCCTACTTCAATACGGTGAGCAAGAGTATCCGCAGAGATCTGTGCACTATTGCGATTGACTATCGCCTCAATTTCTTCATTCTGTGCTACATAGATACAGATATGATCTACTACCTCAAAGCCGGCTTCTTTTCTCATGGCCTGAATTTTACTAATGATTTCGCGAACATTTCCTTCTTCCTCAAGTTGCGGGGTAATCTGCGTATCAATAATGACTGCAATATCGCCATCTACTTCTACCGCATACCCTTCTTTTTGCACAGGTTCGATCAGCAGATCGCTTTCTTCCAAGCGCACTTCAATACCATTCACCTCAAAACAATATGCTTTACCCTGTTTAACCGTTGAGACAATTTCTGAACCATCTGCCTGCGCCAAATAGTTGCGAATTGCGCCTAAATTCTTTCCATATTTTGGGCCTAACGTACGCAATTGCGGCTTAATATTATAATTGATATATTCATTTGCCGCTGCTCCAAACCGCACATCTTTGACATTCAGTTCGCCTCTAACCACATTAACATACATTTCCGGAATTGCTTCTATCCCGGCAACATACATTGTCGCGATGGGCTGGCGGTTTTTAATATTTGCACTGTTTCTGCACGCACGCCCCAGAGCAACCATGCGCAACACGGCATCCATATTTTTTTCCAATTCAATATCAATACGCGCCTGATCAGCAATCGGATAAGCACACAAATGCACACTCTCTGGCGCTTTCACATTCACACTGCGCACCAGATTCTGATAAATACTTTCGGCAATAAACGGCGTAAACGGAGCAATCAATCGGCAGAATACTTCAAGTACAGTATACAATGTCATATAAGCGTCAATTTTATCCTGCGTCATTTCCGAACCCCAATAGCGTTCACGACAACGCCGTACATACCAGTTAGAAAGTTCATCAACAAAAGCAGATAATTCTTTTGCAGCTTCAGTAATCAAGTACTGATCCAAATATCCGCGTACTGAGTTTATCGTAGAATTCAAACGGGATAAAATCCATGAATCCATTACTCCTAAATGCGCCGGTAATTCATATTTTGTCGGATCAAACTGATCAATTTCCGCATAAAGGATATAAAACGCATATGTATTCCATAAAGTGCCCATAAAACGCCGCTGTGCCTCAGAAACTGCTTCCGCATAAAAGCGATTTGGCAGCCACGGCGCCGAATTTGTATAGAAATACCAGCGCACCGCATCTGCACCCTGATGGTTTAAAACATCCCATGGATCAACGACATTGTCCAAATGTTTACTCATTTTCTTGCCCTCTTTATCTTGTACATGGCCAAGAACAATGCAATTTTCAAAAGGTGCACGATCAAACAGCAATGCGCCGATTGCCGAAAGCGTATAAAACCAGCCACGTGTCTGGTCTACTGCCTCACTGATAAAATTAGCAGGGAAATGGCGTTCAAACTGTTCTTTATTCTCAAAAGGATAGTGCCATTGTGCAAAAGGCATAGAACCGGAATCAAACCAACAGTCGATTACCTCCTTTTCCCTCTTCATCATCTTCCCGCACACCGGGCATTTTAATTGCACTTCGTCAATAAACGGCTTATGCAGTTCAATATCTTCAGGTACATTTTCTCCCATTTCGCGAAGCTCTGCTCTGCTTCCCACAACATGAATATGCCCGCATTCGCATGTCCACACCGGCAGAGGAGTTCCCCAATAACGCTCGCGGGAGATACCCCAATCGATTACATTATCCAAGAAATTGCCCATACGCCCTTCACGGATATTATCGGGCAACCAATGAATCGCGTTATTATTACGCAGAAGTTCATCATGCAAGGCAGTCATTTTTACAAACCATGTGCTTCTTGCGTAATAGATAAGCGGTGTATCGCAGCGCCAACAATGAGGATAGCTGTGCGTAAAAACAGGAGCATCAAAAAGCTTTCCCTCTTTTTCCAGTTCGTCCAGGATAAGGGGATCCGCTTTTTTGACAAAGGTTCCATCCCATGGTGTTCCTCCACACATTTCTCCTTTGGTATTGACCAGCTGAATAAACGGAAGATGATTTTCTCTACAAACCCGTGCGTCATCTTCACCAAAAGCAGGCGCATTATGCACAATCCCCGTTCCATCTGTTGTTGTTACATAATCATCAGCGATGATATAAAACGCATCCTGGGTTCCACATGCAGCCTCCGTGCACGCAAATAACGGCTCATAGTGCATTCCAACTAGTTCTTTTCCTTTATAGTGGCATTGGATTTCTATATCTTCACCCAATAACTGTTCTGCCAAAGACTCTGCTAAAATATATGCCTTTTCTCCCTTTTTGGCTTTGACATAATCTACCTCACCATTTACACACAGACAAACATTACTGGGTAAAGTCCAGGGAGTTGTCGTCCATGCCAAGAAGAAGGTATTTGGCTGATCTACACTCTTAAAGCAGACTGTTGCAGATTTTTCCGTAATCTCCTTATATCCTTGCGCAACCTCATGAGAAGAAAGTGCTGTCCCGCAACGCGGACAATACGGAACCACTTTATGGCCCTTATAGAGCAATCCTTTTTGATAGATTTGCTTCAATGCCCACCATTCCGATTCAATATAATTGTTATCGTAAGTAACATAAGGATGTTCCATATCTGCCCAATAACCGACACGATCAGATAATCGTTCCCACTCTCCCTTATATTGCCAAACGCTCTGCTTGCATTTTTGAATGAACTCTTTAACTCCGTAAGCTTCAATCTGTTCTTTGCCATCCAGACCCAGCTGCTTTTCCACTTCAAGTTCTACCGGCAATCCATGAGTATCCCAACCAGCTTTGCGCAATACATGATATCCATCCATCGCCTTATAGCGTGGAAACAAATCCTTAATACAACGGGTAAGCACATGCCCAATATGCGGTTTACCATTTGCTGTCGGCGGGCCGTCATAAAAAGTATAATCCTGTTTCCCTTCAGTTTGTTTTTGCGCCTTTTTAAAAATATCCTGTTGTTTCCAGAAATCCAAGACCTGTTCTTCTCTCTTGACAAAATTCAGATCTGTCGAGACTTTCTGATACATTTGCAAGTTCTCCTTTTTCTTAGTATTTGCTTCTTTAAAACAAAAAATCTTCTCGCCATAGGGCGAAAAGACCGCGTTACCACCTAAATTCCTTTTTTCTCGCTGTTCAAGAAAAAGCTCTTTTGCGCTTAACGGGCGCCACACGGCTTATGCTGCTCGAGAGAAAATATTCCTCCCCGAAAAAGTGATCTCTTTCGCTTTGCTTTCCGCCGGGCTTGCACCTTTCCCCGGCTCGCTTAGGTGCTTGAAGCGCAGAATTGGTTTTTCACTGCATTTTTCATATTAATCTTTTTTTTATTATATTGAAAAGAATAGTATTTGTCAAAGGATTTTTAAGGAAAACAGTAATCACTTGGCAAGGTTATATTATTTAACATAATTCAACAATAATTTACAATTTTTTCTCCTTGTCCGTTTTTTTACTGTATGTAACATGATATAATGTGGTTATATGATTGATTATATTATATAGAGGTCACACAAATGAAAAAAAATTATTTATCGTACAGTATCCTCATCCTCAGCATAGTACTGCTTCTTGTTGTTTTTACCCTTTTTTCCTGTAAAAAAGTTGATCCCGTGCGCCCTGCTTTTACACCATACTATGTACAACACTCTCCCTCTATATCCGAACAAAACAATACAACTCTATTAAAAAGCGATCCTCTAGTTACCGACACGCAAAAAGAAAGTGAAGATGATCAGCCCGTTTTTTGTTATGCTATTTATGCTCCAAAACTTGATTTGGAAGAGGTTGAAGCGCAAATTTCCTCTTTTATTCAGCAGGAAATCGCGTCTGCGCAATTAATGTATAATGAAGATGCTGCATTAAATCTTGACTATACACTTGACGTCTTTGCACATACATTGGGGCAAATTAAATTTTTTGGTTTTTCCTGTCCTCTATCCAATCAAAAGCCAGGAGATCATCTTATTTATAAGGCATTTTTATATCATGCGTCCAGCGGCACCGTTTACTCATTTGGCGATATAGTTCAAGAAGACGAACGTGAGACTCTTTATCAAGGTATTGATGCCGTTGTTTCTTCACAAATACAAACTGAAATTTCATCATCTGCACTATCTGATGAAACCTTGCTTTATGCACTTCATTTTACTGAACAGGGATTAAATTTTGTTTTTCCCGCCAATACATTCGCAGAAAATCAGTCTGATGAATTATCTGTTTTGCTTCCTTATGATTCGATCTCCTCGTGCATCAGTGATTTATTTTATGATTTGCTTGCCGATTACCTCCCCGCCCGCGGAAGACAGATTGATCCGGATAAGCCAATGATTGCTCTTACCTTTGATGACGGTCCGAGCAAATATACACAATTCATCGCTGATCTTGCTGAACAATATGGTGGCAGAGTTACCTTTTGTGTTGTCGGAAATCGAATAGACCAATATCGTGACACGCTGATTCGTGTCAGTGATGCAGGGCATGAAATTGCAAACCACACTTGGGAACATAAGAAATTAACTTCACTCTCCTATGAAGAAGCGAAAACTCAGCTTCAAAAAGTAGACGACAAAGTTTATGAGTTAACGGGAAAACATCTTCATTTCATTCGTCCAACTTATGGTTCGGTTAATGACACGCTTAAACAGCTTTCCAATGATTTAAAAATGCCTCTTGCAAACTGGGCTGTCGATACCGAGGATTGGAAAAGCCGTAATGCAGATGCGGTTTATCATGCTTGCATGTCTACCGTAAAAGACGGTGATATCGTATTATTTCACGATTTATATGAAAGCACATATCATGCCATCGAAAGATTAATCCCCGAATTAACCGCTAAAGGCTATCAGCTCGTCACCTTAAGCGAATTAGTCGAATATTCCGGACAGAGCATTCAATACGGCCATATATATCGCGATGTAAAATAATGCTTGCATTTAAAATAAAAGCCATGAAGCCTAATCAAACTGCATGGTTTTTATTTATGCTATTACTATCCATTTAAGTCCTCTTCCTGATGACCAGCATTTTTCATACCCATTTCTTGCCTATTGTGCTTTGCTTTGGCAATACGTGCCTCACTTCCTTGATTTGTCGGCTGATAATAACGCTTTCCGATTAACGTATCTGGCATATATTGCTGTACAACATAATGCGACGGATAGTCGTGAGGGTATTGGTAACCTGCACCTTCGCCCAATTGCGCCGCCCCCTTATAATGCGTATCTCGTAAATGCAGCGGAACTTCTGCCTGTTCAACATGCTCTGCATCAAAAAAAGCATAGTCTACAGCCTTGATGACACTGTCTGATTTTGGGCTCTCACAAAGATAAATGATCGCCTGTGCTATATTTAATCGTGCCTCCGGCATACCAACTTCTTGTAAGGCGTGCAGCGCCGACACAGCCTGTTGCATGGCAAGGGGATTAGCCATGCCAATATCCTCGCTACTGTGTATAATCATTCTCCGCACAATAATACGTGGATCAACTCCGGCATATAGCATACGGCCACACCAAAAAAGCGCTGCGTCACTATCCGATCCGCGAAGAGATTTACAAAATGCAGAAAGCATTTGATAAAATTCTTCATCATCACAACGCACTCGTTTTTTTTGGATGGACTCTTCAGCAATTTCTAATGTAATATGTATTAATCCGTTTACATCCGGGTTTGTCGTTAATACTGCCAATTCAACAGCATTTAAAGCCGCACGCGCATCCCCGCCAGCCATATCGGCAATATGCCCGACAGCGTCATCATCTATTTGAATACATAAATTCCCATATCCTCGTTGCGTATCCGAAAGCGCCTGATTAATCACCTGTATGATCTCTGTTTTACGTAATGATTCAAAGCGAAACAGTCTGCATCTGGATACCATTGCCGGTGTCATTGCAATCATAGGATTTTCAGTTGTACTACCGATAAAGCGGATTATTCCCTGTTCAATAGCAGGCAAAATACTATCCGACTGTGCCTTTGACCATCTATGGCATTCATCCATGAGTATATATGCTGCTTTCCCATACAAACGTTGATTTTTTTCTACTTCGGCAATAATCTGCCGGACCTCGTTGACACCGCTGCTCACAGCATTTACTTGATAAAATGCCATTTTCGTTGAATTTGCGATAATTTGCGCCAGAGTCGTTTTGCCCGATCCGGGCGGACCGTAAAAAATACTTGAAGAAAGTCTATCGGCAATAATTGCGCGTCGCAATAGCTTTCCTTCTCCAAGCAAATGATTCTGCCCGTAAAATTCCTCTAACGATCTCGGACGCATACGATCTGCCAGAGGAGCGAGACCCTTTTGATTTTGAAATAATAAATCCATATTTTCCTGTTTCACTCGCCTTCTTTACTGCATATAATTGATTATACCATAAAAATCTTTTTTTCTGCCCATCAGTCCTGAAGATAGATTCATTTTTTGCGTGGGATAGTGTTTTTCCATATAAACCAGTTGACCAGAAGTATAATTATGAGTAGAATTATTATATTACCATATTAAAAAGTTTTTATTATTTTAAGGAGAATTTTATTTTGAAACGCGTGTACAACTTTGCAGCCGGACCGGCCGCGCTGCCGTTAAGTGTGCTTGAAAAAGCAAAAGAAGAGTTGACTGATCTTGGCGGTACAGGAATGTCCGTTATGGAGATGAGCCATCGATCTTCTACCTTTAAAGCCATTGCCAACAACGCGGAAAACTGCCTGCGCAGGCTTCTTTCCATTCCGGAAAATTACAAAATCCTCTTCCTTCAGGGCGGCGCCTCCATGCAATTTGATATGCTGCCTATGAACCTAATGCATAATACAAAAAAAGCATATTATGTCAACTCTGGCAGTTTTGCCAAAAAGGCAGCAAAGGAAGCTCAACTTTTTGGGGAGGTAATTATTCCTGCTTCTTCCGAAGAGGCGAACTATACTTATTTACCAAAACTTACGCCGGATATGTTTGCAACGCCAGCTGATTATGTTCATATTACATACAACAATACAATTTACGGTACGGAATTTCATAGTGTTCCCGATGTCAATGATCAGATTCTTGTTGCCGATATGACTTCCTGTATTCTTTCCGAACCAATTGATGTTTCGGATTTTGGCGTAATTTACGCAGGTGCACAAAAAAACATCGGTCCTGCCGGCCTTACTGTTGTGATCATCCGTGAGGACCTGATTGGGCTTGTTCCCAACTTGCCTTCTATGCTTGACTATGCAGTGCATGTCAAAAATGAGTCTATGTATAATACACCGCCCACTTTTGCAATATATATGGCAGGTTTAGTTTTGCAATGGTTAGAAGAACAGGGAGGAATCCCAGCAATTTACGAAATTAATAAACGGAAAGCTGCCATGCTTTACGACTATTTGGATCATCAGTCCCACTTGTTCCA
Organism: uncultured Clostridia bacterium; assembly: GCA_944347775.1. Taxonomy (GTDB): domain Bacteria; phylum Bacillota; class Clostridia; order Christensenellales; family Christensenellaceae; genus QANA01. Next base: position 47,456 of record CALVMT010000064.1, on the reverse strand, counting down.
TGGTATTGTAACAAATAAAGAAGATCGTTCTCTGATGAGCGTCACGTTTACAACCAAAGATAAAGATTTAGATTCTCGATTCTGTAAAGAAGCAGAGGCTGCAGGGTTGTGCAATTTAAAGGGACATCGCATTGCCGGCGGCATGCGTGCAAGCATTTATAATGCAGTAAGCGAAGAGGCTGTGCAGGCTTTAGTTCGCTTTATGGCCGACTTTGAGCAAAAAAATTCCTGAGGTATTTTCTTATGTATAAAATTAAAACATTAAACGCAATTTCAAATGCAATTTATGCACATCTTCCTTCAGACAATTATGAGATCAGTGCAGACATAGACGATGCTCAAGCCGATGCTTTTTTAGTGCGCAGCGCCAATTGTCATGAAATGCCTTTAGAGGAAAATTATCTGGCCTTTGCCCGCGCGGGCGCGGGAGTCAATAATATTCCGATTGATGCCTGCACAAAAAAAGGTATTGCCGTATTTAACACGCCGGGAGCAAATGCCAATGCGGTAAAAGAATTGGTATTATGTGCATTATTATTGGGTTCCAGAGATATAAGTGGTGGTATTCTTTGGGCAAAAAAACTCGCAGATAAGGGCGAAGAAATTGAACAGCTGGTAGAAAAAGGCAAAAAGCAATTTGTCGGTCCAGAAATTATGGGAAAAACACTGGGGGTTATCGGGCTTGGTGCAATAGGTGTAATGGTTGCCAATACGGCGGCAAAACTAGGCATGAAGGTTATCGGTTATGATCCGTTTATTTCCATCGATAATGCATGGCATCTTTCGATGGATGTCCAACATGCTCTTAATATCGACGATCTTCTTTCAGAAGCAGATTATATTACTATTCATGTTCCGTTAACCGATTCAACGCGTAATTATCTCGATACTGAGCAAATTGGCAAGATGAAGCAAGGCGTTGTTCTCTTAAACTTTGCAAGAAATGGCCTGGTTAATGAATCCGCTTTATTTAAGGCATTAGATGCAGGAAAAGTTGCGCGCTACATCACTGATTTCCCTAATGAGGCATGTTTAAATCATGCCAAGGTTATCTGCACACCGCATCTTGGCGCATCTACTCCCGAATCAGAAGAAAATTGTGCCATTATGGCTGCCGAAGAGCTACGCTACTATCTTGAAGTCGGAGGTATTCGCAATTCCGTTAATCTTCCTGCCTGTCAATTATCCCCAAGTCGTCATTCCCGTATTACGGTTATTCACGATAATCTATCGGGGATTATCGGAAAAGTAAGTAGCATACTTGGGGAAGCTAAAATAAATATTGAGGAAATGATCAATAAATCCCGTAAAGATATTGCTTACTCGGTTTTTGATCTGAATCAGTGCCCAAACGATGAAGTAATCGAGAAAATTATTGCAATTGACGGCGTAGTTAAAGTCCGTCGAATAAGCTAAATATATCGATCGGTTTGCGTACGGAAAATAATTTTCCGTACGCTTTTTATGTGACAGCAAAAAAGATTTTTTATTTTTTTAAGCAGGCATTCCTTTTTGTTTGTCGAATATTTATCATAAAAGAATTCAGATATCCTTTACGTATCTTCATGAAAATTTACAAGTGATATGCAAGGGCATTAGGAGGTTATTCCCATGATCGTAAATGTAGTAGATAAAAATTTGTGTTCTTTTTTGGATGAACAAGATCAAGCTTATATGCAACAGGCAGCAGAGCATGCCCATACGCTGCTCTCTTCAGGCAAGGGCGCTGGCAATGATTTTCTTGGTTGGCAAACATATCCTGAACAGTATGACCCGGCTGAATTTAGCCGTGTAAAAAAAGCCGCAAAAAAAATCCGAGATGATTCAGATATATTGATTGTCATCGGAATTGGCGGATCTTATTTAGGCGCTCTTTCTGCAATTGAGCTGCTTAAAGGCCGTTTTTACAATTTAAAACAAGGTGATCTACAGATCTTTTTTGCAGGTAATAATATCAGTGCTTCCTATCTTAACGAAGTAATGGCTTTATGCGAAGGAAAAGAAATTTCTGTTAATGTTATTTCAAAATCCGGAACAACAACTGAGCCTGCAATTGCTTTTCGTGTCTTTAAACAATATATGGAAAAACGTTATGGCCGAAAAGAAGCGGCAAAACGTATTTACGTTACAACTGACCGGCACAAAGGAACCCTTAAAGCTTTAGCTGATGTCGAAGGCTATGAAACTTTTGTTGTGCCGGATGATATTGGTGGAAGGTATTCTGTTCTTACCTCTGTTGGATTGCTGCCTATTGCTGCTGCCGGTTGTGATATTGATGCTATTATGCAAGGTGCACAGCAGGCGATGAAAGATCTTAGTGTCCCTGGATTAGAAAATCCAGCTTATCATTATGCCGCACTGCGTAATGTTTTTTACCGAAAAGGTAAAACAACAGAAATCCTCGTCGGCTATGAACCGGATATGGTTTCTTTTGCCGAATGGTTTAAGCAGTTGTTTGGCGAAAGTGAAGGGAAAGACGGAAAGGGAATTTTCCCTGCAGCTGTTTGCTTTTCTACTGATTTGCATTCCATGGGGCAATATATCCAGCAGGGTTTGCGCAATTTATTCGAAACCGTATTGTTCTTTAAATATCCAAAACAGGAATACATTATTCCTTCTGATGACGCCAATGCTGACGGATTGGCATTTCTCGATAAAGTACCAGTTAGCAAAGTAAACCGGATTGCTTTTCAAAGCGCCTTGCTCGCCCATACGGATGGTGGAGTCCCAAATATTGTTTTGGAAGTAGATCGCATTGACGCTTTTACTTATGGTTATTTGGTTTATTTCTTTGAAAAATCCTGCGCAGCCTCAGGCTATATGCTTGGAGTCAATCCATTTAATCAGCCAGGTGTAGAAGATTATAAAGTAAATATGTTCGCTTTATTAGGAAAACCAGGCTATGAACAGAATCGTAAATCATTAGAGGCGCGCTTAATCGACTAAACTTCATTACTGCTTTATTGGTCAAATTTATTATTACAATAAAAACGGCGGATATTTTTAAGAATATCCGCCGTTTTTATATGATACCGTCATAAAAAGATCACTCAAAATTGTTTAAAAGGATGTTCTCGCCGATAGATACGTGATAATTTTGCAAGCCATACCGTATCTATTGATGCAAGAGCCTCTTTTGTCAAACGATAACGCCAGTTTCCTTCGGGCTTTCCCGGGATGTTCATTCGTGTATCAGAACCATAGCCGCAAAAATCCTGAATTGGTGCTATAGCAATACATGCACAAGATTGCCATAATGCGCGCAATAGGGCTCTCACCCCTGGCGCAAATGCTCCCCCTTCTTGCCAACACACATTTTCTGCTCCACAATAAGCCAGAGCAAACTCTCTTTCTTTTGGCAATGCTTCCCAAAGATACCCAAGCGTTGTATTGTTATCATGAGTCCCGGTATATGCAACGCAATGGTGAGTATAGTGATGCGGCAAATGAATGCTATCAGCATCCGGATCGAAAGCAAATTGAAGTACACGCATTCCAGGAAAACCTGTATTTTTTAAAAAGTCATTCACTTTTTCATCAATAATTCCTAAATCCTCTGCTATAACCGGCACTTCACCTAGCGTTTGACGTACGGCATCAAATAAATCCATACCCGGCCCCGGCATCCATTTACCCTCTTTTGCTGACTTGCTTTCTGGTATTGCCCAAAAGCTTTCAAACGATCGAAAATGGTCAATTCTTACACTGTGGCAAAGTTCCAATTGCCAACGCAGACGTTCAATCCACCATTGAAAGTTCTCTTTCTTCATTTCTGCCCAATTATAAAGCGGATTTCCCCATCGTTGCCCGTCTCTGCTGAAATAGTCAGGCGGTGTTCCGGCAACAAGCGATGGCTTCCCCGGCTTCTCTAGCAAAAACAATTGCGCATGAGCCCATAGTTCTGCACTATCTAAAGCCACATACACAGGCATATCCCCAATAAGCGCAATATCCATTTCTTCAAGTTCTTGCTTTAACTGCATCCATTGATCGTAAAATATAAACTGGACAAACTGCCAAAATCCAATTTGCCGCGAATGTTCGCGCATAAATTGCAAAACAGCTGATGCAGAGTGTTCACGCAAAGCTTCATCCGGCCATTTCCAATAAGGCAGATTCCCATATTGTTCTCTTAGCGCCATAAAGCATGCATAATCTTTAAGCCATACATGACGTTCAGAAAAGTCTTGTACTTTATACAGATATTTTGCATCTATTCTATCATAAGCCTTCTTAAGTAAAGGCATTCTGCTCTTTTCTAACCATTCATAGTCTACCTGATAAGGGGATGCAGAATATTTCGCCTCTTCTGCTTCGTCTTTTGTCAATAGTCCCTGTTCAACTAATTTTCGCGGATCAATATACCATAAATTTCCCGCAAAGGCAGATGTACTGGTATAGGGTGAGTTCCCTGCCCCTGGCTGCATAAACGGCAAAATCTGCCAGCAATGCAAGCCCGCTTTGCGCATTGTTTTTGCAAAATCCACCGCTTCCTCACCCAGGACACCACATCCGTATGGACCGGGCAAAGAAGAAATATTGAGAAGAACACCAGCTGTCCGACTAAACATATTTACGCTCCAACCAACTGTTTTCCCGCTTCAGCTAAGGTTTTGCAAATATTCGCACAATTTTGCGCGTCTTCCCCGCAAGCCATAATGTAAAGCTTAATTTTTGGCTCTGTTCCGGAAGGGCGTACAATCAATGCAGAACCTCCCTGCAATTCGTAAAACATAACATCCGAAGCCGGAAGCCCTGTAGAGGTTTGCTCCCCGGTATTCATATCAGTAATATTTCCGTTCAGATAATCACGTACCCGCAGAACATTTAAACCTCCCAAAACCGAAGGATAATTATCTCGAAGCTTTGCTGCAATTTGCTTCATTTTCTGCAAGCCATCAAGGCCACTCATGGTTAAAGAAATTACCTGTTCTTCATACCAACCATATATTTTATAAAGATCTTGCATCGCTTCATAAAGGCCCTTTCCCGAAAGGCGATACCAACAGGCCATTTCGCAAATAAGCATTGCCGCAACAACAGCGTCCTTATCCCGCGCATAAGTTCCGGCTAAATATCCATAACTTTCTTCAAATCCAAAAAGATAAGTATATTCTCCCGTATGTTCGAATTCTTTGATCTTTTCTCCTATAAATTTAAATCCAGTCAACACATCAATAAGCGTAACGCCCTGTTTATCACAAACCGCTTTAGCCATATTGGTTGTTACAATACTCTTGACTACTGCACTATTTGCGGGCAACGTCCCCTTTTCTCTGCGACGGCGAATAAGATAATCTAACAACAATACACCGACCTGGTTTCCACTTAGCGTTACATAAGAACCATTTCCACGGCGCACAACAATACCGCATCGATCTGCATCAGGGTCAGTCCCTATAATTAAATCAATATCTTGCGCTTTTGCCATATCGATTGCTTCATAAAATCCTGCTTTATCCTCAGGATTAGGAGATTTCACCGTTGGAAAATCACCATCCAACACCATTTGGCTTGGTACAGTGAGCACATGTTTCATGCCCAATCTGCGCAATACTTCCGGCACTAAGCGGTAACCTGCTCCATGAAACGGCGTAAAAATAACCTGAAATTGATCCGCACATTGCCGTACGACCTGCGCATCAACCGACTGCAAAAGCACATTCTGCAAGTACTTTTCATCCATTTCCACACCAAGCATTGTTATCCAACCACCATTTATTGCTTCTTTAGAAGCACAGGTATGAACATCTTTAAATATATCCAACTGTTTTAACCGTTCTGAAATTTGAGCTGCATGATCCGGCGGTAACTGCGCACCATCCTCCCAATATACTTTATAACCGTTATATTCTTTAGGATTATGACTTGCCGTAATATTTATTCCGGCAATACAGCCAAGTTCCCTCAACGCAAAAGAAAGTTCCGGTGTTGGGCGTAATTCATCAAACAGGAAAGATTTAATTTTATTTGCTGCTAAAACACATGCAGCCTCCATTGCAAATTCTTTACTCATATGGCGGCTGTCATAGGCGATACATACACCACGTTCCTGCCCGCTACACTGGATGATTAAATCTGCCAATCCCTGCGTCGCATAGCGGACAGTGTAAATGTTCATCATATTCAACCCTGCGCCCAGAATTCCACGCAAACCGGCTGTACCAAAATCAAGCATTTTCATAAACCTATATTCTTTTTGCCTTTCATCCGATCCCAATCGACGCAGTTCCTGCTTTGTCTGTTCATCTACAGCCGGGCTGTTCAGCCAAGCTTCATATGCCTGTTGATAAGTCATTTCTTTTTTCCTCTCTTATCGATTTACTTTCTTACGCTATATTTTATCTTATTTTTCCATCATAAAAAACCCATCTATATGGTTCTGCGGTAATTTAGAATAATATATTGCACTATTATTCGGCTTAAGAACAAACTCCTTTTTTGGTTTACCCGTCAACAGATTTTCAAAATATCTCTCCAAAGGCAAAATAATTTCTTTATCCGAAAGATTTACTCCTGCCAACAGTGTTCCATAATGATTTTGTCGTTCAAAAACAAAACATCCGTCTTTCGCTATAATGGTTCGATAATCTCCTTGCTTTAATACAGGTAACTCTTTTCTTAATTTTCCCAGCTTTTTATACCATAAAAGCAATTTAGCATTTTCTCGTTTCCACGGGTAACAAGCACGGTTAAAAGGATCTGATCCACCCTGCATCCCTGCTTCATCACCATAGTATATACATGGAACTCCCGGTAGAAACATCTGCAATAATGCCGCATGGCGAAGCAAAGTCTCAGCCTTCGCATATTGTTGTTGATTAAGATAAAATTCCGCTTGCCCTTCCCGGCTTTTCGGAATTTCCTGACCTGAAAGTACAGTAAGAACACGCGGCGTATCATGCGTCCCCAAGCCGTTCATCAGACAGTGAATCGCCGGCTTAGGATAATTTTCACAAATATTCTCCAACGTTTCTGCTAAATCCTGTGCGTTATGATAAAGTAAAAAATTTAACAATGCACTGCGAAGCGGATAATTCATCACTCCGTCCAGTTGCTCTCCTTCAAAATAATGACGCCGCCTTCCATATGCTATCTTATTTGAGGCATCTTCCCAAACTTCGCCGATCAGCAGGCTGTCCTCCTTTTGCTCATGCGTTGCCTTGCGCAGTTTTTCAATAAAAATATCCGGAAGTTCATCTGCAACATCTAATCTCCATCCAGAAGCACCGGCTTTCAACCATTTCCGTACAACACCCTGTTTCGCGCAAATAAAGGATTGGTAATCCTCATTATTCTCATTAATCTGCGGCAGAGTCTTTATTCCCCACCAGCTTTCATATTCTTCAGGATATTTTGTAAAACAATACCATGGATAATAACGAGAATCTTTTGACTGATAGGCTCCAATTTCAGGATATCTCGCATTTTTGTTAAAGTAAATTGAATCCGATCCAGTATGATTAAAAACGCCGTCTAATATTATGCGAATTCCGTACATCTTTGCCTTTTCGCAAAGTTTCTCAAAATCTTCTTGATTTCCAAACATTGGATCTATATGCAAATAATCCGCTGTATCGTATTTATGATTTGAATTTGCTTCAAAAATCGGACTTAAATACAAACAGGTTACCCCCAGGCTACTAAGATACCGCAACTTTGCTGCAATGCCGGCTAAATTTCCTCCAAAGAAATCTTGATTTTTAATTTCTCCCTGCGCATCGGGCAGGTAATCCGGCCGTTCATACCAATCTGTATGCATACGAACATCTCGACGTATTGGTGTATCTCCCGCACGATTAAACCGATCGACAAAAATATGATAGAACAATCCTCCCTTAATCCAGTTTGGCGTTTTATATTCTGCCCGATATACGCTAAGTTGCCACGCAGCAGGATCTGTTGTTAAAACAGCTTCTCTGCCTTGACGCCCGGCATAGATTTTTCCCGATACACCATTTATCTGGAAAAAATACCAATATAGCCCCGCAGCCTGAGCAGGAATTTTACCCTGATAGCAATCATACTCATCTTTCATCCCTATCCAGTAAAGCGGATATACCGTTCTAGTGCCATTTGCATCATCACATAAGATTGTGTTTACACTTATCACGCCCAAACGACGTGATAAGCGCAACTGTACAGAGATTTCCTGGCCCTCCTCAACCGCGCCGAGCGGATGACGAAAAGCGGATTGCCGGGAATAGAAAATAATCTGTTTCTCCATATATACTCCTAATTAACAAACTCTTTCCATTGTTATTTTATCGGTCGAATATGCCAAATGCGATCAGCATATTCGCGCACAGCCCGATCCGCAGCAAATTTTCCTGCAGAAGCAATGTTAATTAATGACATCTTATTCCACTGCATGCGGTTATTATATACCTCTGCTGCCAGATCGTGCGCACGGCAATAGTCCGTAAAATCTGCCATACACATGTATGGGTCTGCCACGCCATAATTCCCTACCATCAGATAATGATGTATATTTGAAAAATCTACTCCGCAAAATCCTTGCAACAAACGATCTATCGCCTGTTTCAGCCGTGCATCCTGCTGATAATAATGCGTTGGCGAATAGCCACGCCGCCAAACATCTTCTACCTGATCTGCACGCAGACCGAAAATAAAAATATTTTCTAAACCGACTCTTTGGCTGATTTCAACATTAGCACCATCCATTGTTCCCATAGTGAGGGCTCCGTTAATCATTAACTTCATATTACCCGTACCAGAGCCTTCCTTACCTGCCAACGAGATTTGTTCACTGATTTCTGCAGCAGGCATCATCTGTTCTGCCATCGTTGCACAATAATTTTCTAAAAAAATCACTCTAAGCTTCTGTGCAATTTTAGGATGTGCTTCAATCTCTTTACTCAAATAGCTGATCAGCTTAATAATTTGCTTAGCCATATCATATCCTGGCGCCGCCTTTGCCGCAAAAAAATAAGTTTCTGGCCGCATTTCCATCTCCGGATTATCCAGCAGCATCTGATACCGCGATATGATACGCAAAGCGTTAAGCAACTGTCGTTTATATTCATGCAGGCGTTTTGCCTGTACAATAAATATCGAATCTGGATCAGGCAAGATTCCTGCTTTTTTAGCGACTTGATTAGCAAAGTAAATTTTATTCTTTTTTTTGATTTCTTCTAAGCGTTTTAATATGCTCTGATCCGATTGATACTGTAAAAAACGGCTCAAATGCTCAGGTTTTTTACGATAATCCGGTCCGATACACTCGTCAAGAAGAGCCGTCAATCCCGGGTTAGATTGGCATAACCATCGCCGGTGTGCAATACCGTTTGTAACATTTGTAAACTTATCAGGTGTCAATTCGGCAAAATCGCGAAATACATCTTTTCGTAAAATATCCGAGTGCAGCGCTGATACTCCATTTACTGTGTGCGAACCGATTACACTCAGATTGGCCATACGCACTTGACCTTTAGAAAGCACTGCCATACGTTCAATACGTTCCCAATCTCCCGGATAACGTTGCCATAGTTCTCCACAAAAACGTTCATTTAGTTCATGCAGGATCGCCCAAATTCGGGGTAAGCGCCGTTGTACTAAATCTTCTGGCCACTTTTCCAACGCTTCTGCCATAACCGTATGATTTGTGTAGGCTACTGTCTTCTTTACAACATCAAATGCAGCTTCCCAGCTATAATGATATTCATCCATCAAAATCCGCATGATTTCCGGAATACACAATGCCGGATGCGTATCATTGATATGAATCGCAACTTTATCAGCAAAATGATCTAAAGAACCGTGCGTTGTAATATAGTCATGAAAGATATTTTGTATTGATGCGGAAACAAGAAAATATTGTTGCTTTAATCGCAACGATTTCCCTTCAAAATGATTATCCGCCGGATACAACACTTTAGATATCATTTCTGCCGATGTATTTTCCAGCGTTGCTCTAACATAATCTCCATTTGCAAAAGATTCCATATCAAAATTGCTGATATCTCTAGCCCGCCATAAGCGCAACAACGTGATCGCCTCAGAATTTTCTCCCGAAATCATCATATCATAGGGAACTGCTTCTACTTCATCGCAATCAACATGATGAATCTTTAATCCCTGCGCTGTCCACTGCTCTTCTATCCGCCCATTAAAGCGCACCTGAAAAGATATATCCGTACGCGGAACAAGCCATACCTGCCCTCCGGGCAGCCAAATATCAGGCATTTCTATCTGCCAGCCATCAACTAATTTCTGTTTAAACAGTCCATATTCAAAGCGGATAGAAAACCCTGTTGCCGCATAACCCAGAGTTGCCAGCGAGTCCATATAACACGCCGCTAATCTGCCCAAACCGCCGTTTCCCAAGCCTGCATCCGGTTCCTGATCGTATAAGTCTTCAAGTTCTACACCGATATCACACAATGCTTCGCGAAACGCACCGGTAAGTCCGAGATTATATAAATTATTTTTTAATGACCGCCCAACCAGAAATTCCATACATAAATAGTAGACCTGTTTTGCATCCTGCTTATTTACTTTTTTTCGAAATTTGCTCCGTTTCTCTAATAAAATTTCACGGACGATCATGGCAGAAGCTTTATATAACTGTTCTTGCGATGCCTCTTTTAAATTACTGCCAAAATAAATTGAAAGAGTTTCCTGCAGCTTTTGTTTTACATCTCCTTTAGTCATGTGTTGCATGTTATTTCTTCTCTCGCTTTCTGATTGTTACACATAACAACCGCTTTTCAACTACTGGCGCGCAAATTATCATACATCTCGCCATAGGCCTGCGCCGATTTAGCCCAACTAAAATCCTGTTCCATATCTTTTTTCTTCAATTTTTCCCATGCATCTACATCATGATATATTTCCATTGCGCGATATACTGTCTGCAAGAGCGCCTCCGTTGTATACGGGCCGAACAAAAAGCCCGTACCTTGATCAGCATAATCCTGTATAGAATCCTTTAAACCGCCCGTCGCCCGCACAATCGGCACTGTTCCGTAACGGCAGGCAATCATTTGAGAAAGGCCACATGGTTCACTTTTAGACGGCATTAAAAATAAATCTGCTCCTGCATAAACCTTCCGGGAAAGATCATTATTATAAGTAATCATCGCTGCCATTTTACCGGGAAATCGGTTTTGCAAAGATCTAAGCCAATCTTCATAATGTATATCTCCCTTTCCCAATACGACAATTTGCACTTGGCTTTGCAGCAACCCTTCCGCCGCCCTGCAAATCAATTCTATCCCTTTATGCGAAACCAATCTGCTTACTACGGCAATCAGGGGTATATCCTTTTGCTGCCAAAGACCTGCCAGTTTTTGCAGTTCTGTTTTATTAATCTCTTTTCCTTCCATATTTTTAGAAGAATAGTTACAAAAAAGAGCCGAATCAAATTGGGGATCGTAACCGTCAACATTAATCCCATTTAAGATGCCCCGCATTTTATGACTGTTTCTCTGGATAATTTGTTCCAGGCCATGAGCATACTCCGCACTATGCAGTTCCTGTGCATAGGATGCGCTAACCGTACTGATAATATCCGAGCATTCCAAAGCGCCTTTCATCAGATTCAAACATCCATGGTATTCCAAAACAGATACCGCCTCTGGTGGAAGAGCAAATACATCGCCAAGAATTTCCTTTCCGTATTTACCTTGGTATTCTACATTATGTATGGTAAAAACTGTCCTTATTTGCGGATAATAATAGCGGTAGGTCAAGTATACAGGAATAAGCGCGCATTGCCAATCATTCGCATGTATAATATCCGGAGCAAAATTCATCAAAGGCAAGCAATCAAGTACCGCTTTACAGAAAAAAGCATATCTTTCCGCATCATCATAGTATCCATATAAGCCATTAGGGCGTTTAAAATAATATTCATTATCAATAAAGTAATAGATTACTCCATTATAATCTAATTCAAACAGCCCGCAATATTGCTTCCGCCAAGCCAGTTCTACTTGGAGGTTTCCTATATAGCGCATTTGTTCACGCCAATATTGTTCAACTTCTCCATATAAAGGCATAATTACCCGTACATCATATTTATCTGTAGCACATAGTGCACTTGGCAGCGAGCCCGCTACTTCTCCCAAACCGCCTGTAGCAGCAAAAGGGAAAGCTTCTGCTGCTGCAAATAATATTTTCTTTTTTGTCTTTTTCATCTTTTTTCCTGCCTTACATTTATATCGCTTACTTAAATTAAACTATCCTTATTAATAAAAAACGGATGTGTTGCGTGCCCAGATAACACACGGGCATCTTTAATAACAACACGTTTATCTGTAACAATATAATTTAATGAAACATTATCCCCTGTAATGGTATCCTGCATTAAAACACTGTTGCGTACAATAGTATTCCGTCCAATTTTTACACCGCGAAATAATACTGAATTTTCCACTGTACCTTCAACAATACAGCCGTCTGCCACCATTGAGTTTTTTACACTGGCTTCACTGCCATATTTAGTTGGCGGAGAGTCCTTTACTTTAGTAAATATCGGGCGATCTTCGGTATCAAACAATTCCCGGCGAACCATGCGATCCAGTAGTTTTAAATTTCCTTCCATATAGGCTTTCATAGAATCAACGCAACAATAATAACCCGTATGTTCATAACCTTGCACATAAATGGTATCCAAGTTTGGTGCCAAAACCTCTCTAGTGAGACTTGAATAACCGTGTGCAATCGCATCTTCTAGAATTCCCAACAAATATGTTCTTCCCACAATCCAGATATCCATTGACAAATTAACTTCTCCATGCGCCCCCTGATACATTGCAATATCGCGAACACGCCCAGAATCGTCAAGTCTTAAAATCTTGTTTGTCCGTTTTGAATCACCACATAAAGTTGCTTTTTTATAAATAACCGTTAAATCCGCATTGCTCTCGATATGCTTTTGAATTGCCGAAGCCAAATCAAAGTTGGCAATAATATCGCAATCCGCCATAACAACATATTCTTCATTGGATTTGCGCAAAATACCAAGCACTCCTTTTAAAGCCTCAAGGCGATTAGTATAAAGCCGGTTGTTATCCTGATGACCAAACGGCGGTAAAACCATTAATCCTCCGGTTTTACGATCCAAATCCCAATCTTTCCCACGCCCAATATGGTTCATCAAACTTTGATAATTTGTTTTTGTAATTACACCTATGGTTTCCAATCCTGCGTTAACCATCGTTGACAACACAAAATCAATCAGCCGATAGCGACCTCCAAAAGGAATGGATGCCATTGTCCTGCCCCGAGTCAGTTCAGGGACTGTATGATCATGTATATTTGAAAAAATAATTCCTATTGCAGACATGGCGTTCTCCTCACTTTACATCTTCCGTAACCATTTTTCCGGATTCCACTACTGTTTTTTCTCCAATAGCGACACCTGATGCCACTACGGCAATCCCCGTTGCATCTTGTATGCTTTCTCCGATACGAGCATTTTCTCCTACAGCAACATTGGAATCTAAAATTGCATACTCAATACGCGCACCTGCCCTAACTGAGCAATTGCTCATAATTACACTGTCGCGAATCACCGCACCTTTTTCCACAATAATATTTGAAAAAAGAACAGAATTCTCTACTGTCCCATAGATCTCGCACCCTTCTGCTAGTACGCTGTTTCGTACTTTTGCCTCCAATCCAACATAATGAGGATTTTCCGGTTTATGCCTATAATAAATTTTCCAGTTAGGATCGCCAAGTTCCAATACCGGGCGTTCGCCTAATAAATCCATATTAGCTTCCCATAAAGATGTAATCGTTCCAACATCTTTCCAATATCCGCTAAATTCGTAAGCAAACAACCTCTTGCCATCATTTAACATCGCAGGAATAATGTTTTTACCAAAATCTTTAACCGATTTTTTATCTTCTTCATCGGATTTTAAATATTGAAATAATGCATCTTTACTAAAAATATAAACCCCCATAGAAGCTTTCGTGCTCTTTGGTTTGGGTGGCTTTTCTTCAAATTCGTAGATCCGTTCCTCTTCGTCGGCATTCATAATTCCAAAACGGCTGGCTTCTTTTAAGGAGACTTGGATAACTGCAATTGTGCAATCTGCCTGTTTTTGTTTATGAAATTCAAGCATTTTAGAATAGTCCATTTTATAAATATGGTCGCCTGACAAAATCAGCACATAGTCCGGATCATAGCGTTCAATAAAACCAATATTCTGATAAATTGCATTTGCCGTCCCTTTATACCAATCTCCCCCCCTGCTGCGCTGATAGGGTGGCAAAATATGTACTCCACCATAAGTACGATCCAAATCCCACGGTTCTCCATTTCCAATATAATCATTTAACTCCAGCGGCTGGTATTGTGTAAGTACACCGACCGTATCAATTCCCGAGTTAATACAATTGGAAAGCGGAAAATCGATAATTCGATATTTGCTTCCAAAATAAACCGCCGGTTTTGCCACTTTAGATGTCAAGGCATAAAGCCTGCTGCCCTGCCCTCCGGCTAGCAGCATTGCCACACATTGTTTCTTGCGCATATTGATTACATCCTGCCTTTCCCAATAACCATTAATTACAAACTATATTTTCTTCCGTCTATTTTTTGTGCATTTTTTCTTTTTTTCCCAAATAATTGCACCCATAGGCGGCAAAGTAACCTCTACGTCATATGTTTCTTTATTTTGTTTTTGCGGTAAGAGTGTTCCTGCGTTTACCCCAGTACCGCCAAATCTTTCCTCATCTGAATTAATAATGCATGTATACTCTTCCGGTCCTGTTAAAGAAATACGATAATTTTCTCGTTTTATTGGCGAAAAATTAATAGCAACCAACAGCTCATTTCCCTGCAAATCCATCCTGCGATATACACAACAGTTATTTTCCCGATCATTTGCTTCTACCCATTGGAATCCCTCCCAATTTTGATCATTTTCCCAAAGTTGCGGTTTTTTTAAATAGATTAGATTAAGTTCTTGATAAAAATCTTTTAATTTACGATGCATCTCAAAATCCAGCAACAAGAAATCCAGCCCTTCGCGATAAGCCCATTCTTTAAACTGCCCAAACTCAGCACCCATAAACATGAGTTTCTTTCCTGGCCGTGTCATCATATACACGGCAAATGCACGGTCATTTGCAAATTTCTGCGCATACTCTCCAGGCATTTTATCAAGAAGGGAGCGTTTACCATGCACCACTTCATCGTGAGAAATCGGCAAAATATAATTTTCACTAAATGCATACATCATCGGAAAAGTTAGCTTTTCATGAGCATATTGGCGAAAATACGGATCTGTTTGCATATAGGATAGGGTATCATTCATCCATCCCATATCCCATTTAAAATTAAAACCGAGGCCGCCGTTTTCCGGAGGCTGTGTTACCATTGCCCATGCAGTCGATTCCTCTGCAATCATCAGCGCATCAGGATATGCAGTCAACACTTCTTTATTCAATGTCTTTAAAAAATGAATTGCTTCTAGATTTTCCTTTCCGCCATACTGATTTGGTGCCCATTCACCATCTTTTCTGTCATAATCTAAGTAGAGCATAGCGGCAACTGCATCTACCCGAAGTCCATCTACATGATATTGATCCAGCCAGAACATCGCATTTGAAACCAAAAATGAAACGACCTCCGGGCGCCCATAATCAAATACACGCGTACCCCAACTGCGGTGTTCCTGCCTTAATGGATTTGCATCTTCATAAAGCGGATAACCATCAAAATTAATTAAACCATGCGCATCCTTTGGAAAATGTGCAGGTACCCAATCCAAAATTATGCCCAGACCACTTTGGTGAGCGCAATCGATAAAATAACGAAAATCTTCAGGTGTACCGTAACGTGCCGTTACGCTATAATATCCGCAAATCTGATATCCCCAAGATCCATCAAACGGATATTCCATGACGGGTAAGAGTTCCAAGTGTGTATACCCCATTGATTTGGCCTACGGTATACGCCTGTCTGCCTATTCCCGGTACGTAAAAGCCGTTCCATCTTTTTTCTGTTTCCACGAACCCAAGTGTACTTCGTAAATATTCATTGGGGAAGCATAAGGATTCCGGCTGCGGCGCCATTGAAGATAAGAATCATCTTTCCAGGCATATGGCTCATCGGGATGATAATATTTTGACGCTGTTCCCCCTTGTGTTTCACTATAAAAAGCAAATGGATCGGCTTTAAAAAGAATATCTCCCTTATCGGTTTCAACCGCATATTTATATAAGGCATATTGCGGAAGATCTGCAATACAAACTTCCCAGATTCCCTGCCCTTGTATTTGCTTCATTGGCGTTGCCTGAGGCTGCCAATCATTAAAATCACCAACTAGGCTTACTTTCTTTGCTCGGGGCGCCCATACACGAAAACAGATTCCTTTTTCGCCGTTTCTATTATATGGATGTGCGCCCAGAAACTCATACGCACGAAAATTTCTTCCCTGATGAAATAAATAACACGGCAGCTCCCACACTTTTTGCTGATACTGCTGCATTTTGAACACCTCTCTTAGTCAAATTGTCAAATTCTTTTGTAAATATCTTTTTTATTTTATTTATTCTGCTTTTTTTTTTAATTCCCTGCCTAATTAGTTATATTTTTTTGTTTTATTTTTTTATTATTTCCGTAATAGCTTAGTAACATTATCAAAAAACTACTTATCGTTGTATTCTACTCTGTTCCTTTCAAATATATATTTATCTTTTTATCAGCTTATGCTTATTAATGATATAATAAATTAACAGTTGAAAACAGAACTATAGATTATTCTAGAAAGTATAATTAATTCCTCCCTGGACTCGTTTTCTTTTCCCAAACTCGAATTTTTTCTACAAAAAAAGCGCAAGGATTTATTTCCTTGCGCTTTAATTCATTCACTGTCTTACAACAGATTCGCTATAAAGCAAATGCATCATGAATCGCATTCATTGTTCGTTCAAAATCTTCATTTTTTACACCTACAATGATATTCATCTCACTTGAGCCCTGATCAATCATACGAATATTTATATTTGCTTTCGCCAGTGCCGTAAATAATGCCGCGGCCGTGCCGATACTCTCCCGCATACGCTTACCAACTGTGGCAATCAAAGCCAAATTACGTACAATTTCCACACTGTCAGGTTCGCATGTACGATGGATGTCATCAACAATATCATTGATATTATCTTTGACTTTTGCGTCTTCTAAAACAACGCATAATGTATCAATACTCGAAGGCATATGTTCAAAAGGAATGCCGTATTTTTCAATACATGCCAGCACTTTTCTTCCAAAGCCCAGTTCTGAATTCATTCCATTTTTTTCAATCGAAATAATAGTAAAATTCTTCTTACCCGCAATACCTGTTACCGGAGGGCCATCATAATTTTCAATGGTCGGAATAATCATCGTTCCCGGCGTTTCAGGCTCATTTGTGTTCCTCACATTAATCGGAATAGCATATTTATATACAGGGAAAATTGAATCCTCGTGCAAAACTGCTGCTCCCATATAACTTAGTTCCCTTAATTCACGATATGTGACCGACTCAACTTTTTTGGCATGCTTTACAATGCGTGGATCTGCCATATAAAATCCGGAAACATCCGTCCAATTTTCATAAAGATCCGCGCGAACCGCAGCCGAAACAATAGCCCCAGTCACATCTGAGCCACCGCGTGAAAAAGTTTTTATTGAACCATTTGGCATACTGCCGTAAAATCCAGGAATCACCGCGTGTTCTAAATGGCTTAATCTGTCCGAAAGAACTCTTTCAGTTGCTTTTTCGTCATATTTTCCGCGCTTATCAAAAAGAATCACTTCCGCAGCATCAATAAACGTATAACCAAGATAATCTGCAATCAGCATCCCATTTAAATATTCTCCACGACTAGCTGCATAATCCACGCCTTCTCCATTAAGCAGGTCGCGTAAAATTTTTTCTAATTCACTTTCAATATTTGTTTCCAGCCCCAGTTGCTGTTTAATATCAATAAAGCGTGAATAAATTTGCCGATAAAAAGGCAGATAGTCATCCCCTTTTTCGATTGCATTTTCCAATCCATACAACAGATCCGTCACTTTAACATCATAAATTGCGGATTTGCCCGGTGCGGAAGGCACGATATAACGGCGTGCCGGATCAGCCATAATGATTTTTTTCACCTTGGCGATCTGTATAGCATCTGCAAGAGATGTCCCGCCGAATTTTGCCACCTTTATTTTCATAATAGCTCCTTACTTGCCCTGATTGTCATTCAAAATTGCAATCGAATTCATTCCGATTTTTTCTTAAATAAATTGGATATTTTGAATTCTTTTAATTTCTGTGAGTTCACCTGTTCTTGTTCAAAAAGCTCTTCAATTTCCTCCCCTTGCCTAGTGGGGTCTTCAGCTGCAGAAGAACTCTGTTCCTGCTGTTGTTCGAGTTCTTCCTCTTCCTCATGCTCCGTCAGCAAGCGGCATTCAATATAATAACGCTTTTCATTTGCTTCTCCAAGCGAAAAACACTTCTTCGGGAATACACCCATTGCCGAAAGTTCATCAAAAAAGGTTTCTTTGTTCATCGCCGGCATAACAAAACCAAGAGTATCATATTCCTGCGTTACACGTTCAAACTCCTCGTCTCCATGTACATATTCCAACTTTGCCAGAGGATATTCCCGTACAAAGTCTTCCAAAACAGGTTGTAATTGTTCTACAAGCATTTTTGCTGAAGGTGAATTGATTTCAATCCGCCCCGAACTGCTCTTGCTAGTGAAAAAAATCACTTCCGGCGCCTCTGTCATCTGCTGAGAAGGCTTTCTTCTAGAAAATACCAATCTTGCATCTGCACCTACCGAGTTCAAATGATCTACAACATATTGAATACACATAGAAGAGCTAACGCCCGAAATAATCCTGTGAATGGGAAGCAAAGCCATTGCCGGATCATACAAATTGACTAGTTCACACATCGCATAACGCAACGGATGATCCTTTTGTTCCTCCTTGCTTAACGAATGTTTTGCTTCTTCCCATATGGCTTTTGCCGTAGCTAAAGAATGGTTCCCGTCGCCCACGCAGAAACGCATACCTTCTCTGGTTTTGAGCTGTGAAAGCTGGTAAAGAATTTCCTCTTCAATATTCTTATCCTCTATCAGATAACCTGTTGCTCTGCCACCATGCAGCATCAGATCAACATCATATAACTTGGTAAAAGAATCGCGTCTTTTCCAAACCGGCTCAATAACTTTGTTCTGCGGATCGTCCATAAGCAGAAAAATATGCGGCATTTCCAACTCCGCACCTCTGCGAATATCCATACGAGCCTGTACTCTCTCTTCTAACACTTCTTCGCTCGCCCGAATCTGCGCCTTTTTGAAAGGATCCTCATCAAATTCTTCAAGG
Source organism: uncultured Clostridia bacterium (assembly GCA_944347775.1). GTDB lineage: Bacteria > Bacillota > Clostridia > Christensenellales > Christensenellaceae > QANA01. The sequence goes on along the minus strand of CALVMT010000064.1, from coordinate 28,108 downwards.
TCTACAAGAACCATCAGCCCTTTTCTTGTCCTTCCACGCACTGTTCTCTCCACAAGAATAAAGCCCTTTGGCAACAACGTTAAAATGCCATCGTCAATGTAGCGAGCCATAATATCTTTTGTACTGGCAATGCGTTCATCCCGATCTGGTGCCTGCAAATAAATTTCCGGAAGCATAATATGCAAAGTAGACGGACTTCCACCTACAATTCGCTCAACTTCATGCCAATAAGCTTCGTTTGTCGTATACTGATCGCATGCGATCACCGCCCATTTCCGCATATTGACCTTTTTATCCGGCAACAATATTTCCGGCACTTCTATTCCAACGTGTTCAAATTTTCCTTCCATACTACATCCTTCCACACAGCGCCGCAAAAGCGAATCTTCTTTAGGCGCGTATGCTCTTGTATATTCATCTATAAAATCTATCTTTTGATTTACAATACTGTTAATACTATATCATAAGCTTTTCGTATCTTCAACTTTTTTTCTTGAAATTCCAAACGCAGAATTCCGATTTTTCCTTCTTCTTTTCCTCTCTCTAAATCCAGAAAAAACACAAAGTTTTTATGATCAGAACATGATTTATTGACAAAGAAGACACCATATTATAATATTAAATTTATATAAAAAATATCAATTTATATCATATTTATGTTTATACATAAATTCAAGCTGCTGCGCATTTTTGCACAATCAGCGATTAAAGGAGTGTCAAGCAAACTTGAATTTACCTGAAATCGAAAAAAAATGGCAAAAGATTTGGGCAGATACCAAATTATATCATTTTGACAAGCAAAGTAACAAGCCCAAAAAATATGTTCTGGAAATGTTTTCTTATCCCTCCGGTGCCAAATTACATGTAGGTCACTGGTATAATTACGGTCTGGCCGATAGCTATGCACGTTATCTTCGTATGAAAGGGTACAATGTGTTCCATCCCATGGGGTTTGATGCATTTGGGCTTCCTGCCGAAAATTATGCCATTAAAACCGGCATTCACCCAAAGGATTCCACTATCGCTAATATCAATACCATGGAGCATCAATTAAAAGCCATGGGAGCTTCTTTTGATTGGGATTATGAGGTCAAAACCTGCATGCCCGAATACTATAAATGGACGCAATGGTGTTTCTTACAATTATATAAAAACGGACTCGCCTACCGAGCTGCTGCTCCGGTCAACTGGTGTCCGAAGTGCAATACCGTATTAGCCAATGAACAGGTAGTCAATGGAGAATGCGAACGTTGCCACACACCGGTTACACGCAAACATTTAACGCAATGGTTCTTTAAAATTACACAATATGCCGAGGAACTTCTTTCCGGCCTCGATTCATTAGATTGGCCGGAAAAAACCAAATTAATGCAAAAAAACTGGATCGGCAAATCTACCGGGAGCGAAATTATTTTTGACATTGTAGGTGGAGGACACTTCTCTGTATTTACAACACGTGCCGATACGTTATACGGGTGTACCTATGTTGTTATCTCTCCCGAGCATGCACTTGTTGATTCTCTGACAACCCCGGAGCAAAAGCAAGCAGTTGAGGAATACAAAGCCTATGCCGCAAAAGCCAGTGAAATAGACCGTCTTTCTACCACTCGGGAAAAAACCGGTGTATTTACAGGTTCTTATGCGATTAATCCGATTAACGGGCGTAAGGTACCCATCTGGGCAGCCGACTATGTGCTTGCCAGCTATGGAACCGGCGTTGTGATGGCTGTTCCTGCCCATGATGAGCGAGATTTTGAATTTGCCACCAAATACGGTCTGCCTATCGAACGCGTCATTGCAAAAAAGCATCCAGATCAGGATGATTCATTGCCTTTTTGTGATTATGAAGGTGTTTTAGTCAACAGCAATCATTTTGACGGACTTTGCGTAACAGAAGGCAAAAAGGCAGTTACTGAGTATTTAAATACAATAGGAAAAGGTAACTTTAAAACAATTTATCGACTGCGCGACTGGTTGATCTCCAGGCAAAGATATTGGGGTGCGCCTATCCCGATTATTCATTGTCCGCATTGCGGTGATGTTCCTGTACCCGAAAAGGATCTTCCCGTTGAACTTCCTTATGACGTTGATTTTACACCGGACGGCACCTCACCTCTTGCTAAACATGAAGGATTTATGAATTGTAAATGCCCTGTTTGCGGTGCAGATGCCAAACGCGATCCCGATACAATGGATACTTTTGTTTGCTCCTCATGGTATTTTCTTAGATATCCAGATAATAAGAATGCCAACATGGCTTGGGATCCCGCAATCATTAATCGCCTGCTCCCTGTCGACAAATACATTGGCGGCGCTGAGCATGCTTGTATGCATTTATTATATTCCCGTTTCTTTACCAAAGCATTCCGCGATATGGGATATTTAAACTTTGATGAACCTTTCCTTTCTTTAGTACATCAGGGAACTATTCTCGGACCGGATGGGGAAAAAATGAGCAAATCCAAAGGAAATTTTATCTCTCCCGATACATATGTCCAAAAATTTGGTTCAGATGTTTTCCGCATGTATCTTGGTTTTGGCTTTGCCTATATTGAAGGTGGCCCCTGGAATGACGGCGGAATTAAATCCGTAGCGAGATACCTTGATCGAGTAGAACGCTTGGTTGATCGAGTTTACTCTGCATCTTCAGATCATGATCAGCCTATAAAAGATAACAAAGATCTCTCTTTTGTTCTGCACCGCACAATTAAGGCTGTCGATCAAGATTTGGCCGCATTTTCATATAACACGGCAATTGCCCGCATGATGGAATTGACAAATGCACTTTATAAATATACGGAAGGTGACTTCGATATTACTTTTGCCAAAGAATGTGTGCGTACGCTTATCCTTCTTTTAGCGCCGTTTGCACCGCATTTTTCCGAAGAATTATGGGAACGAATAGGCGGAAAATACAGTATTTTTAATGAATCTTTCCCTTCTTACGAAGAAAAAATGCTGCATAAAGAAGAGACTGTCTATCCCTTACAAATTAACGGAAAAGTAAAAGAACGGTTTTCCGTCCCCTCGGATTTTACTCGTGATCAGGTTGAACAGTATGTTCGCCAAACATATCCTTCCTACTTTGAAGGAATGAATGTTGTTAAACTCATTGTTATTCCCGGGCGAATTGTTAATATTGTTCTTAAACCGGTTCAATAAAATACCATCAGCTAGATAGATTGATAGAAAAACCCTCCTGTCTGAATCCAGCCAGGAGGGTTTTCTTTATTCTAAAAGCCGTCAATGGGAAATTTACCAAAATTTTTCTGATCGTAATAGCTCTTTCTCATCAGTTTCTTCTATTTCATATCCCATTTCCGTAAAAAGATGTTCCCGTAATTAAAGCAGGCACTCCAATTTTTTTGCTCTAAAAAAATCCGTCCTGTCCTTGTTCAACAGGTTAAATAATTTTTCTTAACTCCCTTTCCCTGATATTCTAGTAGGGCAAAAACAGCCAATAGGCTACTTTCATCTTTCTTACCCAAATATGTACTGACCGCATCATACCTAACAATTCCTATCATAGACGCGTTCAATATCAAAAATACATTTGTTTCGCTCACTCCATGATATTACACGACTACAAATTTTTTACCTCTTTCTCTGTTTCTCAATATCATTAGAAATATAATCTTTAATATTAATCGTTCTGAGCGTTTTTATTATTTATAAAGAGACCTCTTGCGCATCTTTATTTTGAAATCTCCACATATTCACCGCAATCATCTCCCGTAAATTCAACTATACTTTACAGCGTTTTGTCCGCAGGCCCGATCATCATATCATAGCTTTTCTTTTATCAGTATTGCATCGTCTATTTCACGCAACCTTTTTCAAGCAAGTATCACCCCAAAACGCTCCATATTGATACAATCAATTCCCTTCCCTTGTCTAACGGCTTTTAAGATTTTAATATAGCTGATTAAACAACAGCATTAAAAGCGGCATCGTCAATAGACTTAAAATCATGCTTATCGCAAGGCACTGTGAAGCAAAAGCTTCATCCGATCCGTATTCTCCTGCTGCTATCGGCGTATTGTTCATCACCGGCATCGCGGCTACTGCAATAAAAACCTGGCTCAACTCTGACGGTAAGCCAGCCAATTTGGTTGTAAAATAAAATACCACCGGAGCCAATATTACTCTTCCTAATATGACAAGCACCATATCCCTCGTCAAACGCAAATTTTTCAGTCCCGTCCGATAAAGCACATAACCAACATATAAAAGGGCCATCGGTGTACATAATCCACCAAAATACTGGAATGTCTTTTTTGCAAATAATGGTAGCTCCACTCCCAGTAATACAATTAAAATTGCAAAAAGCAACCCAAACAATCCTGGGGAAAAGAGCTTTTTTATTGTCTTCGCAGAAAAGAACGGTTGGCTTTCTGACTTTGCATCCTTGCTCATCAAATATATCCCCAATGTCCAGAAAATTAAACTATGAGCGACATCATAAACCAAAACATAGGAGGCCGCCGCTTCCCCGAATAACGACTGGCAAACTGGCAAGCCGATAAAAATCGTATTTGCACAACCTACCATCACGGAAAAAACACCCCTTCTTTCCTTCTTTACCGAAAAAAGCGCCGCGATCCCTCTTCCTAAAATAAGGCAGAATAAAATACTGACAAAAGCAACGCCTACTGCTACCAGCGCCTCCAGCAGCATGGATCTGTCAAAATAATTTGTCATATTATCCAGCGCCGCCGCCGGCACACCAAAGCTAACAATAGTTTTTGTAATGAATGTGGCTGTTTTTTCATCAATCCAATTCTTTGCTGCCAATACATAGCCTATGCCTATTACAATAAATAATGCAACAACAATCTGGACCGCATTCAACATTTTTCTCTTCCGCCTCCTTTAAAAAATAAACTCGAACAGCAGCATCATAAGCGGCATTGTCACCAAACTGAGCAGCGTTGTAATCGCCATTGTTTCCGCTCCAAATCTGCTATCTGATCCATAAGCTTCAGCAAGAATAGGCGCATTTGACATTGCTGGCATTGCGGCTTGAACGATAAATACTTTGCTCATTTCAATCGGTGCGCCAAGCAATGCACAAGCCATATAAGATAGCACCGGAGACAGAAAAATACGCCCCAACAATACTCCCCAAGTATCTTTTTCAAAGTGCAAATTCTTAAATTCAGTATTTTTTATCACATATCCGATAAACATTAACGCCAACGGCGTACAAGTAGCAGAAAGATATTTAAAGGTCTTCATGGCAAACTCCGGCAGTTGAATACGCAATAAGACGAATATAAATGCAATAATAAAACTGACAATCCCAGGAGAAATCATTTTTTTCAACGCACCCCATAAAGAAAATTTTTGTGAGGCAATCGCGGGATTGTCTTTTTGAATATAATATACGCCAATCGTCCAGACTAATGTCGTATTTCCTATATAATAAAACAGTGCATACGGAATCGATTGTTCACCGAATAAAGCCTGACAAACAGGCAACCCGATAAAAATCGTATTTGAAAATGCAAACATCAGGCAAAAAATACCACGGCGCCCGGCTCTGACATTCATTAGCCTTGCAAACAATATAGCAACAACAAAACCAATAAAATTACTTAAAAACGGAGCTAAAATCGCCAATCCTGCGCCCTGAAGCATTTCTGCGCTAAAACTGCCGAGCATATTGTCAAGCGTTGAGGCAGGCACACCTACCCACAACACAAACTGGGATAAGAATCTCGATACTTTCGCTGTAATTAAACCTTTTGCTGTCAGATAATATCCCGCCGCCATCATAATCAATAACGTCAGCACAATCTGTACTGCATTTAACATAAAAAATCTCCTTTACATGACAGATATAAGAATTATACCATATTTATGTAAATTTTTTCATTTTTTAAAAACATAAAAATACAATTTATTTCGTTTTTTTACCAATAAAAACATTGTTCTATTTTCTCATATTTTTTTCTACTTTACACATTCTATGTTTAGCACATCAAAAAGGAGGTAGTTTTATATGAAGCAACAGACAATTCGCTGTCAGATCGAAAGTTGCCTGCATAATTCGCCTGATCACTATTGTGAGCTTAACTGCATAAAAATTGCACCATGCGCACCTAACACGTGCAGTAATGTAATGCATAAATGCGAAAGCATGTGTGCAAATTTTGAAAAAAAGGAACGTTCATTTTTTTGATAGAGCGAATCTGCTGTGACTCCCTTTCCTGTATTCATAATCAAGATGGTGCATGTGCAAGCGGAGCCATCGATGTGCAATATTATGCAGGACCGGGTTACGGAGATGCTTATTGCAATTCCTACACAAAATCCGGCTCTTTTCGCAGCCAAATGAGTGACCAAATGCCTGCCGCTGCTACAGCGGTTTGCATGCAGGCTCGTCATGCCGGCATGAGCGAACAGAATACCGTTATTCCAAGCGATTATATTAGCTGTACGGTATCAGATTGTATTTATAATCAAAACAGTCATTGTTACGCCCAACAAATCCGCATTTCGGAACCTGAGCATAATGGTACCCTTTCACTCTGCAAAACGTATACAAAATAAACTGACAGCAAAAATACCGACGAGTAAACTCGTCGGTATTTTTATCAGATTAAACATTTAATTTTTCAAACTCTGCCAACGCCTCTCTAAATTCCTGCATACAAAGCTGTACCGCCTGACCAACGTCAATACCTGCTTTTTTCAAAATCTCCATTGGATAATCACTACCGCCAGCAGATAAAAACTGTTTGTATTTTTTAAGCATATCCGGTTCACTCTCAAGTTTTCTTACAATAGCTGCTGCACAAGAAAAGCCCGTTGCATATTTATAAACATAAAATGCAGTATAAAAATGAGGAATACGCGCCCACTCATAACTAATAGTGTCATCATCTCCCATATATTTGCCATGATACTGCTGGTTAAGTGAAAAATATAACCGATTAAGAGAATCTACAGTCAATGCTTCTGCCCTCTCCGCCATCTCATGCGCTTTCATTTCGAATTCTGCAAACATAGTTTGGCGCAATACCGTTGTACGGAACTGATCAATATAATGATTCAAGATATATTTGCGCAGTTTTTGATCATTTACCGTGCGCAAAAAATATTTTGTCAGTAATATTTCATTTACGGTAGACGCAACTTCTGCTACAAAAATCGCATATCCCGCAAGTGGGTACGGCTGTGCCTGATCCGAATAGTAGGTATGCATTGCATGCCCTAGCTCATGCGCTAACGTGAAAACACTGTTCAAATCTTTCCTGTGATTTAACAAAACATATGGATGCGTACCGTAGACTCCCCAGGAGTATGCACCGCTTCGCTTGCCAGGAGTCTCCCAAACATCAATCCAGCCTTCGGCGTATGCTTTTTTTAGCAACATACCATAGTCTTCTCCCAATACAGACAATGCATCCAAAACAATCTGCTGTGCCTGCTCATAAGAATAGGAAACATCTACTTCGCTGACCAGCGGCGCATAAATATCATACATCTGCAAATCCGCAATTTTTAATATCTCTGCACGTAATTTAACATAATTATGCATTGCATCCAAGTTATTGTGCACTGTATCAATTAAATTGTGATAAACTTCTGTCGGCACATTATCGGCGAAAAGCGCTTTCTGCAGAGAACTTTGATATCCGCGTGCCCGCGCATAGAAAATATCTTTTTTCACAGAAGTATCATATATTGCCGCAATTGTATTGATATGCCCGGAAAATGCCTCATAAAATTTTCTATATACTTTTTCTCGCAAAGAGCGATCCTCACTCTGCATAAGTTCTATATACTTTGCATGCGTCAATTCATAAATCTGCCCTTGGTGTTCCACGCTACCAAACTTCAAATCAGCATTATTCAGCATAGTAAATATCTCTTGTGCGCCATCAGAAAACTCTCCTGCCATTGACATCAACTTTTCTCCATGCTCATCTAAAACATATGCTTTAGATCGTTTCAAATTGTTGAGCATAAACGCATATTCTGCCAGTTCGGGTGCTTCAATATATTTCTGCAACACCTGTTCATCAAGAGAAAGCAATAATGGCTCTAAAAATGCCAATGCTGCAGAAAACTTCACAGCAAGAGTCTGCGCCCGCGAAGACAGGCCCTGATATATGGAATTGGTCCCGTCTTCATCTCTGCGCATACGTGCATAGACATATAGACGTTCCAACATCAGTGAAGCCTGATCAATTAGTTTAAGGCCTTTTAACATACTGCCGACATCTTTTGTAATACACTTCTTCTGCGCTTCTAACTTGGGAATCATCTTTTCTGCTTTGGCAAACTCTTTTTCCCAATCTTCATCTGTTGCAAATATATCTTCCAGTTTCCATTTATATTTTTCATCAATCTCATTTCTCGTTTGTAAATCCATTGTTGTTACCTCACTTCCTTCTTTCAAAAAGGATCTCCTTATAATCTCCAATCTCCCGCGATAACACAGGCGGGGCTTTTTCCTGACTAACATAGTCCAATACTTCTTCAATATTTCGGCTGATAAAATAGAGTTCTTTACAGGTTTTCTTCATAAATTTCTGTTCAATCGACTGCTCCATAAAAGCCATCAACGTATCATAATAACCGCATGTATTAAGGATGGCAATCGGTTTTTTGTGCTGCCCTAACTGCTTCAACGTAAGAATTTCAAAAAACTCATCAAAAGTCCCTATACCGCCTGGTAACATAACAAACGCATCTGAAAGTTCTTCCATTTTCTGCTTACGCTGCCGCATTGTAAGCGTATAAAATAATTTTGTACATCGATCATAAAGTATTCCATCAGCACGAAAAAATTGCGGACTAACGCCAATAATTTCTCCGCCATTGGCATCTGCTCCACGTGCTAACGCACCCATTACGCCAGAAGCTCCCGCGCCGTAAACCAATCCGATTTGATGTTTTGCCAACGTCTCTCCAAACCGATATGCCTCTTGCAAATAGCAATCGGCCAGCTCTGCACTGGCCGCTCCGTATACGCAAATCCGCATGGCTGCCTCCAAAAAATAATTTGATTGCTATTATACACGAATTTATGCGTTTTTTCAACAAAGAGGCATTAAATTAGTTTATTCCTGTTTTATCCATTCTGTAAATTTTCCATACATTTTCGCAAAGAAATTGAGTACTCTTCCAAACTTGAAATTTGTTCCATGATATCCTGTTTGAGAAAATCTTGATTAATTTTAATTAATTTTTTTATTGTTTCCTCAATTTCCGTACTATGATTTTGATATTGCAACAATCCGCTAAGTCCATTGATGAGCATTTGTCCGTATTTTCCAGCAGATATTAACCGGCAAAAAAGGCTTTTTACTTCTGCCGGAAATTTTTCCTGCAAGATTGCTTCTCTTTCGTTTTTTTGTGTATTTATTTGCTGTTTTTCAAGCAATTCCTTTAGTTTCCCCTGCATGAGCTGCGGATTTCTTTTGAGGATACTGCGATATTTATTCTGAAAGCGAAGCATACCCCGCTCGTCACCGCCGCTTAATTCCAGTGCAATTTTTCGGACTGATTTCCCTTGAGCCCGCCCTTCGGCCATTGCTTCCAACAGATCTTCTAATTCCTTTTGATCAAACGGAATAAACGAAGGGCGTCGATCAGGCTGCAATCGTTTTTGTTCCATATAGTAGTAATTACGGATGCTATTAGCTCTTCTGCCGGTTTTCCTTGCAAATTGTTCAAACACATGCTTTATTGGTCTGTGCTCCTGCACGGCTTTTTGCGCTGCTTCCAGCAATGCCTGCCTCTCCTCTTCACTCCATCCGCGCCGTTGCCGATATTCCTGTTGCACTTTTTTCCCTCCTTTATTTTTACCATACTGTTTGCGACGCTATTTATTACAGATATTATTTACATAAATTTCCGTATATACCCAAAATTTTTAAATTACCTCTATTTTTTATTTCTTCTACATATAAATATTTAGAAAAAAAACGAGGTGATTTTCATGGAGCAGTTAAATCTTTTAAAAATAGAATGTGACATTCCGGGAATGATTCGCATTAACGGTGACTTTGCCGGGCAAACCCCAGCGCCTAATTTATGCCGCTACATTACAGAACAGCATATCTATTTGGAATTTATACCCATTTGCCAATCGTCTTATGGTTACTACCTTCCTATTGCCCGCATGCTGGATTTTGACAAGGAGCATCCAAATATATTGGAAAACGACGGCAGAGTTGAACTTTATCTGTTGCCGGAAAATGCCTGTACCGTCATTATCAAACCTCCTCTGTTACCTACCCCCTGTATCCCCTGCTGTATTGCTTCGTTTCGCTTTTCAGCAGATAACAGTCAATATGTTGCAGAGATTTATCAGGATCAGACAATTAATCTTGCACTCTACGATAACAACGGAACAACTCTACTGGCGTGTATGTTTAGCGAGGCTCCGCTTAAATCTGCTCGTATTTTTGTACGCCGTATTAACGGGAAATATTTTTTATTTGCCGAGGGACAGATAGACGAAAAAACTCTCTTGCTCTGCGCCGATATTTCAGCCCGTTCCATCATTTTCCTCGAACAATGCAATTCTTACCGTATTCTGGAAAACGGCGTTGAACTGACTGTTCCTTGCGGATGCCGCGAATTTTGCCTGCGTTGTTTGCGTATTAATCTTCACCGCGACGATCCGTTTTCCTATCATATTGAGCAGCTTTCTGCCAATCCGGATGGGCAAGCTTTATGTATTGCGTTATTTGAAGCAGTACGGTATCAGGATGCGCAAAACGCGATGCAGTTATTATCCCCATCGCTTCGCGAACAACTTTCTTTTGCCGACCTGTGCGAATTTTTAGGAGATATACAAGGCGTGTACCTGCCTCTATGCCACGAAAGTCGTATCGCCACCATTTTTAAGTATGCCCCAAATATATACCGCGTTCGTTTTTTTCGGTTTCAAATATCCCAGCAAAAGATATCTAATCTGGAAGAACAATAAACTTTAAAATGTTTACTTTACCCCATAGATATGTTATATTTAAACAATAAAGATGAATGATATTAAGTACGATATGTACTGTTTATTGACAGGCGGTATACCTATGAATTACAAAGAACAATTGGCAAACCTGCTTTCTTTGCCCACAGGTTTGGATGCGCAGCAAATTTCTTCCTTGCTCGAGGTGCCTCCGGATATGACTATGGGAGATTTTGCTTTACCCTGTTTTAAATTAGCTAAACAAATGCGTAAAGCGCCTCCGGCAATTGCAAAGCAGCTTTATGCTTCTTTTGACAAACTTCCTGCTTGGTTGGAACGTATTGAGGTTGCCGGAGGATATCTCAATTTTTTCCTCTCCCGCACACAATTTGCCTGCGATATTCTAAATCAGGTTTCTGCAAAGGGGGAGCAATACGGTTCTTCAGATGAAGGTCGCGGGCGCAACATTGTTTTAGACTATTCTTCAATTAATATTGCCAAACCTTTTCATATCGGCCACTTATCTACTACAGTCATTGGCAGTGCTCTTTACAAAATTTTTAATTTCCTTGGCTACCATTCTATAGGAGTTAATCATCTTGGCGACTGGGGAACTCAATTCGGCAAATTAATTTCTGCGTATAAACGTTGGGGAGATCATGATACGGTTGAAAAGGGATCTATTCGTGCTCTTCTTGATTTATATGTCCGTTTCCATGAAGAAGCCGAAAAAAATCCTTCTTTGGAAGAAGAGGGCAGAGCATGGTTTAAAAAAATTGAAGATGGTGATTCCGAAGCACTCTCTCTTTTTCACTGGTTTAAGGATTTGACACTGCGTGAAGTTTCAAAGATTTACGATATATTAGACGTCCACTTTGATTCTTATGCCGGAGAAAGTTTTTATAACGACAAAATGCAGCCGGTTATCGACGAGTTGGAAGCAAAAGGTTTACTCGAGGAAAGTAATGGAGCTAAAGTTGTCAATCTGGACGCATATGATATGCCTCCTTGCCTGATTCTCAAATCCGACGGTGCAACTTTATATGCAACTCGCGATTTGGCCTGTGCATTTTATCGAAAACGGACCTACGACTTTTATAAAAATCTGTATGTTGTTGCATATCAGCAAAATTTGCATTTTAAACAGCTTTTTAAAGTCATTGAGCTTATGGGTTATGATTGGGCAAAAGATATGGAGCATGTTGCATTTGGAATGGTATCCATGACCGACGGAACACTCTCTACTCGTAAAGGGCGGGTGGTTTTTCTTGAGGACGTTATTGCTGCCTCTATCGAAAAAACGAAAGCAATTATTGAAGAAAAAAGTCCAAATTTGCAAGATAAAGAAAAAACGGCACAAGATATTGGCGTGGGGGCATTAATTTACAGTACTCTTTCCAACAGTCGTATTAAAGACATTGTATTTGATCTGGATCGCATTCTTAATTTTGACGGAGAGACTGGTCCTTATGTTCAATACACACACGCACGCGCACTTTCTGTCTTGCGGAAAGCCACTTCACTGCCAAAAGTACAGCCAGATTATGAAGTCCTTACCTGTCCTCAGGCTTTTGCAATAATTAAATTGATTGCGGAATTCCCTCAGACAATTCGCCGTGCCGCGGAAAAGTACGAGCCCTTCTTTATTACGAGGCACATCACCTCATTAGCGCAGGCTTTTAACAAATTTTATTATGATATTCGTATATTGGACGACAATGCTGCCGCCACAGCTGCACGTATTGCACTAGTCGATTCCGCTGCTACTGTTATCCGCATTGGCCTTAATCTATTGGGTATTCATGCACCGGAACGCATGTAACAAAATCTAAAGAAAAATTTAAATTGAAAGGATAATGAAATTATTATGCTGGATATTAGACGTATACGCGAAAACCCGGAAGAGATCGCAAAAAGCGTTTCGAGAAGAGGAAAAGAGTTCCATTTTGATCATCTATTGTCCATGGATGCCGAACGACGTAACAGTATTACCGAAACGGAAACATTAAAAGCCAAAAAAAATGCGGTTTCTAAGCAGATCCCGTTGCTTAAGAAAAAAGGTGAAGATACTTCTGCACTGTTTGCAGAAATGAAACAGGAAAGTGATCGTATTAAAGAACTGGATGACAAGATCACCAGGCTCGATGCTGCTATTCGCAACGAAATGCTTTCTATCCCTAATACTCCTCATTTTTCCGTACCTGACGGCTTATCTGATACCGAAAATGTTGAGATCCGTCGGTTTATGGAGCCAACAAAATTTGATTATAAGCCTAAGGCGCACTGGGATCTGGGAACTGAACTGGAAATTTTAAACTTTGAAGCAGCCGCTTCGGTAACCGGTGCACGTTTTACGTTTTATAAAGGATTAGGAGCACGCCTCGAACGCAGCGTATATAATTTTATGCTGGACACACACACTGCACATGGAAAATATCAGGAAATCTTTCCTCCATACATTGTCCATGAGCGCTCAATGTATGGTACAGGCCAATTTCCTAAATTTATAGATCAGTCGTTTAAACTGGAAGGAACGGAATATTACTTAATTCCTACTGCTGAAGTCCCCGTAACTAACATGTACCGAGAATCAATAATTGACGGCGCAAAACTGCCGATTTATCATTGCGCTTACAGTGCATGTTTCCGAAGCGAGGCAGGCAGTGCAGGCAGAGATACCCGAGGCCTTATCCGTCAACATCAGTTTAATAAGGTTGAATTGGTAAAATTTGTACGCCCTGAAACATCATACGATGAATTGGAAAAACTAACGAATGATGCAGAAAAAATCTTACAGCTTCTTAAATTGCCTTACCGCGTTGTTGCACTTTCAGCTGGAGATTTAGGGTTTAGCTCTGCTAAAACTTATGATATTGAAGTATGGATGCCGAGCTATGGAAGATATGTTGAAATTTCTTCCTGTTCCAATTTTGAGGATTTTCAGGCCCGTCGCGCTAATATTCGTTTTAAAGACGGCCCAAAAGGTAAGGCAGAATTTGTCCATACTTTAAACGGAAGTGGACTTGCAGTCGGCAGAACTGTTGCTGCAATATTAGAAAATTATCAGCAGGCTGATGGTTCTGTTCAAATTCCCGAGGTACTTCGCGATTATATGCGTGTAGAGTTTATTTCCAAATGAGGAGGTTATTGTAATGAGTCGCCATGAAAATAGAATGATTTGCAATTGTAAACAGGTTTCACTATATGATATCGAAAAAGCCCTCCATGAGGCTAAAACTTTGGTCGACGTAGAGCATGCCTTTGCCGACGTACAAAAACAAACACACTGCTCTACCGGATGCGGAAAATGTCACGACCAGATTATGGATATTATTTCTCAACTCATGTATAATGAAATTTAAAACAAATAAAAAAAAAAAATTGCTTCCGAGCTCGGAAGCAATTTTTTTATTTGTTGATCAAGAAACTTTTTCCTATTCTCTTTTGCCCAGGTACATAAACACCCGCCTCAAAACCTTCATCTGCAAAATATCAAGCATACTCAACACTTTCATTTTCCATAACATAATCAAAACCATGCTCTATTAAATAAGAAAGTTCCCTTCACCCTTTTTCAACTGCCTGCCGTATCATCGTCCGACATTTCTTACCTTTCCGCCTTTATACAAAGCTTTATGGGCTTTTCACCAAAATGACTGTAAAGATAAATGCCAAGAATAATGACGCATCCTCCTAAAATTACCATCCATCCCGGAATTTCTCCAAATAACAATATCCCTAACACAGAAGAAAAAACCGGCTCCAATAATTTAACGGTCGAAATAAACGAAGCGCTTTCATATTTTAATCCCCAACTAAACACACTATGCCCAAACAGTGTACAGATCACAGCCAGGCCAAGCGCTGTCAGCCAATTAATTGGTTCATCAGCAAATACTGGTGTCCCACCGATCAGCAATACCATCAAAACCGTAACTGCTGCTGCACTATATACAAAAAATGTATATACTGTTGTCGATAAACGTTTCCGACAGACCTTTCCAATCATTGTATAGGCCGACATAGCTATTGCCCCGCCAAAAGCGAGAAAATCACCCAGCAAAACATTGCTACCACCTCCAGCATCCGCGCATGCAATCAGCACACTGCCTATAAAAGTAGCTAAAATACCAATCCAACCTATCAGGGAAATCTTCTCCCTAAACAGCAAAAGCATACTTAGCGCGACAAAAAAAACTTCTGTATCCACCAACACCACAGCTGATGCAATACTGGTAAACTTAAGTGCTTCAAAATATAGGATAAAATGTAATCCTAAAAAAAAGCCGCTCAATATACACCAAAAAATATCTTTTTTTCGTAATCGGCACAGCTCCTGTTTATATTTAAACACCACTACAGGGCATAAAATCAAAGCAGCCATCGCAACACGATAAAAAACCAGTACCGTAGAAGGTACCGTAGAAAGTCGAACAAAAATGGCGGAAAAGGAAACTCCAACAACGCCAAATAAAATCAATATTTTTTTCATTTTCAAGTTATCCTCTGTATAAAAAACCGCTTTCTTTACAAATTTTCCTTTTTTATTCCGACAAAAGCATCCGTGCGCATCGCCTTTTTATAAAAATTTTACGCTTAACCGACAAAAGGATTGGTAAACACAACATGAAAAACAAACTGATCTAATAAAACGAGCAAACCTAAAACCGCCGTATATACAGCAAAGCCATACAATTTTCTCTTGCGAATCATCCTCATCATATATTTAGCCGCAAAAAAACTGGAGACTGCCGCAGCAAACATTCCAAATATTGTCGGCAACAAATAAATTTCTCCCGCGCCCTGTTTAACAATATCATATCCCTGAAGTACTGCCGAGCCCAAAATCACCGGAATAGACATTAAAAAAGAAAAAGAGGCTGCCAATCCGCGGTCTAATCCGGATATCAATCCGCCGGAAAGTGTGGATCCTGATCGGGAAATCCCAGGCATAATCGCTACCGCCTGCATACATCCAATACCAAAAGCCGCCGAAAACTTTATCTGCTCCTTTTGCGTATATTTGGCCTTCTTTTTGGCAGCAATCAATTCGCTCAGCACAAGCAACACGCTAGTTATTAAAAAACCAAAAGCAAGATATGTTCCTTCAAATGCCCTTTCAAAAAAATCACCCAAAGCAACCCCAGCAATAACAGCAGGCAACGTTGCGATAACCAAAACCCACGTAAATCTACCAAACAGGTGTCGAAAAATTTCAACAATATCTTTCCATAAAACAATAAAAACAGCAACCAGTGTACCAACATGCAACATGGTATCAAAAAACAACATATCTCCCGGTGTTTCAAAAATATTTTGAAACAAGACCAGATGTCCGCTGCTGGACACCGGTAAAAACTCTGTTACCCCTTGAATAATTCCAAGAACTATGGCTTCGAAAACTCCCATCATCAAATTCTCTCTTTTTTATTTATTTTCTTTGCAGCAATTTTTGCCGCTGTTTTTTATTATAACATAATCAATATAAATAGCAATTTTTCTGTTCTTCACTTTTACAACCTTCTAATTGCCTTGATTCCCGTTGCCTATTGGGCTATAATGAATTCGTATGCGCTTATTTGGTGCAGTATACCTTTGTCAATTTATCAATATTGGAGATTTTGCAATATGAAATTAGGAATCGTAGGCTTACCAAACGTTGGAAAAAGCTCTTTATTTAATGCAATTACCCGTGCCGGAGCAGCCAGTGAAAATTATCCCTTTTGCACCATCGAACCCAATATCGGCATGGTGAGTGTTCCTGACTCTCGATTGGATTATCTGGCAGAAATTTATCATCCTGAAAAGTTTACTCCTGCTACTATCGAAATGGTCGATATTGCCGGACTTGTGCGCGGCGCAAGTAAAGGCGAAGGCCTTGGCAATAAGTTTCTTTCACATATTCGGGAAGTTGATGCAATTTTACAGGTTGTCCGTTGTTTTGAAGACGAAAATATTGTTCATGTAGACGGATCCATTGATCCTGTTCGCGACGCACAAACCATCAATCTTGAGCTTTTGTTCGCAGATATGGAAACGGTAAGCAAGCGTATGATCCGTGCCGAAAAAATGGCCAAAACAGGAAATCATGAACATAAACTCGAATATGCGACTTTACAAAAACTCTATGCCGCTCTGGAAGAAGGATGCCCTGTACGCAGCCTAAATTTATCGGAGGAGGAACGCGCCATTACACATAATTTGTTTTTGTTGACGGATAAACCTTTGCTTTATGTAGGAAATGTTGCCGAAGAAGATCTTTTAACTCCTGACGAAGAACTCCCGTTATTTTTTAACCTAAAGTCCATGGCAGAAAAAGAATGCGCTGAAGTATTAAAAATCAGTGTAAAGGTTGAAGAAGAGCTTTCTGCCCTTGATGCTGAAGAAAAAGCCATGTTTATCGAAGAATTGCAGATGGGCGAATCAGGTATAGATCGCTTGATTCGCAAATCCTACGAATTACTTGGTCTGATCAGCTTTTTAACAGCAGGCCCTAAGGAAGTTCGCGCTTGGACTATCGTAAAAGGTACCAAAGCGCCCCAGGCTGCCGGAAAAATCCATTCGGATTTTGAGCGTGGCTTTATCCGTGCAGAAATCATTGCTTTTAATACTCTACAGCAGCTTGGTGGAGATATGGTCTTGGCCAAGGAAAAGGGATTAATTCGCTTGGAAGGCAAAGAGTATGTTATACAAGACGGCGATGTCGTTGTATTCCGTTTTAATGTCTGAGTAAATACGAATCCATAAACATATATTAATTGATTTATGAAAGTATAGTAAAAAAGGCAAGTATTCTATTCTACTTGCCTTTTTTACTATACTCATTTTAGTTTTTCATATCTGCCTCATAATCACAGATAAATATCCATGTAATTACATCGTCTTCTTGTAATTCATAGGCATCGCATCCCACATCTGCATACGTACCGTTTACCTGAAACATCCATCCAGATAACTCACCGCAGTCTCCCGAATAAATTTGAGCAATTCCTTTTACATATTTTCCATAAGCGGAGTCCTCTGCATCCATATGAATTTTCTGCTGTTCACAAACTTTACTCAACAAATCATATGCTGTATCTCCCTCGTCAAAATAGACTTCGGTTTCAGCCAGAATCATGCCGTCTTCCGGAACATATTCCTTTTTTTCTTCTGCCAAATCCGCTTCATGATCCCAGATTTTACTACAATCAATCGCCAGCTTACACGCATATTCCCCGGTTGTTTGTTCTTTTTTACATGCAGCCAATCCTGCGAAAAGCATACATACAACCACAGCAGCAAATACCAGGCGTTTCCAAACCAACATTTTTCTCATAATAACCCTCCCCGTTTCAGCAGACATATCGTAAAAAATGCCTTTCTGCATCCATACAGAAAGGCACAACAAGACAGATTCGTCTTCATGTTGCCCCTGAAACATGATGATATGACCGCAGACGAAAAGACCCGACTTTACGGTAGCAAGGACGCTGCTGCGGAGATTAACCGCATTCCATTCATTCCACGGCTTTTATAAAATACCGAGCAAAGTATATCATCTTTTCCATCAAATAGCAAGAAAAAACTTTTAACTCAAAAAGCATGATCCAATCTACTGTGAGATACAGGATCATGCTTTAACTAATTTAAATTTTCAGCTTAATATTTAATGTACGCATTGCATTAATAATCGCCAGAATCATTACACCGACATCTGCGAATATTGCCATAATCATATTTGACCAACCAAGAGCACTTAAAATCAATACACCAATTTTAATAACCAACGCAATCGCTATATTTTGTTTAACGATTCGGCTGACTTTTTTACTGATCAAAATAGCAGAAGGAAGCTTTCTTAAATCATCGCCCATAATCACCATATCTGCTGCTTCAATTGCCGCATCTTTTCCAATCGTCCCCATCGCAACGCCGACATCTGCTCTGACCAGAACTGGAGCATCATTAATACCATCACCGACAAAAGCAAGTTTCCCTTCCTTATTTGCTTCAATCAATTCTTCAACTTTTTCTACTTTGTCTGCTGGCAATAATTCTCCCTGTGCTTGAATATTAAGTTGCGCCGCTACTTCATTGACTGCCGCTTTTGAATCTCCCGAAAGCATAGTAATACGATTTACACCCAATTTTCTAAGCTGCCCGATAGCCTGTTTTGCCTCTTCTCTAAGCTGATCCTTAACCAAAATGCAACCAACATATTTTCCGTCTATAGCTACATAAACCGCGCTGCCTACGCCTTCATATGCCGGATAAACTGCTTTTTCCAGCTCCATAAGCAGCGCATTCCCTACAGCAACGCGCTGCCCGTTTAAGAGGGAGATCATTCCTTTACCCGCAATTTCCTGCGATTTTTCCGGCTTACACTCCAATTTAGTTCCATATGCTCTCTTTATAGCCCATGCGATGGGATGATCCGAATACCATTCTGTTAATGCGGCATATTCAAGTAATTTCTCCTCGGAAATTGATGATGCCTCCACTGCCGCAACCTGCAATTCTCCTTTGGTAAGTGTACCTGTCTTATCCATCGCTACAGCCGTAATATGAGACAGCGCGTCTACGGTATTACTGCCTTTAATCAACATACCGTTTTTAGAAGCACATCCAATTCCACCAAAATAACTGAGTGGTACTGAAATGACCAATGCACATGGACAAGATACAACTAAAAACATCAGCGCACGCCTTATCCATTCCGAAACGACCGCATCTTTGATCACAAGGATCGGAACAAGTGCCAGCAAAACAGCACACCCTACAACAATCGGCGTATAATAACGGGAAAACTTGGTAATAAAACTCTCTGCTTTTGCTTTTTTACCCCCAATATCTTCGATCATATCCAAGATTTTTGTTGCTGTAGATTCATGAAATTCTTTATTCACGACAATCCGCAACGGTGCACTGGTATTGACACTCCCACTCAACACAAGGCTATCAGGACCTACCTGCTGCGGCAGTGATTCTCCCGTCAGCGCAGAAGAGTCAATATAGGAATTTCCTTCACATACTGTTCCATCCAACGGAATTTTCTCTCCAGGCTTTACAACAATTTCCATACCAACCTTGACTTCCATCGGATGAACCTGCACCAGTTGACCATCACGCATAATATTAGCGCTATCCGGGCGAAGTTCCATCAGCTCTGAAATTGCACGGCGTGATTTACCGACAGCCATACTTTGGAACAATTCTCCTATTTGATAAAGCAACATAACCAATACTGCTTCTGAATACTCTTGAATAGCAAATGCGCCGATCGTCGCAATCGTCATCAACAAATTTTCCCCAAATGCCTGACCAGTAAACAACTCCTTAAACGCTTCTAAAACAACCTCTGCGCCCACAATAAGGTAGGCAGCCATACAAACAAAAAAAACGGCAGTTTTTGAAAGCGGCGCCAGCAAGCCTACAATAAGAAGCAGTGCAGAAATTGCTATTTTCCAAAGAGAAAGTTTTTGCTGTTTATCCATATTTTCAACCCACAACTGTACATTTCGGTTCTATTTTAGCAACAATTTCTTTTATCTGTTCAGTAAGTGCAATTTCATTTCCCTGTGAGATCTCAACAACTAAACGCTGGCTCATGACGTTGAGATTTGCCAATTCCACTCCTTTTAATTCGCTTACCTTACGTTGAATTTTTTGCGCACAATGCGCACAACATAAATCCTTGACAAAATATTCTTTTCTCATCGCTTTATTCCTCCACATGCTCCATTCCTTGATTAATAATGCTTCTCACATGCTCATCCGCCAACGCATAAAAAACGGTTTTACCGTCTCGTCTATATTTAACCAAATGATTTTGCTTCAGTACTCGCAGCTGATGAGATATTGCGCTTTGTGTCATCCCAAGCAACTGCGCAATGTCACATACGCATAATTCGCTTTCAAATAAAGCATATAATATTTTAATCCGTGTAGAATCGCCAAAAACTTTAAATAATTCTGCTAAATCATAAAGTAATTCTTCTTCCGGCATTTGTTCGCTTACCGCTTTAACAACATCCTCATGTGCATGGATATAGCTGCACAGTTCTACATGGTCGCTCATCTGTTCCTCCTATTATATGAATATTTGTTCATATGTATAATACTCTAATATTTCTTATTTGTCTACTATTTTTTAAAATTTTCCAAATTAAAAAAATTTTTATGCAACATACTATGATTAATAAAACTATCAAACTAAATCAAAAGGAGATTCCATGAGCAAACAGAAAAGTAGAAAAATAAAAGCCGTTGAAGCGGATATACGGCTGCCCGGTTTTCTTCCAACACCTCCGGCAATCCGAGAACCAGAACAAATTATTGAAGAGAAAAAAGTAAAAAAAACAAGTTCACCCTTAAATTAACAAAGGTAACTGCAAAAGCACATCAAAAAAAGCAGATTTAAAAAGCAATTATTTTTTAAATCTGCCCTTTTTGTTTACATTCCTGTACTGCCAAAGCCACCCTGGCGCTTAGATTCCACTACATCATCAGTCGTAATTCCGTAAGGAAGAAATATTCCCTGCATAAATGCCTGACCCGCCTTTAATTCCAAAACTTTTCCCGTTTTGGAATCGTTTGTTAATCTGGCCATAATATGCCCCTCATTTTGTGCATAATAATAATCGCTATCAATGATTCCTACAGTATTATTTAACTGTAAACGGAATTTAAAACCCAAACCACTTCTAGGACAGCACATCAACACCCATCCTTCCTCCATTCTAACCCGGATACCCGTCGGAATCGTAATTTCCTGTCCTACTTCAAGCGTTACATCCATCGGAATATAAAAATCATATCCAGCAGAGCCAACCGTAGCCCTTTGTGGCAAACGAATTTGCTCATACTCTGCCGATAGGTTGAGTTGGCATGTATCGGATAGAAATTGGAATTTACTTACTTTTTCAAATTTTGCAACCTTTTGCATCTCTCACCTCATTGTTTTTTCCTATCATAACATTTTTTTTTAAAGTTGAATATACTATGAATAATTTAATGCAGGTAGGAAAAGAGTATTGACGAATTTATCTTGTTAAAGCTATAATAAATAAAAGATGTGGTTCAAACCATAAAACAGGAGGGTATTTTTATGAAACTCATCATTGCCATAGTTCAGGATGAAGACGCTTCCAACCTTATCTCCTCTTTGATGAATGAGCATTTCAGCGTTACGAAATTGGCTTCTACCGGTGGTTTCTTGCGCTCCGGCAATACAACTTTATTGCTCGGCGTCGATGATGATAAATTGGAACCCGCTTTAGCAGTAATTAAAAAGGTTTGCATCAGTCGTAAACAGATTGAGGTGTTCCCTTCCCCTGCAATGGGTGCTATGGGCATGTATACGCCTTACCCCGTAGAAGTAACGGTTGGTGGTGCTACGGTATTTGTTATGGATGTAGCGCAGTTCCATAAATATTAATTTTTTCAAATGAAAACAGGGCGTTTTATCGCTCTGTTTTTTATTCACATGAATAGCCTGCTTGGATTAATTATTTTTATTGGAGGTAACAGCTAAATGCATCATATTCTCGTCACCTTTTCCATAACACCGGAACAGCATTCTCTTTTTGAACAGGCTGCACCCGGCAGCGAAATTAAAACAATTCCCGCATCTGAGATTACTCAGCAGGATGTCCTATGGGCTGATATTATTCTCGGCAATCCGCCTGTCTCTTTTCTTCATCAAAATAACCATCTAGGCCTATTAGCTCTTAACAGCGCGGGATCTACCGATTTTTGCGAACCAGGTGTATTGCCTGAGCATACCATCCTGACCAATGCAACCGGTGCTTACGGCATCATTATTAGCGAATGGATGACTGGAATGCTGTTATACATTTATAATCATTTTGCTTCCTATCGCAAACAGCAAATGAAAAATTGCTGGAAAAAGCTTTCTCTTGGGCGCCCATCGGTCTATGGTTCTCGCATTCTCATCGTCGGCGCGGGAAATATCGGCACTGAATTTGCCAAACGCGTAAAAGCAATGGGGGCTTATACCATCGGCATACGCCGCACTAACCTGCAACCGGAAAGTTGTTTCGATGAGCTACATTTGATTGATGATCTGGATTCTCTATTGCCGAATGCAGATGTCATTGCGTTAAGTCTTCCTGGAACATTGCAAACAACGCATTTGATCAATGAAGAGCGTCTGTCGCTCTTTAAACAAGGCGCAGTTCTACTCAATGTCGGACGTGGCTCAGCAGTTGATTCCGACGCTTTATATCATCACCTTGCTTCCGGTCATTTGATGGCCGCAGGGCTTGATGTAACCGAGCCTGAGCCATTGCCTGAAAATCACCCGCTGTGGAAATTATCTAATGCATATATTACTCCTCACATTTCAGGAGGAATGGATTCACCCATTGCAAGACGAATTATTTTTGAGATCTGCCTCAACAATCTGCGCGCTTATCTTGGAAAAGGTGACTATCAAAACATTGTCGATCGGCAAACCGGTTATCGAAAGCACTAATTTTAACCATTACAATATGTCATGTTTTTATTTTCTATAATAAAATAGGGCGGGCCCGAAAAAAGCTCCCCTATTTATATTATAAATTTTAAATCCATGCAGATTATAGGCAAATCAAAAACGATTTGACTTTTAGAATTCTGTAACCCAACATCGCCGCCAATGACCAATGCGGTCAGATTAACCTCTGAGATAAACAGAATACTCTGCTGTTTAAAATAATGTGTCCCGGCTATTTTTAGCATTGTTTTCTAAAATTCTAATAACCCGCGGCATAAATGCAACACACTCTTAGTCAATAAAACGAACAACTGCCCGACGCTCCGGCGCCTCGACCACTTTTTGCACAGCATACCCCAGCGCACACGCACCCCAAACCACCTGATGTTGCGGAATACCATATTCATCTAATTTAGTTCGGACCGCAGGGCGATCGCAAAGGTCTTTAAACTGGTTAATCCATACAGAGCCAATTCCCATTGCATGCGCCTGTAAAAACATATTTTGCATTGCACAGGCAACATCGGCCACCGGATTTGTTCCTGCATCTTTCTCATTAGATACTAAGACTAACGCAGCAGGGCAATAAAAATTATAATTGGAATTGCCTAACTCCTCCCCTAAAATATGCGCCAATTTTTGAATTTCTTCACGAGAAGAAATTACCGTAAAGCGAAAAGTCTGTTGATTTCTGGCAGTCGGTGCCCATGTCCCTGCTTCAACAATCTTTTTCAAATCCTCTTTTCGGATTTCCTGTTGGGTAAATTCCCGCACACTTCTCCTCGTCTTAATATTTTCAAAAATTACATCCATTTTGTTTTCTCCTCTCTTCAATTTATTTCAATTTTTCTCTATAAACCTCATAAGAATCGATATCATTATAATGCCACCACTCATGCGGGTCTGGAGAAAATCCATAATATTCCATTAAATTTTGCAGTAATAATGCATTGGTCTTTGCTTTTTCACCAATTTTTTCATAATGCCTCGAAGCAGCCTCGCTAAAATGATCAAATTCTGTAGGCATTTCCAACTCGTTTCCTTCTATATCAATCAAGGTAAGATCGACGGCGTTCCCGCGACTATGATTAGAATATCCATGATATGGATCTGCAACAAAATGTGCATCTGGTTTTGCATTCCATAAGATAAACTGCGCCGCAATTGGACGGAAAGCATCCCATACTTTTAAACCAAGCCTTTGTTCTACAAGCGATTGCTGAACTTTTTTCAGTTTATCTGCAGTCCCTTTTCTTAACCATGCCTCCGTAAAATCATAAATTACACGTCCGGTAAAATTATTTTGTGTTGCATAACGCAGTTCAACCGCAATGCCCGGAATATAACTTCTCAGTTCAACCATTTGATTATTTCCCTGCATATTGATCATCTCCTGTTTTCATTATAACACATAAAACGGCTTATACAGCCGTTTTTGTGTTAGAATTTTTATATAATATTTACAATAACAATTTAAATAGGACGGTATAATGCATTTTCTCCCGGATAACGACCGTTTTTTCCCAGCATATCTTCAATTCTTAACAATTGATTATATTTTGCCACTCTCTCGCTGCGGCTGGGCGCTCCTGTTTTAATTTGCGCTGTATTAAGTGCAACAGCAAGATCGGCAATGCTGGTATCTTCGGTTTCTCCGGATCGATGGGAGACTATCGCCGTATAGCCGGCCTGATGTGCCAGTTTAATTGCTTCCATCGTTTGAGATAACGTCCCGATTTGATTAAGTTTAATCAAAATAGAATTGCCACATTTTTGCGTTATTCCCTTTTTTAAACGTTGTGTATTTGTCACAAACAAATCGTCTCCCACAAGTTGAATTCGCTTACCAAGACGCTCGGTTAATTGCTTCCATCCATTCCAATCTTCCTCATCCAATGCATCTTCAATCGAACAGATTGGATAAGATGTACATAATTTTTCCCAATGCTCAATAAGTTGCGCGGATGAAAAAATTCTGCCGCTTTTGGGCAGCTGATACTGACCAGGCAGCTCTGTTTTCCATTCGCTCGCCGCCGCATCTATTGCCAATAGAAAATCTTTTCCCGGTGTATATCCTGCTTTTTGTATTGCATTAATAATACATTCAATTGCCTGTGTTTCTCCCGGTAAATCAGGCGCAAATCCTCCTTCATCGCCAACCGAAGTCGTCAATCCACGTTTTTTTAACAGTTCGGCAAGAACATGGTAAACTTCTATACACTCGCGCAATGCCTGCGAAAAACTCTCTGCTCCAACAGGCATAATCATAAATTCCTGTATATCTATTGTATTAGCTGCGTGTGCTCCACCATTTAGAATATTCATCATGGGAACAGGCAAAACATTTGCCGATACACCACCCAAAAATTGATAAAGAGGTAAATTTAATGCATTTGCGCCAGCCCTTGCTGAAGCTAAAGAAACAGCCAATATGGCGTTTGCTCCTAAAGCAGATTTATCCGGCGTTCCATCCAATTCGCAAAGTAAACGGTCAACTTGATAAACCTGAGTTGGATCTAATCCTAAAAGTGCTTCTTGAATTACGGTATTGATATTCCCTACCGCTTTACATACGCCTTTGCCAAAAAAACGCTTAGAATCGCCGTCCCGCAACTCTACGGCCTCAAATTTGCCTGTGGATGCGCCACTTGGCACAGCAGCTCGTCCAATTACACCATTTTGCAAAATAACTTCAGCCTCTATTGTAGGATTCCCACGGGAATCAATAATCTCTCTGCCTGTTATTTGTTTGATTACAGTTGCTTTCATTTACGTTATTCCTTTCTTTTCTCTACTAAAATTCTGTAAGTATAGTATCAGCAAATTTGTTATTTTCATTCCTATTCTTTTCCAAACAAAAAAAGAGCGATAACGCTCTTTTAATCAAGATTCAATTTCTTCTTTAGATGCTGATTTTCGAAAACTACGAATTAAAACAATAGGATGCTTTCGATCCGGGCTAAAAATATATACCTTATCATAATCTGTACTAAATCCAAGAATATAAATCAGCAAAAGCGAAGTTTGCGGCCATAACATCGTAATATCAAATAGACCATGCAAAAAAATACATGCCAGTACCGAAATTGTTAATGCATAGCGTGTGTGGCACTGGTTACGGCGATGTAAATAAACAATTTTTTTGACATTAATGAAAAAGTAAGCAAAAAGAATCAATGCTCCGATAATACCAAAATCCATAAACAGTTCTAAAATTAAATTATGCGAATGATCTGCAGTAAATGTACCATACAACTGGTGAATCCGAACATAGCTGTTATAACCCCTGCCAAAAAACGGTGCATCTGCAATACTGCACAACGCACCTTTCCAAATATCCATGCGTTTGACAAAATCAATACCAATCTGGTCAACACGAGGCAATAAAGGAATTTTCCCCTTAAAAATAATCAATATTCCGGCACCGACGACTAATAATAAAAAGTAAGTTAACAGCCACAATTTTTTTCGGAAAAAGGCTAACATAATCGGGCAAACCAATAAAAGAACAACAAATGTCGTTCTGCATTTTGTCAAATATAGAGCAACAAAATTAAGCGGAATCAATAAAAAATAGATAAGCCTACTGTGCCAATATATACTCTTTGCCATATTATAAATACAAAAAAGTACGACCAAAGAAATATAAAAAGCATAATAATTCGGATTAGAAAAAACCGAAGAATAGCGTTTTCCCCAAACCCATGTCATCCCGAGCGCTCGCTGAATCAAAGCAACGGCAAAGCAATAAACACTCATCATGCAGGTAAACGAAATAATTACTCTAAAAATACGCTGGGTCATGGTGTAAGTCACAAAAATTATTGTAATTATGGCAAATATCATGAAAACACCAATCAGAATATCCAGATAAGTGCCCCCCTGTACAATAGTCACCACCATGGACAACAGCCAAAAAGATAACAAGAAAAGCATATCCGCCTTACGGCGAATTAAAATAAATCCTTGTTTAGTCACCAATATATATATAGGCAGTAAAAGAATTGCCGCAATTTCAACATAAATACCCAAAAAAATCGATGCGGTTAATATCAACAGTACTAACTCGTTACGGGAAAGCCCTCTTAACACGCATCGCATATCACGTATTGTTTTCAGGATTCAACCCTCCAAGTCAAACAAACTTAATTTGACATTAGTCTTGGAAACTAATTATAACACATAAGATACAAGATCTCATAAAAAGACGGGGAAATTTCAATTTTGTTCACATTTTACAAAAACAGACTATCATTATGCAAAGAACTTACTTATACTTACTTCAAACTTTGAAATTTTATCAAAATCAACTATATATACAAAACAATAATTTCGTCTTGTTTTCATATGTAAAAAGTAGATACAGTTCGTATAGCACTTTTACTTATTATTTAAACAAACTTTATATATCATCAAACCGTCAGAAACTTATAAGTTAATTATTCAAAAAATCTTTATAATAAAAAACGAAGCAAAATAAAATTTGCTTCGCTATGGCTCCCCCTGTTGGACTCGAACCAACGACATTTCGGTTAACAGCCGAACGCTCTACCAACTGAGCTAAGGAGGAATATTAAACCGGCAGCTACCTATCCTCCCAGGCCGTCGCCAGCCAAGTACTTTCGGCGTTTAAGAGCTTAACTTCTGTGTTCGGAATGGGAACAGGTGGATCCTCTTAGCTATCGCCACCGGAAAATTGT
>CALVMT010000063.1 GCA_944347775.1 uncultured Clostridia bacterium | reverse complement strand
AAAATGAAACTTTTATCTTTTGGATAAATTTGTTATAATAAAAAAGGTGATATTATGACAGATAATTTAGAAGAAGTGAAAAAAAAGGCGCTTAACTGTACAAAATGTGCGTTAGCGGAAACCCGCAAGAATGTTGTGTTTGGTGAGGGGAGTTTGGACGCCAGGTTAATGTTGATAGGAGAGGGGCCTGGAGCAACAGAGGATGAGACAGGTCGGCCTTTTGTTGGACCTGCCGGTCAATTGTTAGATAAAATGCTGAAAGCAATTGGTTTAGCAAGGAATGAAGTCTATATTGCTAATATTGTCAAGTGTAGGCCACCAGGCAATGCAGATCCTAAACCAGAATATGCGGCGCAGTGTATTGGATATTTGCGTGAACAGGTTCGTTTTGTACATCCTAAAATAATTGTTTTGCTTGGACGAATTGCAGTGCAAAACTTGCTTAAAGAGCAAAGCGGAATCGGTAGAATTCATGGAAAGGTATATGAACGGAAAGGCTTTATATTTATTCCAACCTATCATCCTTCTGCGTTGCTGCGTAACCCGGAATTAAAGCGGGCAGCGTGGGAAGATTTTAAAATAATCAGAAGATTATTGGAGGAATTTTATGCAGAGTAAAAGCCGGAAATTGGCAGAGGTATACGAGCAATTGCATATTTATTTGATGCAGCAAGGTATGGTAGAGCCAATAGTATGCGGGGATGGATGCCCTGAAGCAACTATATTAATGCTTGGAGAAGCACCAGGAAGTGAAGAGGTGCGCCAGGGGAAACCTTTTGTTGGTAAGGCGGGAAAAAATTTGGATGCTTTTTTGCAACAAACGGGAATCAACCGAGAGCAAATTTTTATTAGTAATGTTGTGAAGTTTCGTCCGTATCGTGTGAGCGCGAGAGGAAGAAAAGCTAATCGGCCGCCAAACCGCATGGAAATAGAGTGGTGCAGGCCTTTTTTATTAAAAGAATTGGCTATTATCTCTCCGAATTTGATTGTCACTTTAGGGAATACGGCGTTGCAAGCATTGCTTGGCAATCAAGCGTTGATTGGCCAGTATCATGGTTGTTTGGTAGAAGATGCACAGCGCAGAAAGATTTTTCCATTGTATCATCCTGCAAGTGTAATTTACAACAGTCAGTTAAAGGAAATTTATGCAAAAGATTTAGAGGCTTTACGGAATTATATTGCTGTAAAGTAAAAATAATCTCTTTTTATGAAAAAAGGAGCATAGGAATGCAAAAAGGAAAAAGAATCTTTTTGGCTGTGACAGTGCTGATTGTTGTCATGGTCGTTTCTAGTATTGTGACTTATGCAGTTACGGTACATAAAATGAATACAGGCGAAATTTATCTGCAAAACGATAGCTATGAAGAGCTAATGCAATACTATGAATTGAAAAATGTTCGACAGATTATAGAAGAACACTATGTGAGTCAACTGGACGATAAACAAAATAAAACATTGATGCATGGTGCAATTTCAGGGATGATGCATAGTCTGGGAGATGGTTATTCTGCTTTTTATACAGAGGAAGAGTACAAGAGTTATTTTGATGAACAGCTTGATGGCTCATATATTGCACAAGGTATTCTTCTTACTCCGAATGAAATGACGGGGTATCCTGTTGTAAAAAGGGTTTTTGCGGATACAGCTGCTTATGAGGCTGGTATACAGGTAGGTGATAGTATTCTTTCGATTGATCAGAAGGAAATCTATGGAGAGGATATTAATATTATTTTGGGATATATTCGGGGCCTTGAAGGAACCAGTGTAATACTTCGCATTAAGCGCGATGGCGTTGAAATAGAAAAAGAACTTGTTCGGACATCTGCACAAATCCAAATGGTTTTTACTGATACAATTAATGAGAAAGTCGGTTATATCAATGTTGTAGAATTTACAGGAAACTGTGCAAAGGATTTTGAAGACGCTTTAAAAAGCATGGGACAGGAAAATATTGAAGGCCTTGTAATAGATTTGCGCGGCGTATGTGCAGGCTATATTGACGAAGCAGTAGATGCAGTAGATCTGTTACTGGATGAGGGATTAATTGCAACAAGCGTAAGCAAGGGTCGAGAAGTGTTGCGGTGGGAGTCAGATGAGGAAGTGATTTGTGATTTGCCGATTGCTGTATTAACAGATAACGCAACTTCGGGTGTAGCGGAAGTGTTTGCAGCGGCAATTCAAGATAGGCAAAGAGGAATTATTTTAGGTGTAGATACAAAAGGAGTTTCTGCGTCGACAACAATGTTTAAGATTCCTTCGACAGGAAGTGTAATGAAATTAGTTACAGCCTATTACTGTACGCCGAATGGAAAACAGATTCACGGAAATGGAGTTAAAGTGGATAATGTATTAGACATGGGCGATGGATCGGCACAAGGGGATACGCATGTCCTTACCCAGGCGGCAGAACAGTTGCTTATATTTATGCAAGAGAATTGAAAAAATAGAAAAGCATTTATGAATATGGAAGAAGAGTAAACATACCCATTAACAGTGCGGTAAAGATACCGCTTACGGCAATGGCAAGACTGCTAATAGCGCCTTCTGTTTGGCCGAATTCTAACGCTTTGCTGGTTCCGATGGCATGGGAGCAACAGCCAATAGCAAGGCCGCGGGCAATAGGATGTGAAATATGAAATAACCGGCAAAGTGTCTGGGCAAAGATATTACCCAATATACCAGTCAGGATGATTGCTGAGGCACTAAATGCAGGGATACCACCAAATTCTTTACAGAGGCTTATTCCGATAGCAGTGGTAACAGATTTTGGTAGCAGAGAAATATATGCAGATAAAGGAAAAGAAAAAAAACGTGAAAATACATATACACTGCACATGCTGGCGAATACACCGCTTAGACAACTAAGCGTAATGGCTAACCAGTTTTTACGAAGCAGGGAAAGCTGTTGATACAGTGGGACAGCAAGACAAACGGTAGCTGGAGTGAGCAGATAGCTTAGATAGTCTGCACTTTGTGCGTAGTCTGCATACGGAATTTTGAATAGTAGCAAAAAACTGATGCAAAGGAAGATAGAGATTAATAGTGGATTGCAAAAAATAAATTTACTTTTATGATAGATGAGTAAACCGATACGATAGCTGGCAAGGCTAAGAATAAGGCCCCAAAAAAGAGAAGCAGAAAAAAAAGTATTCACTTATTTATCCTCCTTTTTGGATAAGAGCCATTGGCATAAGCGGCCGCATATAAAAAAGATCAAGATCATGGAACCCAGCAAGATGAATAAAGTCGGAAGGAAAATATTTGCTATGCTTTCCCAGGAATTGAGAATGCCTACAGCAGAAGGAATGAAAAAAATCGGCATAATTTCCAATAAAAACGAACTGCTTTGGTGAATTGCGTCAAGGGGCAGAATTCGCAAAGACAGTGCTAGAAGCAACAACAAAAAACCGTAGATTCCGGCGGGAATTGGTAACGGCAATAGGAAATGCAGTATTTCTCCTGCAAATGAGAAGCAAAGAATACGAAAAAATTGAAAAATATATTTCATGAATACGAAATTCTCCTTTACTGTACTTAATAACAGTATACCCAAAATGAGTAAAAAAAGTCTTTAGGATGATAAAACCATGTGGATAAAAAGAAGAACATAAATAGGTGACTGTGGTTTATTTATCCCTTAAAAAAGAGGCAATCTA
>CALVMT010000062.1 GCA_944347775.1 uncultured Clostridia bacterium | reverse complement strand
AGAAAAAATTCTTTCGGTGCGTCCTGAGCATGCAGTCTATATTTTCTGCAAAAAAGGAGATAGCAACAATATTTTTTACGAAGTAGAATTTGAATCCGTACGAGCTCCGATTGCACGTGGTGATGTTGTTGGCACTGCGCACGTATACAAGGATAATATAGAGGTGAGCAGCGTTAAATTGTTGGCAAATGAAGATATAGAAAAAAATAGCTACTTTGATTCCTTAAAAGATCTTGCTGAAAACTGGAATTATTAAGTTAGCGATGTATTATGTTACGCATAAATTGTAAAAACTGATGAATTATATCTTAGCGCTTATCTTCGGTGTTTTATTGTTTTTATTATTTCCTGTATTCTTAAATGTAAATATTTTTGTGGATGTGCATGCACGTAAAATGTATTTTTCATTTTATGTTTTACGTCTTATAAAAATTTACGGAGGGTACGCGACATTATACGATGAAGGAATTGCTTTTCATCTTACAAAAAATAAGGCTGTTTTATTGCCTTATCGGGAAATCATTAATACAAGGCAAAAATTTGA
Organism: uncultured Clostridia bacterium; assembly: GCA_944347775.1. Classification (GTDB taxonomy): domain Bacteria; phylum Bacillota; class Clostridia; order Christensenellales; family Christensenellaceae; genus QANA01. The sequence goes on along the minus strand of CALVMT010000062.1, from coordinate 6,535 downwards.
AATAACGCGTGGGTTTTATGTTTTTGCATATAGCCACACATTGGAAGTCGGGACCGAAGACGCTTCACGTGCTGTGACTCTTTCTGCACTGGCTCAAATTGTTTCGGGGATTGTTGCTGGGTATATATTTTCAGAGCGAAAATGTGTGTCTTTTAAAACTGATCTTATTTTATATGCTAACAAAAAGTGCCTTAAAGCAAGCGGTAGAATTGTTCTAGTTTTTAATTTTTTAATTTTGTTCATAGCCGCTTTTAAGATTTTTTTGCAAAAAGTTTTGGAGAAAATAGAAAATGAACACGAATAATGCAGAGAATAAAGTAAATAAATTGGTAGAAAGGTCGCTTCGTGATTTGAATAATCTTGTCGATGTGAATACGGTCGTAGGGAATCCGATTGCAACGGCAAGCGGTTATCAGATTATCCCTGTTTCTAAGGTGACGATGGGGTACTTGTCTGGGGGTGGAGACCTCGGCGAAGTAAAGGTAATAAAATCAGATGAGACGGTACCGTTTGCCGGTGGTAGTGGTGCGGTTGTTTCTTTGAAGCCAGCAGGGTTTTTATTGGACGACGGAAAAACTTGTCAGTATATTCATGCAGGGGATGATCCGTTGGATAATCTGATTGACAAGGCGGCTGATTTGCTTAAAGGATTACGCAAAAGCGATGAATAAAAAGTTATACTTTCCTATTGTTTTAAGTTTTTTTCTGTTATTGTTCTCGGTAGGGACTTTTAATTATTCCGATAAACTTGCTTCTGCGGCGACGGTATCGCGAGGAGAAGCGGTGTTTGAAGTAGAAACGGGTCGGATGCTTTATGCAAGCAATGCGGATATTCCGTTGCCTCCGGCCAGTACAACAAAAACATTGACGGCAATTATAATAATCGAAGATTGTGATCTGGATGAAGTTATTAAGGTAACAGCTGAAAGTTGCGGTATAGAAGGGTCAAGTATTTATCTTGTGCCGGGTGAAAAGATTTCTGTGCGAGATTTATTATACGGTTTGATGCTTCGTTCGGGAAATGATTGTGCGGAAACGCTTGCTCTACATCACAGCGGAAGCATCGGGGCCTTTGTGCAAGTGATGAATGAGCGAGCAAAGTTCATAGGCGCGGTGGATAGTTGCTTTAAGAATCCGCATGGGCTTCCGTGTGAAGGACATCTTACAACAGCGCATGATCTTGGCTTAATAGCGGCTTACGCGTTGCGGAATACGCAGTTTTCAGAAATCGTACAAACTTCTAGTCATGTAGTGCCGGATGGCGGTTGCGGTTATGCTCGTGTGTTACAAAATAAAAACAAGATGCTTTCACAATATGAAGGGGCAGACGGGGTAAAAACCGGTTATACAAAAGAGGCAGGGCGTTGTCTTGTCGCGTCAGCAACCCGAAATAATATGCGGTTAGTTACGGCGGTCTTAAACAGCCCGCAGATGTATGAAAGATGCGGCGAACTTTTGGATAACTGTTTTGTAAAATATTCCATGCAAAAAATTTTTGATGCGGAGCTCTATCAGCCAACTTTGGATACTGAGGTACGTTGGAAAAAGTGTAAGGCCGGCTGCAAAGGAGATGTTTGGTATCCGCTTGCGGATGATGAAATTGAGGAAATTTCTGTCGAGGAAAATTTACCGACGCGGCTTTCGCTTCCGATAAAAAAAGGTGATGTTGTTGGAGAAGTAAATATTTATCTGCAAAAACAGTTGATTTTTTCACAAAAAATCGTTAGTATAATGGATGTGAATCGCAGTTTTGCGGATATCATCCGTGAAATCGCGGAAAAAAATCAAACGCGAGGAAATGGATGCGCATTAACAAGTATCTTGCCGAGAGTGGGGTCGGTAGCAGACGAGCCTGTGATAAGCTGATTGAACAAGGAAAAGTTCGGCTGAATGGAAAGTTCGCTCATTTGGGTGATGAAGTACGGGATGGAGATGAGGTAACTGTTGACGGCGCTGTTCTGACATTGAAAGAGGCGCGCAGTTATTATTTGATGAATAAGCCCAAGGGGTATATTTGCTCTGTTAAAGACGATTGCGGCAGAAAAACGGTTATGGATCTTCTTCCGGAAGGAATTGGCCGCGTTTTCCCTGTGGGCAGGCTGGATTATGATACCGAAGGCATGTTGATCTTGACGGATGATGGGGATTTAGCTTTTCGTTTAACTCATCCTAAAAATGAAATTGCAAAAACTTATCTTGTGAAAATTGAGGGTGGAGTAGCGGAAGCTGAACTGAATAAATTGCGTGCCGGCGTGGAGATGGATGGTAAACGTACAAATAAAAGTCGTATTCGCATTATCGAAACGGATAAAAATTTTACGAAATTACATGTCACTATCAATGAGGGCCGCAATCGCCAAGTGCGTCGAATGTTTGAAATGATTGATAAGACGGTCATTTTTTTGAAACGAATTCGTATTGGGGAATTAGGGCTTGGTTCTTTGGCTCGCGGGAAAGTTCGCAAACTTTCGGCTGAAGAGGTTTATTATTTAAAAAATCTTTAATTTTTAAAACTGAAATGAATATCAAGGTAAAAGCATTTCCGCATTTTATAGTGCAGAAATGCTTTTTATAACTTACTGCTTAATCACCAAAAGAAATAAAAAGGCAGCCTTAATAAGAGGCTGCCTTAAATAAATAATTTAGTTCTTTGCTGAAGAGTGTTTCGCATATAAAAATTAAACTTCTAGATCCTTGTGGCTGCTTTCAGAATCTGTTTTCGATTTTTTTACGTCAAGTTTGTCTTTTCGGTCAGAAGTTTCAGCTTTTTCGTCTTGTTCTTGAGGAATGCGGGTCACTTTTATTTCCAATACTTTTTTTACGGATGCTTTCGTGATCTCTACGGAAATATTTTTGAAAATAAAACTTTTTCCGATGGAAGGGATCTCTCCAAGTTGTTCAATGACCCATCCGCTCACGGTGTTTGCGTCATATTCATATTCATCGGCATCTAATTCATAATGTTCAAAGAAGTCAGACAAATCCGCTTCGGCATTAACGATTTCTGAATCATCCGATATTTTTTTGAAGTAATTGATTTCTTCATCGTGTTCATCCCAGATTTCGCCTACAAGTTCTTCCAGTATGTCTTCCATGGTTATAATTCCCAATGTGCCGCCATATTCATCCAAAACAACAGCCATGTGTGTTTTTTCACGTTGCAACTGTTTGAGAAGTGCGCTGATTTTAATATGCTCCGTTGTGTAAGTTACTTTATGAAGTACCTTAGTTATGCTTTTTGAGCCATTTAAAAATGCAGTGAAGAAATCTTTTTCGTGTAAAATACCTACAATTGTATCAATCGTATCTTTATAAACAGGAAAACGCGAATAACCGGATTGCATAAAGGCATCTTTTATGGCATTGATAGGCGTTGTTATATCGATGGCTGTTATATTGACTCGAGGAATTAAAATATCGCCGACTTCCAGATCGTCAAATTCAATAACGGAACGGATCATTTGAGTTTCGTCTTGTTTCAAAGTTCCGTCTTCTTGAGCCTCTTCGACCATTGTCATTATTTCATCTTCGGTAACAACTTCTTCATTTTTCAACTTGAATATTTTGGCTAGGATAAATTTATATCCGGAAAATATCATATTGATGGGCCATAGAAGATAAGTAAAAAACATCAAGACAGGGTAACCGGCCATTGAAAATTTTTCGGGATAAACTTTAGCAAGCATTTTTGGAGTAATTTCACCGAATATTAAAACCGCTACAGTGGTAACAATTGTTGAGACAGTTGCGGCAAGGCTGGCGTTGTCGGCAATAATTTTTACAAACAATAGTCCTGCGAGAGAGGAAGTTGTAATATTGACAATATTATTTCCAACTAGAATAGTTGAAATAAGACTATCATAGTTTTCAGCGAGCCGTAAAACTTTTACGGCTCGCGTATTGCCATTGGATATCATTGTTTTCAGTTTTAGCTTGTTTGCGCATGAATATGCTGTTTCCATAGAGGAGAAAAAGCCTGAAAGCAATAACAGTAAAATGATCGCAATCCATAATGGGGCCGAGTCGCCCATAGAAATTTATAACCTCCCGAATGATGCCGAAAAATTGGCAATTAATTCTATATTATATATTATATCATACAATAAAAAAAATTAAAAGTTCTTTTCGGGTATCAATTAAATTTCTGTAAATATTTTGGGGTTTTATTATACTTCAACAAATCTACGCGTTTCAAGATAGTAGCTCCAACGCTGCTGGCTGATCTGCTCGATCACGGCGAAGTCGCTTGCGGTGTGTAAAATATAATTTTCACTCAAATACATAGCGACGTGACCGACTCGCTCAATTCCCGTATTATTATAACGGCTGGAATTTGTGAAAAAGAGAAGGTCTCCGCGAGTAATTTCCGACTTGGGTACGTGTGTTCCCTGAACAATTTGTGTGCGGGTCGTCATATTTAAATTAACGTTTGCACCGTGATAATAAATGAATTGAGTGAGAGAAGAGCAGTCATAATTGCTTGAATTAAAGCCTTTGATTTTGTTGCCATTTCCGTCATGATAACGGGTGGCTCCATAAACATAGGGGAAACCGAGAAGTTGGTAGCCTTCTTCGATCACTTTTTCAATGGTTTCATTTTCGCTTTTCTTCATTGTAACTGTGTCCGTATAGCTGGATCCCGCGCTGATATAAGCAGTATTGTTTTTATAAATTGTTCGATACCAAGATCCTTCTTGCTCCACAAGAGTGACCATGTCTCCTTTGTTGATATATCCGACTGTTGAATAATTTGTGCCGGGGCCGCTTCGAATGTTCAAACCGTCAACTTTTGACCGAACATAAGCGGCTGTATTTTTTGTTTCGGGTACTTCTTCTGGCTCTTGCGGAATATTTTCTTCCGGATAATTATCGCTTTCGCCTTCATCGGGGGAGATGGTATCGGATGGGGTTGAATTTGATTCATTTTGGTTTTCATCCGTGACATCGCCCGGTGCTTCAACAGAAACAGAAGGTTTATTTATAAACGGGGCAACAAGCGTCATTGTCAGGCAAAGGAATAAGATTGCAGATAATCCTGCTGCAAAATACTGATAAATTTTTATTTTCATAAAACTCACCTCCGCCTGTTATAATATCAAAATTTATTCACAAAATCAATGCAAAAAATTTTCCAACAAGAATAAATGTTGGAAAAGCATAGTAGTATGTGTCACATAAATCGGTGATTTTTTGTAAAGGTGTTTACGGTTGACATTTTTGGAATAAAAGTTATAATTACTATTATGAGGTGGTTTAATTGGAAATCTTTTTTATTGTTTTGAGCGTGATTGTTGGTTTATTCGTTTTATTTTATCTTACCATTTTTGCTTTTGCATTTTATGTGCATCGCCGTTTTTTTCATCGTCGCTATAATGGCAATAAGTATTTAAAATATTTTAAAGCTGATGATTTTTATGGTCTAAAAACCGAAACCATATCGTTTCAATCCGATGTCGGACAGTATATTCATGGGTATATTTATTCTTATGATCAGGAGAAGAAACCTTATGGGCTAATAATTTTTTCTCATGGTTTTGGTGCCGGTCATGAAGCATATACAACGGAAATCAATACTTTTGCGAAAGCCGGTTTTTATGTTTTGGCGTATGACGGCACAGGATGTGTTGGCAGTGAAGGAAAATATTTTCGAGGTTTCGACCAAGGACCTATAGATCTTATGAGTGCATATCGTTTTGCCGAAAGCGATCCTCGACTAAAAGATTTGCGAAAAATTTTTGTCGGGCATTCTTGGGGGGCCTTTTCTGTTATGAATGCTCAATTAAGGGCAAATGTTTGCGGAGCGGTAGCGATGTGTGGCTTTGTTTCCAGCGCAGAAATAGTTGCCCAAACTGCTATTCATCGTTGCCGAGTTTTAAGAAAAATTTTTTCAGATATTTTGCGCTTACTGAATCGGTTTGAGTTTGGAAAAAATGCGAATCAAAGCTGCTTGGATTCTTTAAAGGATTCTAATAAACCGATTTTTCTTTTGTATGGAGAAAAAGATCAAACAGTTTTATATCGATATAATGGTGCCTTTTTAAAAAATAAATTAGGGGATAAAAAAAATATACGTTTTTGCTCTTTTAAGGAAAAAGGACACAATGTTTATTTGACTGTTGAGGCGGAAGAATATATGAATAATACGTTTGCTCAAATTGCTCAAAAGATTAAGCGTGATCCGGGTTGTGCCCGGGAACTATATAATCAAGTCGATTATGAAAAGATGACAGCAGAAGATCCTGCCATCATGGGTATGATCATTGATTTTTGCAAAAAAATTGTTGCATAAAGCGATGATTAACTTGAAATTGGTTGGTGAAAATTTTTGATGCTCTTTAAGGATATAGTTTGACATATTCATTATTTTTGTTTGCTGTTTAGGAAATATAAAAAAGCAATGAGAATTTAATGAGAATTTATTGACTTTTATTTTTGTATCGGTTATAATAACAAAGCTGGTTTGCAAAACTATGAGTTTTGCGTATTTTTGCAAACGTAGTTTGCTGATATGGCTCAGTAGGTAGAGCACGTCCTT
>CALVMT010000061.1 GCA_944347775.1 uncultured Clostridia bacterium | reverse complement strand
AGCAGAGTCGCGTTTGAACACGCGGCTCTTTTACTTTTGTCTGAAAGGAGTTGCAGGTATCGTTTTTCATGCAAAACAGTATGAAATAAAGCGTTCATACCATTATCTGGCGCAGAAAAGAGATTCTCATGGCAACTTTATAAAATAACCAAATAAACCCGATTTAAGGCGATAGAACGTTGATTTTACCGACTTTTTGTAAGCAGTCAACAGTTTTTAAGTCCTCCGAATATATCGCTTTTTCGGCTAATATGGGTGGCACAAAGAAAATCGGAAGTAAACGGGAAAAATTGTTACTTAAAATTTGTATGTATCAATAAAGCCAAAGTTGAGCGATTTCAACCTTGGCTTTATTTTTGTGTGCTATAAAGAATCAAGTTCAACTTTAACGCAACAATTTGTTCCGTGGTCGTTGACTTCCGATTGTGCCGATAATAAACAAACTAAATAACCATTTTTCTTTGTGCTTTGGTTGGGTTTGCCGAAAAGGCGAATTTATTCGGAGGTAAAGAAAATGAAAGATTTTCAAAAAGGTATTTTAGATAACGATATGGTTATCTCGGCAGAAAACATACAGAAAATGGGCGAAGTTATCGCCTTGACCTGTATTAAAACGGTAATGTTCCGTTCGGGCAAGGATTTGCATTATCTATACAAAGGACTATTACGGAATATGAACCGCTTAAAAGACGATTGTTCGCCGTTTTCAAACGCATACGACATTGCGCAAGAGGCAATGCTGTTTCTTTGCCAACATATAGGCGAAAAACTCGGCGACAACTATACTACGAAATATGGAAAGGTTGTTACAATTAAAAGTGCTTGTTATCGTTGCGCCGATAATTATTTGCAAAAGCAATACACACGCCATTTAACCAATACTGTAAGCCTTGACGAGCGAATTACGGCTGATCCTGAAACAATACTCGACGACAAACAGAAGAACGATTATACTGCTTTTGACGGACTTATATCCAAAATGCACTTGACCGCCGTAGAATATGAAACGTTATCTATTCTTATGGCAGGCTTTACAATGCTTCAAATAGGAAAAATATTGAACGTCAACCGCACGACAATCTGGCGCAGACAAAACAGCATCCGCAGAAAATATTTGCAAATTACAAATCTCTTTTAACAATAAAACAGACGGATAAATTGAAAAATCTATCCGTCTATTATTATGTTGTACTAATTTAATTTACTATTTACGAATTCTGAAAAAACATTTTTCCATGTTTCCCATCTTTTTACGCTTTCAACTAATTTGTCACTATAATCGCAGTACTCGATTCCTAACAAAAAGCATAATATTTTCCTATACAAAAACGAAAGTTTTACTATGTAAAGCACGGATTCTTCGCCAGATAAACATACTTGATTAAAGTTTCTTTTAATATGCATTACTTTTATTCTCGAATTAACAAGAATTTGAAGAAACTTGCCTACATTTCTAGAACACTCTGTATCAAAAATGTCTTTTCCGTACATAGATATTATCGCATCCAAACACATTTTTAGAGTAGTGCCCCTTTTTCCCGGTTTGAGAGTAGAAAACTGATTTGTATATTCTGCTATAAGTTCAACAAGCGGCTCAAATACTTCTATAACAGACGCTACTTTTGCATCAACAGGAAGCCCAATTGATGAAGTATTGTATAAAAATACCTGATGGATAATATTTAACTCATCAATAAGATTGCACCATTTACCAAAAATATCAGCATTTGTATACTTAAATACATCAAGAAAAGCAGTATTGTTTCCTCTACACGCATCTATTGTTGAGCAGTAATTTAATCTTGAGCTTTTTATCTCTTCACATAATTGAGATTTCTTTATCTCTTTATCATTGCCGTCGAAAGCAATAATACTTTTAAAAGCCAAAAACTCTCCTTCAAATAAAACAAATAGCTTTTCCAATTGACAAAATGTCGAATATAGCCTATTAAAATCTCCCGTTTGGTCATATGATAACTCTATTTTTCTCACACCGATTTGTTCAATATCAATTTTAATACCATTCGCTGTGAAACTTAAATTCCATGGTCCACCTAACATCCCTTTTTCATATGCTTGCGTAATCTGTATTTTATGACAGGTAAAATTTTCAAAATTCATTTTTTGCAACACCCCTCGTTTGTTATACATAAACATTATACCAAATTAAATCTTTTTTTCAATAAAAACCTATCGCTTGCCAAAATATAAGCCGAGAGCGTAAAACTCTCGGCTTTGGTTATTGATTAGGATATTTATTGCAAATTTACTATGTTGCTTTCGTCTTTGGTTTGAATATTCTTTCGTACAAATTCGGCAATATCGGAAGGCACGTTGTATTTTTTGAACAAACATTCGTCGATTTCCGCTATACTTTTGCTCCACCAATCTTCGAAGTAGTCCTGCGAAGGAACATCGCCCCACGCCGTGGTACTATGTTGAGAAGTCTTGTTTACAAACAGCATTGCGCGGGCGAATTTTGTCATTAAATACTTTGCATGTTTTTGCGCTTTGTCAAGGCTTTCGAAACAACCGGATTCAAGATAAGTTTCGGTGCAAATTTCGTACGGTTTTGCTACGATTATATCCGCAAAAGCACCGCCCAATCCTGCCGTTGCAGACATGTTGCCCCATGCGTAAGGGACAAACACTTTATATTTGTCTATTGCATTCGTACGTTTGGGAAGCGGATAATCTCTTGGTATAAATCTTACCTGTTTTAATCCTATAACCTTAATATCCGTGTCTAAAATGCGTTCTTCCGACATACTCGGCAGATGATATTTCTCAAGATTTCCGAACACGTCCGTGCGTAAACCGTACGGTTTAAGCACGGACGTGTATTTTTGAAGGGAAATATAAGAACCACATTTTCTGACACATTCCAACAAATCAAGAATTTGTTGTGGCTTTTGAACCGTTGCAGCCTCCCAAGGTAATTCTTTTTCAATTGGATTGGAACCGTTGGTTAAAATAAGTTGCTCTCCGTCCAATCCGTTGTCATATCCTTTTTGCCACAATATAATATTAACCCATTCCGCACCGGAAATACCGGGGAAAACATTTTGACAATTATCTATGCGAATAATCTGTCTGTCTGCTTTTATTTCTTCATTATTCAACTTCGACAGATTGTTTGCATTTTTAGGCTCTTGCCACCCCGTAGGGAAAATAAGACTAACATAATTGCTTGAAACCTGTCTTGCCGCCAAATAAAAATACGGATATATTTGCTGATGATTATTTCCTTGATATGGCGGATTGCCGACAACAGCGTCAAATTTCATTCTATCGCCTCCGATATTCCAAGTTTTGGGGTTCGTCAGTTTTTTGGAAAGACGATCCAAGTCCTTCATGCGTTCTTCTACTAATTTGGTAAGATAAATCGCATGAACGTTATTTTTCGAGTAGCCCGCAAGTGTACGAATGGTAATCATACGAGCCATTTTTGTTTTGCAAAGCACGAAAATATGCTTGTCCAAGGTGTCGAACCATATTTTTTGCGTCGTTTCGAGCGGCAAATCTTTTTCTTTACCGGAAACGTTGAGCATATAAAACGAGTACGCGAGATACAGCGGATAGAAGCCCGATTTGGAGTTCATTTCAAGCACTTTCGCATCGGTGTTAAGGAAAACATCCGAAGTGATTTCGCCGTTGTCTATTACGCGTGGATCTTCTAGCTCTTTTTGAAAATTTTCATCAAAGAAATTGTATCCGCCCAAAGTATTGCCCATGTGCATATTGACGACGCGCCAAGGCGTAAGGACGGTTTCCTTGTCGGGATTTTTGAATTTGGACATTATTTCGACAATACGCTTTGCTCTGTAAGTGGGTGGCAATTCGTCAGCGGCTTTTGCCATTTTTCTGATGCGAAGTCCAGCGCCGATTACAACGTCCTCGTCGTAATACCTCAAAATATCGAGGAAGAGATTCTTGCGTAAGCCTTTGGGCATAAATTCGCCCCAAGATTCGTCGTCGACGATTTGCACGAAGTCTTTCAAGTGAATGATTTCGGTAATGTCGGCATCCGCACCGTAAAACAAGAGCGGCAAACGTATCGAAACGGCACGCAAAAGATTGAACATTTTCTTTTGTTCTTCTTTTTGCTTTTTATAAAGTTCAAGTGCAGCCTTTTCTTCTTCGGTAAGATCTTTCTTCGGCTTACGCTTTGCTTTGTCTGCCAACTTATGCTGTTCATCGG
>CALVMT010000060.1 GCA_944347775.1 uncultured Clostridia bacterium | reverse complement strand
ATCTCTGGGTAATGTAAATCTTGCCATATCACTTTTACCTCCAAAGTTTTTAGGAATATTTTCCTAAGTTCAGTATAACATCAATCTTTTTTTTCGGAAATATAAAAGCCATATAAAGAATATATTTTTATCGATATATTATTATCGATAAAAATATATTCTTTATGTCCTATTTATTTACATTTTTCTTTTTTGCCTATTTTTTTTCTTAGATATTTCGCTAAAAACTAATATTTATTGATAATTTTACAAATAATTACATACCTACAACCATATATTTTCTATATACATATAAATATATAAAAAAGATTTACAAGAAATAAATTTATGAGGTTTTGATGATATAAAGGTATTTCTATATATTATTTATAAGCAACCTTATTTTTTTTGGCATATAATTTGTCAATAAATTTTTTATCTAATTGTGAAAATTTATATCCTTTAGAGTAAATAAGTAAATCCTTATATGAATTATTGGGTACATCACAATAACGTTGCACTAAATCACGAGAGCACAATACATTTTCTGCAATGGGACCCTCCCACATATATGTCTGTGGTACAGCTGACAACACATCTAACTGAGTTTGCTGTTCTGTAATATAAATTTTTTTGTTTAATTGATTATCTATTTTCAGTTCATGATTCACCGAAAGATAAGGAATTGAATTTTTCCCCGTCAAAATTTCAGTATAATGACTAAGCGTAGATTCTGCCAAATTTCTTTCCTGAACCAGCGGACTATCTTTAGAGATAAGTAACGTCTTTTTAAATTCCCATATCAAATCGTATGATATGTTTTTTTCCTGTAAATAATCTCGAAAATATGTTTCATAATTAGCCTGACATTCAATAAGTCCTAGATCAAAAATACCTTCATTAACTGCAGTAATAGCTTCTACTCCACTTAATTTTTTTACATATATTTCAATTTCCTTTTTAAAATCAAGTTCAGCAATAAATTGAACAAGCGCATCTACAACATAGCTTTCTTTTGAAATAACCAACCGGAAAGACTGTTTTTGATCATTCTCATCTATAGCTAACGCTTCCATTTTATTGATTTGTCTTAGAACATTCTTGGCATATTTCAAAAATTCTATTCCCTTTTTTGTAGGAATTACACCTTTAGAATTTCTTTCAAAAATAGTAATTCCCAATGTATCCTCCAATTCTTTAATGGCCTTACTCAAATTAGGTTGTGCCATAAATAAATTCTCCGCCGCCTGAGTAATAGATCCAGTTTGTTCTACTTCTATGGCATATTTAAAATATAATGTATTCATATTTTCTCCCATGCAATACTTTTATATATATCTATATAATTGACATATATAATATTGATTATAGTGTCTAAAATTATTTTTCGCAATAAAAAGAGCAAGTATAAAACTTGCTCTTTTTGTTTTTAATTTATTTTTACATTTTGAGGTTTCCCAGACAAATATGCATCTACATTAGCAAAAGCAATTTTTGCCCTTTTAAGCATAGATTCCTTTGTCGCAAATGCCACATGAGGTGTTGTAATACAGTTTCTTGCATTCAGTAGAGGATGATTTTCGGCAATAGGCGGCTCGGTTTCATATACATCAACACCAGCTCCCGCAATTTTATATTCATTCAATGCTTCTGCTAACGCCAATGTATCAACAATTGGTCCTCTGGCTGTATTAATAAGCAATGCTGTCGGCTTCATTTCATTCAATAACTCAGCATTCACAAGTTGCTTTGTTTCTTCATTCAATGGACAATGCAATGTAACTATATCCGCATTTTGGAATAATTCCTGCAGAGAAACCTCTCTACCTAAGTGCCTTGCTCTCTCACTAACTCTGGGTGCATAAAATAAAATTTCACAATGAAAAGCCTTCAAAATCTCTGCCATCCGGCAACCGCAAGCCCCCATTCCAACAATCCCCACTGTCTTCCCATATAATTCATTGCCAACCAAACCATCTTTTGTCTTCCCTGCCTTGCAAGCCTGATCAACTAAAGAAATATTTCGCAATAAATTCAGTATCATTCCCAATGCTAACTCCGCCACAGAATCATCGGCGTAACCCGCGCTATTGCTGACTGTAATGCCCAGTTGCTTCGCCGCGATAGTATCAATATGATCAATTCCTGAAAATCCCACACTTAAATATTGGCACTTTTTTAATCTTTGCAAAACTTTTCGGCTTAAAGGCTGATTGCCCTCGATAATAATATCTGCATCTTTCGCCCTATTAATCAATTCTTCGTCATTTTCCGCTCTCGTATCATAAGCAACAAATATATGTCCGGCCTCTATCCAGTTTTTACTAAGTTGTTGAATTACTTCATTTTCTACGCCTAACGGTTCTATCAAAACAATTTTCATTTTAGTCTCCATCAATTAAATTGCATTAATTAAATTAAACATAACATATTTTTTATTTTATTTCAAGTTTGTCACAAACAGACAAATATTTATGCTAAAAATATTTTTAGAATTGCTTTGCCAAACAGTCATTTCTATGGTATATTTTTATATGTTAATATATTATAAAAGTATAGGATTGATCATTACGTTAAACATTAAATTATTTACTATCAAAGAAAAAATATGTGCATGGGAAATGCATGATACAGATTCAAATACATACTACAACGGAGGTGCAAGGCCATTTAAAAATACGGCCTCTTTAGATAAGCTGCAGCCCTCAGATTTCTATAATTCGCCTTATACTAAAAAGCAACTTAAAACTTTTGAATATATCGGAAAAATGAAAGATTTTTTTACCGAAGTGTTTACTAAAGCAACATCTATTATTCCCGACAACAAATATGAAAATATTATAAAACATACTTTTGGTCCAAATAATAAAATTTATCAGCTTTATTTGGAAAAAGCAACAGAGCCTGCTCCACCTTCTTTTCAACCAACACTTTATATTGATTTTGAAGCAATGAATATGCGCATTTGCGGATGGTATGCAGAACTGGTATGTGAAAACGAAACTGTTGTTTATGAAGGAATTGCAAAACCTTTCTCGGATTCTAAATATGTACATCGTCTATGGGATCGAGTCTATAGTGACTTATTAACCTATTCAATTGATGATATTTGTGAGGCTAAACATATTCGCAATTATGAGCGTTATTTTATCGAAATGTTCTCCCGTGCAAAAAAAATATATACTTATGGAGATACCGATGCTCTATTTGTGAAAAAAACTTTTGGAAATGACCTATATAATTTTTTTAAAATTAAAAATATTGATGCCTGTGTCAAAGTTGCTAACCGTGCGTTATCATTGGATAAGTGTTGTAAACTTTTTGGCATACATATAGAAGGTGATCTACATAATCCAAAATACGATGTGTTAAAAATGCGTGCTTATTTGCAGGCAATTGATAATCTTTAAAGCATTGATATTGATATATCTACTTTTTATCATGAACAACTATCTTGTTTTAGAAAAACATATAACTTTACATTGTTTATGACTTCTTACAGATTATTAAATAGCTTACTTTACTTATATTTAAGAATAAAAAGAAGTGCAACCTTCAAAATGAAAACTGCACTTCTTTTTTAATTTTAATAAGATTTACCAAAATACATTATTTTTTTAGCCGGTTTTCCGCAATGTACACAAACCCCTTTTATCGTATCATGTTCATCTAAGGGCATACACCGAGTCGTCGCTCCAGTTTCTGCTTTAATTTCTAATTCACAGTCTGTTTCTCCACACCAAGGTGCTTTGACAAATCCTTTGCCTTCCTCTATACCCTGTTTAAATTCCTCAAAATTCCGAGCGTAATAAATTTTTTTATCCCTATATTCTTTTGCCATATTAAACATGTTTTGATGAATGTCTTTCAACAGCTTTTCAATTGCTTCTGGCAACGCGTCCCAGGAAAGAACCTTTTTTTCCAATGTATCCCTTCGCACCGCTACAACTTGCTGTTGTTCTAAATCCTTGGGCCCAATTTCAATACGGACCGGAATACCTCTCAATTCACATTCATTAAATTTCCAGCCAACACTTTGTTCTCTTTCATCAATTTCGGTACGAATACCTGCTGCCGACAAAAGATCTTTCAAGTCCCTAGCTTTTTGCGTAATACCCGGCTTATGCGCAGCTACAGGAATAACCATACATTGAATAGGTGCAACTTTAGGCGGCAATTTTAAACCTCTATCATCTCCATGCACCATAATTATGCCGCCAATCATACGCGTGGAAACACCCCACGATGTTTGCCATGCATATTCCCTTTTTCCCTCACGGCTTAAATATTGTATATCAAATCCCTTTGCAAAATTCTGGCCCAAATTATGAGAGGTTCCCATTTGCAAAGCACGCCCATCCAGCATCATCGCTTCCATGGTATAAGTATGATCCGCTCCGGCAAATTTTTCCTTTTCGCTTTTTTGCCCAGCAATAACCGGAATTGCCAATACATTCTCTGCAAATTCTTTATAGACGTGAATCATACGCATCGTTTCTTCTTCCGCTTCTTCTTGCGTCTCGTGAACTGTATGCCCTTCTTGCCAAAGGAATTCTGATGTTCTTAAAAAAGGACGTGTAGTTTTCTCCCACCGCAGTACACTACACCACTGATTCAACAGCAAAGGAAGATCCCGATATGACTGTACCCACTTAGAATACATAGAGCATATTATTGTTTCAGATGTCGGGCGAATAGCCAAGCGTTCCTGTAACGGTTCGCCTCCGCCTTGCGTAACCCATGCTACTTCAGGAGCAAATCCTTCTACATGTTCTGCTTCTTTCATTAACAACGATTCCGGAATAAGCATGGGAAAATATGCATTTTTATGGCCAGTTTCCTTAAAACGCCTATCCAATTCTTTTTGAATCAATTCCCATATACCATAGCCATAAGGTTTAATGACCATGCAGCCTTTAATTTCGGAATAATCTACCATGTCTGCATTCATGATTACATCAGTATACCAGCGAGAAAAATCCTCCTGTTGCGATGTAATATGTTCTACAAATTCTTTTTTTTTCGCCATATGGTTTCCTTCGATCCTCCTACACATCATTTCATCAAGCAATAAATAACTATAAAAAAAGTCTTTCGCTCTAAGGGCGAAAGACCGCGGTACCACCTTAATTTGCAAACAAAAATATTGCCTCATTTCCTGCAATAACGTTGCAGCAACGTCGAAGTTATTTCCTTCGCTACTTGTAGAGTGGGTTTTACAATGAAGGGCTCTCACCTATTCCCTTTCGCTTTTACATTGTCGTTTGTATTTCTCTATTCCAACGTATTTATATTATGTTTTTTTTATTTTAACATAGCAAAAGAAAACATGCAAGACAATCTTGTTTTAATTTAATTCATCCAAAGTCAATTCATAGCTTGGCAGAA
This sequence comes from uncultured Clostridia bacterium, assembly GCA_944347775.1. GTDB lineage: Bacteria > Bacillota > Clostridia > Christensenellales > Christensenellaceae > QANA01. Next base: position 22,699 of record CALVMT010000060.1, on the reverse strand, counting down.
ATTCTTCCATAAAAAAACGTACTTCAGGTTCTTGAAAGTTTTCTTCTAGCTCACGACGTATTTTTTGCCGGGCTTTAAAAAATTCTTGATTTCCGCTTTTCATTTCCTCTATACATTTAATATAAGCGCATAACTTATCCGCAGCTTTTACAAGATGATATGCCTGATGATTCTCATGACATAAATATGGTTGATAGCTTTCTTGCATTGTATATGGAAGCATTTCTTTTATCTTTACAACAGCCATCTGTTCAACCTGTTTATAAGCACTTTGTATTTTAGGATTAAAATATTTTATGGGAGTAGGCATATCTCCCGTCATGACTTCTCCTGCTTCGTGAAATAGCCCTAAAGCCATAACCTCCAATGGATTATACTTTGTATGAAAATAAGTGTTTGCGATCACTGCTAATCCATGAGCTATCAGCGCTACATCAAAAGAATGCTCCTTAATATTTTCTTCTTGCGTATTTCGCATTAAACTCCATCGCCGAATATATTTCATTTTTGATAAATAAGCAAAAAAATGATACATGCCCTCGCCCCCCTTGTATATTAACTATCAATTTATCATATATTTTATCACATAAATGTATAGAAAAGAGGGGCTCCTTTGAAAATAACAACAAAAAAATACTTTTTCTTTCCCATTATATTGATATGTTTTTTATTATGTAGCGCATCGTTTGGACTATTATATTTGGCCCAAAAATATTCTCAAACCTCCACAGGTGAAAGTCTTACTGTTTTTAATGCACCATCGGGTTACGCTACAATTATACCAGTATTACTTGATTCATCGACGAATCTACCCATTGAAAATGGAATAGTATGCATTCCTGAAGCAAATATAGAAGAAAGCACTCAAAAAAATGGAAAAACACCACCTTTACGTGTTCCTATTTTAAAAGATACCCGTTATGATTCGATTCAAGAAAAACCATGGGGAGAATTATTACTGCTTATTTATGCCGAGGGGTATACACCAACAATTTATATTTGTACTGAAATATATCAGGATATGGAATTACAAGGTCCAACGATTTATATGCAAAAACAAAAATCCGATGAAATTCAATATATTTTTGATGAGCCAAATCTTTACTGGGCTAAAGAATTAATCAAAAAATATACACCTGAATCATAATATTCATAATTGCGTATTTTCTCGCTCCAGTATACAATAAAAGCAATTGATTGGAGTATTGATTATGATTGGGAAAATATTTAAATTAACTTTTGCACTTTTTGGAGCAGGAATTACTTATTTTATTTATCAGCTCGCCTTTAAAGTTCCTCAAATTGTTGAAACCATTTACTCGCGCGGAATATACCCTTTTTTTACAAAAACAATCGGACACCTTACCTCCTCACTTCCCTTCAGTTTAGCCGAGGTTTTATTTTATTTATTTTTATTAAGTATACTTTTCTTTATTGGATATATTATTTCTGCTTTTTTTAAACCACGTGGTGAAAAATTAATTTATATTGGCAAAAGAGTCCTCTCTTTTTTCTCTCTACTTTGTTCATTATATACAGTATTCGTTTTATTTTGGGGATTAAATTATGCCCGTCTTCCTTTAGCTGAATCTATGGGACTTTCTGTTCAATCAGGGTATAGTGTCGCGGATTTACAAAATTTATGTTATGATTTGATTGACGAATGTAATGATTTGCGCAACCAGGTACAAGAAGACGAACAAGGTGTTTATCAGCTATCGTATACCAGACAAGCTATTATGGAAACAATGGGTGATATTTATAAAACATATGCTCCGGATTGGATGAATGTCTCTACTCACTGTGTTGTAAAGGGCGTTGCAACACCAAATCTACTTTCTTACTTTGAAACTTGTGGCATTTATTCCCCCTTTACTTTTGAGCCAAATATCAATATGCAGATGCCAGATTTATATTTTGCCTCTACAGTGGCTCATGAGTATGCACATTTACAGGGATTTGCCAGAGAAGATGAAGCAAATTTTATTTCATGGTATGTCCTTTCACAATGCGAAGAGCCAGATCTCGCATATTCTGCCAATTTAAATGCGCTGCATTATGCTCTTAATGCTCTTTACCAGGCAGCCCCTCAATTATATTCTGAAACGGCAAATCTATTATGTGAGGCAAGTAAGCGGGATTTAAATTCATATTCTGAATATTGGGAAACTTTTGATACACCAATTTCAGAATTAGGCGATAAAATCTACGATAGTTATTTAGAATCCAACGGTATTAATGAAGGGGTTCAAAGTTATGGTCGAATGCTAGATCTCATGTTGGCTTTTTGCCAAAAAAATTAGTTTATGATATAAGAAAGTGGTATTTTATGATGAAGCAATATATTTTGGCTTTGGATCAGGGAACTTCCAGCTCACGAGCTGTTGTTTTTGACTCCACATATCATATTAAAGGATTTGCTCAGCAAGAATTTACTCAGATCTATGCCAATGATAGCTGGGTAGAACACGACCCTGAAGAAATTTGGGAAAGCCAATATCATGCTGCATTGCGTGCTATTCGTTACGCCAATATTTGTCCAGAAGAAATTTTATCCATCGGCATTACGAATCAAAGAGAAACAACATTGATTTGGGATAGACATACGGGAAAACCTATCTATAATGCTATCGTCTGGATGTGCAGGCGCACTTCTGATTACTGTACTCAATTAAAAGAAGCCGGATATACTGAATTTTTTCGTCAAAAAACCGGATTAATTATAGACTCTTATTTTTCGGCAACAAAGATAATGTGGTTATTAGATAACATTCCCGGCGCACGTATTAAAGCAGAAAAAGGCGAATTAATGTTTGGAACTGTAGATAGTTGGTTATTATACCGACTAACGGGAGGGCTTCATAAAACGGATTATACCAATGCTTCCCGCACCATGTTATTTAATATCTATTCCGGAAACTACGACCAGGAAATTCTTGATTTGTTGCATATTCCTGCATCTCTGCTGCCGGAAGTTTTGCCAAGCAACAGTATCTTCGGCTATACTCAACCTACACTATTTCATGGTTGCTCTATCCCCATCGGAGGAATAGCCGGAGATCAACATGCGGCCTTATTAGGGCATGGTTGCATTTCATCTGGGATGGCTAAAAATACCTACGGCACAGGCTGTTTTTTACTTATGAATACGGGTAAAACCCCGATTCCTTCACAAAAAGGATTATTAACAACAATTGCTTTTAATTTAGATGGAACCTCCTATTATGCACTTGAAGGCAGTATTTTTAATGCTGGAAGCACTATACAATGGCTACGGGATGAACTGAAGATTCTTGATTCATCAGCTGAATCCGAAGCTTTAGCTGCCTCTGTGCCGGATACTGATGGTGTATATATCGTCCCGGCTTTTTCCGGGCTGGGGGCACCATATTGGGACATGTATGCGCGCGGTCTTATTATCGGTATTACTCGCAATACTAACCGTGCTCATATCGTTAGAGCTGCCTTAGAATCCATCGCTTATCAAGTATATGCCGTATTGCAAGCAATGCAAACAGAATCCGGTTGCACCCTATCTACTCTGGAGGTTGATGGAGGCGCTTCCGCAAATAATCTCTTAATGCAATTCCAAGCAAATATTCTCAATAAACGGATTGTTCGTCCAAAAAATCTAGAGGCAACCGCATTAGGAGCAGCTTTTCTAGCCGGTCTTTCCAGTGGTTTATTAAAATCCGTTGAAGATATTTCTTCGCACAGCGAGATTGACGCCGTTTTTTTATCAAAAATGAACGAGCTTTCTCGGCAAAAACTATTAAGCAATTGGGAAAAAGCCGTTTCCCGTTCAACTAAATGGATAATTCCCACATGATATTATGATAGTAAAAAACGGAATAGAAATTTAATCAGTAAAAATCTATTCCGTTTTTTTATCATTTATTTTTTGAAATTCACTTTCTAATTTTCGAAGATCTAAACCTTCAAAAATTAAAATTGCATTTTGTTTCTTCGCGATCACAAACTGTTCAGGGCTTCGAATTACCCATAAAACCTTTTGTACTTGATAAATACAACTACATAGCCAAAAACTACGCGCTCGATGAACATCTTCAAAATTGTATGCAACAAAATCCGGCCTAGCCAAAAAGTTCATCAACAAATTTTTTAATAAAAAATCTAAAAATATATTTATTTTCATCCCGTGATGACGAAAAGATTCTGCTAATTGGCCTCGAATAATATCTTTTTGGTTCTTACGAAACCACCATACACATCTTGGATCAAAAGATTCAATACAAAAATTTCCTTGATAGTGCTGCAATAATATGTTAACTTTTTCGCATAACAAACGATAATTTCGTTCGAATTTGAGTTCAATAATTATAGGAACCTTCCCTGCTATCAATTGCAAAACTTCTTTTAACAAAGGAATTGTATATTCTGTATTTCGAAGATGCTGTTTCTGCAGTTCAACCGCATTTAACTCGGAAATATCCGCTTCCACACCGCAAACCCTTTTTAAATTTTCATCATGAAAAACAACCGGGATACCATCTTTAGAAAGATGCACATCCAGTTCAATCCCAATCTGCTGCTGAACAGCACGTTTAAAAGCGGGCAAAGAATTTTCAGGAATACCTGCATATTCATCATGCAATCCCCTATGGGCATAATATTTATTTCCAAAAAGATTATTTTTCTCTTCTCTGATTTTCGCCGGTTTTAAAGCTAAAATCCACAAAAGAATGAATAAACCCAATATTCCCCATAAATAAATAAACCACATTTATTCTTACCCTTCATCATACACTATACTAGGATTATACGTCCTTTAAATTGATTTATTATACCATAAAACCTTTTAAAAATCACTTGATTTCATTTAATTGAAAACTTAGAAAGTTTTAATTTTATAAATAAAATAATTGAACCGGACAGAAAATTTCTGCCCGGTTCAATATTTAATATATATTTTATTTTTTTATAAATGACTGACAATCTGTACATTCTGGAGCAGAAGGATCACTCTCATGAGTACCAATACATACACAGTCTAATGCACAATAATCTTCCTGTCCACAGTGATTTGCGCACTTTGTTACATGGCAGCGAATATTATAATTTGGTGTGTTTTTCCCAGACATCGCTCTACCTCCTTTATCATTTTGAGTATAGTATGTCTATTTATTTTAATATTATAACTTTTTTTCATTCCTTTTTTTTCCATTCATTAATATTTTGATAAAGTTTTGAAAAGGATAATTTTAAAGGAATATCAATTGAAGCATCTGAAAGTAAACAGTGTTCTTCATAATATAATCCAATTATAGGCATTTTTTCTTGCAGTTCATTTTGAAGTTTTGTATAAGCTTCCTGTATTGCCTGCTGGCTGACAGCTTCCCTGCAGTTTTTCAGAATCTCATTCAATGAACTATCATAAAAATTTCCATAATTATATGATTCTTCAAACAAAAACTGAATATTTTGATCTTGGTAGATATAGAATTGGCATAAAGCAATCTGAAAATTTCCTTCTTGCAAATCGTTTAAATATTCTTCTGCTTCTTTTCTAATCAAATTAACTTTTATGCCTATTTTCTCTAAATCCTGTTTAATTTCTTGCGCAACCGCCCGATTGGTGTCATAACATTTAGAGCTAGCTGTATACAACAAACGTATCGTCAAATAATTACGAGTCCCGTCAGCATTAATTTTATATTGCCAACCGTCTTCATCCGTTAGATACCCTGCTTGTTGTAATAATTCTCTGGCCATACGATCATCATGTACAGACGCTACATAGGCTGTCTGAGATATGGCCCAAAAATTATCATTTAAGGGTGTAAGCGTAGCTTCCCCAAGCCCCATCATCGCCGAAGAAATCAAATCATTACGATCAATTCCATAAGCAATTGCTTTTCGAAAGTTCTCGTCATCCATTACATTATTGTATACATTAGGAATTAAACAACTTAAAAAGGGGGTTCGGATTCTATTCACATTTATTTTCCCAGATATTCCAAGATTCCCCGCTGTCGCTTTTTCAGTAAATAACAACTCATATTTTTCAAAAACACTGCTTCCCAAAGCAATTTCCTTTTCATCTACCGGAGTCAGTTCTAACATTTGATAAATCGGCTGCGTTTTCCACCAGGCGTCATTTCGAATCAAAACCATTTTTTCATTTGCCGTATAAGATTGCATTATATATGCTCCGGTTCCTACAGAAAGCGAAGTCGTTATATTTGCTTCTGAGATATAGTAGTCTTTGGGAATGACATAAAAAGAAAATAAAAACAACAAATTTCTCTTTTTCTCTGTCGTACGAACTTTAAAAGTTAAATCATCTATTTTTTCATATGATTCAATTCCATCAGCATATTTATGCATTGCTGCCGTTTGTTCATTTATAATAAATTCCAAACAATATAATAAATCGTCTGCATCTACTGTTCCCAGGGAGGCATCATGAAAAGCAACATTTTTTCTGATATAAAAAGTATATTCCAGCTCATCTTCGCTAATTTCCCAACGTTCAATAACGTTTGCACTATAGCTGCTGTCTTCATTTATTTTAATTGCCGGATCAAAAATTAATGAAAATATATTTGCCACATCTTCCGTCACCTCAACTAACGGATGCAATGTAGAAATCTCCGGCAAATTCATATGTAATTGCAAATCATCTCCGTTTTGAGTCGTTTGCGGCAAAGGCAACTCACTTGCGCTTGGAATGTGAGAAGTATCGTTAAAAATATCAACCGCTTCCTGTTTGCCACCGCAAGAACACATATATAAGACAAAAACAATACATACTACTGCAGTTATACTTTTCCTAAACCAACTAATATAACCATTCATAAATTTTTTTCGCATTATTCACCCGTTTAATATACTCTTCTGTTTCCGAATATGGGACATCTTCCGCATCAGGAAGATGTCCTTCTCCCCAATCTTCCTGCCAATTTTTTACATTATTCGGTCCAGCATTATATCCGGCTAATATTTTTACTTCATTACCTTCAAATAGTCGACTTAGATAAGCTAAATACCAACATCCAAATCGAATATTTATCTCCGGATCCAAAAGCATCTCTTGATTAAATTCATCTAATCCTATTTTTTCTGCAATCCATTCTCCTGTTGAGGGCATAATCTGCATCAATCCTATTGCTCCTGCATGCGACTGGACATTAGAACGAAAAGAACTTTCCGTCCAAATCACTGCAAAAACAAAATATGGATCAAGCTGATATTCCGTTGCATATTTTGTTACTAACTCTTCGTATTTTAAAGGAAATCGTATCCTACAATATGCATAAATTCCACTCAATACACATAACACAAACAGAATCATGCACAATACAATTGGCCATTTTTTCTTTTTATTTTTTTTCATCTTTTTTTATTCTTTTAAGCTGATTTTCTACCTGTTCAATTAAATGCTCATATGTTCCTGAATTTTCTATAATATAAACCGGTTTATCGGTTGGCATTGTTGTTTGCTGTTGATCAACTCTCATCATCGCCTGAATCTCATCCAAATTATCTCTTTGCATTATTCGTTTAATTCGTAAATCTCTTTGTGCACATATATTCCAAATTTCATCACACAAACGATCCAAACCCGATTGTACCAACAGAGCTGCATCAATTATAACGGCTGCATGGTCCTCCTGTAGGAATCTTTTGATTTCTGCAATAACCTTAGGATGAACAATTCTATTTAATTCTTCTAATTTATCTTTTTCCGCAAAGACTGTTAAGCCTAGCTTACGACGATTAATTTCCCCATACCGGTCTATATATTCACTTCCAAAACAGTCTACTATCTCATCATACGCAGGAGTTCCTCGAAGAATTATATCATGTGAAATTTTATCTGCATCCAGAATCAGATAACCTTTTTTTTTCAAATACGCAGAAACTACCGATTTCCCACTTGCTATCATTCCTGTCAAACCGATTATATACATCTATTTTGCCTCCGCCCAGTTTCTTCCATGAGCGACATTTACTTTCAACGGTACATCCAATCGAATAACTGATTCCATCGTCGATTTTAAAATTCGTTCTACTTCTTCAACCTCATCAAGTAACGCATCTATAATAAGTTCGTCATGTACTTGTGAAATCAGTTTAGAAGATAATTTTCGCTCAGCCAACGCTTTTGCTACATTAATCATTGCAATTTTAATAATATCTGCAGCCGTACCCTGAATTGGCGTATTTAAAGCTATACGTTCTCCAAAAGAGCGCGTATTATGGTTTTTTGCGCTCAGTTCCGGAATGTAACGAATTCGCCCATATAGAGTTTTTACATATCCGTCTTGTTTCGCTTGCTCAACAATTTCTTGCATATAATGACGGACACCGGTAAATTCTTCTAAATAGCGATGAATATATTCTTCTGCCTTAAACCTGGGAATACCCAAATTTCTTGCCAACCCAAAGTCGCTTATTCCATATACAATACCAAAGTTGACTGCCTTTGAGCTACTTCTCATTTCCTGTGTAACTTGATCAAGAGGCACGCCAAAAATTTCAGATGCTGTCCTTGCGTGAATATCTTCGTTATGGTTGAACGCATTACACATGCGTGAATCTTTAGAGATATGCGCTAATACACGAAGCTCAATCTGTGAATAATCAGCCGCAACAATCATTCCATCAGTATTGGAAGGAATAAAAAGTTCCCGAATATGCGAAGTAAATTCAGAACGAACCGGAATATTCTGTAGATTAGGTTCCAAGCTGGAAATTCTACCTGTAGCAGTGGTAACCTGACTAAAAGTCGTATGTACCTTATCTGTTTTTTTATCTGCTAATGCCGCTAAACCATCTAAATATGTGCTCTTTAATTTAGTTAACAAACGATATTCCCCAATTTTATCAATAATGGGATGCATTCCACTTAATCTTTCCAACACTTCAGCATTTGTGGAATAACCGGTTTTTGTCTTTTTGATTACAGGTAACCCAAGTTTTTCAAATAAGATTACACCCAGCTGTTTGGGCGAGGCAATATTAAATGAATCAGTCCCTGCAATATCGTATATTTGTTCTCTAAGTTTATTTATATTTTCAGTATATTGTTTTGATAATTTTGCTAGCAAAGAGGTATTAATCCGAAAACCTTCTTGTTCCATTTGAAATAAAACTTTACTCAATGGCATTTCTATTTCATAAAAAATTGTTTTCAGATCAGACTGTTCTATCAATTTTTTCTGTTTTTTTTGAATAACAAATAATGTTGCGGCATTTCCTGCTATTCCATATATGTTATTTATGTTTTGTAACGAGTAGTCTCTTAATGTAGGATTCAAAACATATTCTGCCAACATTACATCGAAACAGTTTCCGGAAAAACGCACCCCATTTTCCGCGCATAGATACATTAATGCCTTTACATCATATACCACTTTTTCTAACTTTTCATCTTGCAGAATTTTCTCTATTCTCTGCAAAATATCACGTAGGCAAAAGGTGTCATTAAGCATATTTTTTTGTATGGGCACAAAATATTCTATTGAATTATCTATGGACAAAAATAGTTTACCTTCTTGAATACATAAGCCAATTCTTTTTTTCTGATATACTTGTGTTATAAAATTATCTACTTCAGTATTATTTTTTATCTCTATACATTTAATGTTACATTGTTCTCTTTTTTTCAACCCCATCCGCTTGATCAGCGATTGAAATCCAAAAGAATCCAATACATCATAAAGTACCTGTTTATTCAAACCTTTAAAATTTAATTCTTGTATTTCTACATTTATAGGTACTTCTCTTTCTATTGTCGCTAATTTTTTTGATAAAAAAGCTATCGTTTTGCCCTTTTCTATTTTTTTTTTTTTTTTATTTTTTGGCAACTCCTCAACACGCTCATATAGGCGATCAATGCTGCCAAATTGATGCAATAATTTTAATGCTGTTTTTTCACCCACTCCGGAAATCCCCGGAATGTTATCTGATGCATCCCCCATCAACCCTTTCATATCAATAATTTGCCGTGGTTCCAATCCATAAACTTCCATTAAATGATTTTCATCATAAATTTCTATCTCACTTACGCCCTTTCTGGTCAACATTACTTTTGTATACTTTGAAATTAATTGTAATGAATCTCGATCTCCAGTATAAATATATGAATCCATTTTCGCATTGTCAGCTATGGATGTAATCGTCCCTATTATATCATCTGCTTCATATCCTTGCAGTTCCAATATTTTAATATTCAGTAAATTTAGTGCATTTTTAATTAAAGGAAATTGGTCTAACAATTCTTCAGGTGTCTTCACTCGCGTTGCCTTATAATCATGATATATCTCTTTACGAAATGTTGGCCCTTTTAAATCAAAAGCAACCCCTAAATATTGCGGATTTTGTTCCTGTACTACGTTAAACAACATAGAAAAAAAGCCATAAATAGCATTAACCTGTACGCCATTTTGCATATTCATGGGAGGCAAAGCATGGAATGCTCTAAAAATTAAACTATTCCCATCAATCATAATTAATTTATCCGCCATGATTTTAATTCTCCTATATTTTATCCTATTGTATTGTTTTAAAATATTCTCGACGTAACGCATCTCGTCCACGAGATATCCTTGATTTCACTGTGCCTATGGAGATATTTAATATTTTTGCAATTTCCTCATAACTATAACCATCAATATCTCGTAAAATCAAAACTTCTCTTTGTTGCTTAGGTAATTTCCGAAGCATTTCACCTAATATATGCATATCTTCCCTACTTTTCCAAGTATTTTCAGTTATAAATTCCGGCAGAATTACTTGAAATTCACATGCTTCAATACTTGTTTCCATAGATTGTTTTTTATTTCGTTTACGCAAAAAATCTATTGTCGCATTTTTTGTAATGGCATATACCCATGTTGAAAAAGCAGAATCACCACGATAACGTTTAATCACACGATAAATTTTTATGACAACTTCCTGCGCTATGTCCCACGCATCTTCTCCATTTCTACAAAAGCGTAAAGCAATAGCATAAATTCTATTCTGATATTGTTCGATTAATGATTGAAATGCTTGAAGATCCCCCTTTTTTGCAGATACGATCAGCTCATTTTCATTCATAATTTTATCACTTCTATCTTGACTAAAATAAAATCATATGCTATGATATGGTGCGTGAGCCGAAGTGATGGAATTGGCAGACGTAGTGGACTCAAAATCCACCGGTAGCGATACCGTGCCGGTTCGAGTCCGGCCTTCGGCACCAATAAGAGCGTTTTTATATGCTCTTATTTTTTTTTGCTTTATTTTTATGAAAAAACGATTAATTTGCATCATAGCAGATTCCACCCTTCCCGATACGCTTTTTCTGCAGTCTGTTTAAGAACTTCTTTCTGTTCTTTATAATTTGGACAATAAATACTTACCAATTGCCAAAAAGAAGTTGAATGATTCAATATATGAAGATGAGTCAATTCATGAATGATAACATAGTCTATTGCTTGCGGCGGAGCTTGCATTAGGCGCCATGAAAAAGAAATATTTCCTTGATTTGTACAAGAGCCCCACCTCTTTTTTGCAGAGGAAATGTTCAGTCGCGCATATTGGCAATTCATTTTTTTTGCCCAATACTGGATTCTTTTTTCTAGAAGAACCTGAGCTTGTTGACGATACCACTTTACTATTTTTTTTCGTTCTATTAGCGGATCTACTTCTTTAGGAATGAATATGCCATCATCATTCAGACAAATTTCTTTTTGTTCCCAATTATTCACTTTATAGTCTTTTCCTATAAATGGGATCGTATTCAAATGCTTACATACTTGTAAATTTTGTTGACACAATAAGGTCAAATGTTGCTCAATCCAAGCATCATATTTCTCTACAAATTGATCAATATCTTCTTTACTCATATTCATTGGCGCTTCGACAATGATTTCCATTCGTGGGGTAATCAAAAGCTTTAAGCTTTTACGATATTTTCGTTTTATTTGATATACTCGCATTCTTTTTCTCTTAATTTTTTTTATGATATCATATTTTATCTGTAAAGTAAATTAATGTGCTTCCATAACCTGCACATTCTATCCTATATTCTTAATCTAACATAAAAAGCAGTCTGCAAAAAACAGACTGCTTTAGCTTCTTTTACAGCAATTTATTTAATTGCTTCTTTAAATGCTCTTGCCGCTTGCCAAGGATCATCAGCCCGGGTAATTGCTCCACCTACAATAATCAAATCTGGTTTATATTTTTTTACAATCGGCAATCTTTCCAATGTAATCCCTCCAGCAATTGCCAGTTTTGCTTTAAAATTTACGCTAGCAATACGAGATAACACATCTTCAAAATTCATAAACCCTGCAGAATCCGTTGCGACATGAGCACTCACATAATCAACTCCCACAGAATCTAATTTTTCTCTATGAACTGTATAATCGGGAATATGCATCAAGTCCGCCATAACATAATGACCTTCTCCAGCTTCCTTGGCGGCTTTCACAGCTCCAGCCAAAGTCGGCTCATCTGCATATCCCACTACTGTAGAAATATTGGCTCCAAGGTCAAATACTTTTTTCGAAATTCCATACCCACCATCTACAATCTTAACATCTGCCAAGATTTGGATATTTGGATATCTTTCTTTTACAGTCCGTACTAATCCATAGCCATAATTGCCTATAAAGCCGGTTCCCAACTCAATAATATCTGCATAATCCTTGACTTGCCCAATCAATTCCAAAGCTTTTTCTAAAGATTCTACATCTAATGCAACTTGGAGCTTCATTTTTTTCCCCTTTTTTATGCTTCATAAAAAGTCTTTGCAACTTCAACCGGATCCTCTGCTTCTTTAATCGCTCTGCCAATAATAACATGGTAAGGGTTACAGCGTTTAATTGCCGGAATATTTTCAACTTTAATTGCTCCGGAAAGAACAAGTTTTGCATCAAATTTGCATTTTTTAATTTCATCCATCATTGCTTCCAGTCGTCGTGTTGTTTCTGCCTGTCCGTCACGGGAATCATCCCCGGAAAGATGAGCACAAACATAATCAGGCTTCAATCGGTTAATCATATCAACTATTTCGGAATAATCAGGTACGGCAACTAAATCGACAAAACATTCTTTACCCGTTTCCCGGCAAGCACGAATTGCTTCAGCAATCGTTTTTTCCTTTGCACGTGCGCATACGGTAATAATATCTGCTCCTGCCTCTAAACACGGCAATCCGACTTTATATCCGGAATCCATGATCTTAATATCGGCAAGTATCTTCTTTTCCGGAAATTCCTGCTTAAATTCTCTTATAGCCATATGCCCATATTTTGCGATAAATTCCTCACCCAACTCGATGATCTCAATATAATCACGAATTTGGTTAGCCAACTCAATACCTTTGGCGAGACTGATGCAATCCACTGCAAATTGTACTTTCATTTTTTTACTCTCTCTTTTCAAATCTTCTATTTTAATTGGTTAACATAACCTCATAAAATTCAATAACCTACATTTACTCTTCGGCTTTATAATTTTATATTATAACTATAACTGTTTAGTTAATTTACTAAAGTATTCACAGTTATTATGCTTCAAAAAATGCTTTTGCAATTTTTACTGGATCTTTTGCTCTAGATAATACGCCACCTAAATTAACATGGTTAGGGTGGCACTCACGAATTTCCGGTAAATATTCTAATGTCAATCCGCCGGAAAGGACAATTTTATTTTTAAATCCTAATTTGCCCATTAATCTAATTGCATCTTTCCTCGCATAAATCCCAGGTTCGTCTTTAAATATTCCACCACTCATATGAGCACAAACATAATCCGCTCCACTTTTATTTACAAAATCCACATAATTTTGATAGTTTCTTGGATCAATTCCAATTAAATCAATCCAGGATTCTTTTCCTTCTTCTTTCGCTGCCTTTACTAACCCTAAAGAACAGTCAGAATCTGAAGCGGCGCAAACCGTTACAATGTCCGCCCCCAAATGATAAGCTTCCTTTCCCATGGAATAGCCGCCATCCATTATTTTTAAATCTGCTAAAATTTTTTTATCAGGAAAAATACTTTTTACTAATTGAATTGCTCTAAGTGATTCCCTTAATAATACGCCGTCTCCTACCTCAATAATTTCTATATAATCCTTTATCAAATTAGCAATGCGTATCCCATCTCCAAGATTTCCGTCAATAGCATACTGAACTTTCATTATTCCCTCTCTCCTTATGACACTCTTTAAAATCTTACCAAGAATATTCTACATCAAAAATAAAATTCCTGCTCAATTTTTTATAATATCTTTTTTATTTTCCTTTTTTTAAGCAAATGATTCGTACATTTTGTAAAAAAACAATTTAACGGCCAAGCTGATAATAATATTGCAATTCCGATTAATCCGATTTTCCAATTTATTGGGGCAAAAAAGAAAAGCTCCTCAAAGAATATCATCATGACTATAAATATAATAATTAATCCAATATACACAATTCCTTTCCATAAGTTAAATGGTCTCATGACTTTAAACAGCACTAAAAATGCACAAATCCCTGTGGCCATTGTACATAACATCGCTACAACATCTTCATTAAGCAGAAGTTTTTTCCCAGAAACACATATAATCAATATATAAAACACAATACTTAGCCCAGCCGGTAGTGCATTCCTTATTACCGGTCCAAAAAAATCCTCTTCTATATGCTCATAACTTTTTTGAAAAGTAAGCAAAAATGAAGGTATTCCAATACATAAAGAGCTAATCAGAGTAAGCTGTATAGGAAAAAAAGGATACGATAATGGCAATATCATAAAAATTGCCGAAAGCAGGCAAGAAAAAATTGTTTTAATTAAAAAAAGTGATGCTGTTCGTTGAATATTATTAATCACCATATTCCCTTCTAAAATTGTATTATAAATTGCATATAAATTTGAATCTAATAATACAATTTGCGAAATTGTTCTTGCAGCATCGCTGCCCGTACGCAACGTAATACTGCAATCTGCTTCTTTTAGTGCTGGAACATCATTAACACCGTCTCCCGTCATTGCAACGGTCTTTCCGCTTTCTTTCAAGTAATGAACAATTTGTTTTTTTTGCTGTGGACTTACACGACCAAAAACAGAATATTGATCTATCACTTTTTCAAGCTCAGGCTGCTCCATTTCTAAAACATCAATATATCCTCCTGGACACTCAGCACCGGCAGTTTTTGCAATGGCATAAGCTGTTTTTCCACTATCTCCGGATATAATCTTTATCTGAATTCCATTTTGTTTCATATATGAAAATATTCGCGGAGCATCTTTACGTATATTTTCTTCAAAACATAAAATTGCTATTAACTCTATCTTTTCTTTACCAAAACAAAACTCCTGATTTTCATCCTTCAGGATTCCCTCCCTGCCCCGTGCAAAGAGGAGAACTCTTTTTCCTTCTTCCTGTCTTTTTATAATTTTCTCTTTCCATACTAAGGGAATATAACAATTTTTTTCAAGTACTTCAGGTGCTCCTAAAATATAAGTTTCCTTATCTTCAAATTCTGCAGCACTCCATTTACGTATTGGCGAAAAATTTACTTTATATAAAGAATGCGGCATTTTTTCATTATACGCAACAAATTTTTTTATTGCCTTTGCCGTACTATTATCATCTTCTATTGCATAAACTGTTTGCCCTAACAAATATCGAATTTGTGCTTCTAAATAACTTCCAACGGGCAGAATTTCGCTTAATCGAATTGTTCCATCAGTAATTGTTCCTGTCTTGTCAATACATAGCATATT
Organism: uncultured Clostridia bacterium; assembly: GCA_944347775.1. Classification (GTDB taxonomy): domain Bacteria; phylum Bacillota; class Clostridia; order Christensenellales; family Christensenellaceae; genus QANA01. The sequence goes on along the minus strand of CALVMT010000060.1, from coordinate 6,967 downwards.
GACTCTGGCCAACGTCTCAATAGAGTACATTTCCTGTACTAATGTATCTTGTTTTGCCAACTTCATTACACCTAACGCTAAAGCAACATTAGTTAATAATATTAACCCCTCAGGTATCATTCCAATAACCGCCGCTGTAGTAGAAAGGATAGCAGACTTTACTCCTTCTTCCAACAAAAAATATTCTTTTGCAAAAAGCAAAGCGCCAATAATCAAAATAAAAACACTAAGTATCTTTATTACTTTATCCAAAGAATTTAATATCTTCGAATTAATTTTCCTAATCGTTCTTGAATCATTGACTACCTTTGCTGCATAGCTTTCCTTCCCTATGCGGATAACCATCGCTTTACACTTCCCTGAAACGATATAACTTCCAGAAAAAAGCTCGTCTCCTTCTTCTTTATATACTGCCTCGGCTTCTCCGGTCAATAATGTCTCATCAACCTCACATGTACCCGTCAATATTTTAGCATCTGCCGGAATTTGGTTTCCCGCCTCTAATAACAGCAGATCATCTAAAACAATTTCTGTAAAATCTACACTTAAAATTTCCCCGTCGCGTAAAACTTGAACCTTCACTTTAGAAAGCAATGATAGCTTCTCTACCGCCTTTTTAGCTCTAATCTGATTAATTACACCTATTGATAAATTACAAAAAACAACAATCAAAAAAAGCGCATTTTGATAAGCTCCGGCCATTAATACAACAAATCCCAATACAAAATTCAACAAATTAAACAACGTTAAAACATTTTCACTGATTATTGAAGAAAGAGATTTCGTCTTTATTTCAGCTTCTGCATTGCTTAATCCCGCTTTTTTTCGTTTGTCCACTTCTTGGAGAGTGAGCCCTCTATATGTTTTAGACATTTCCCATGCTTCTTGATTTGTACCATTCTTTTTTTTATTCATAATTCATTTATTCCAATATACAACAGAAGCCGGCAAATGCCGGCTTCTTCTGTTTTATTCAATCATCCATTTGAATCCGCTTGGGAGATCTTTTTACAAATGTTGGTAGCTCAGGCTCCTCATCTTCGGAATAATCAAATTGTTTTGTTTCAATTAGCGGTTTACCTACAAGTACATTTTCCTTTGCTGTATTACGGTTATTGATTTTATTGCGCACATCTTTCCCTGCATTTACTTCCTCATTTCGAACCTGATAAGAACTATCAAAGCCCGTTGCTATTACTGTAACGCGCACTTCATCTTCCAAATTGGTATCAATATCTACGCCAAGCATGGTTTCCGCATCCGGGCTGGCTGATGCCTTCAAGACTCTGGAAGCCTCTTCTATTTCGGGCAAAGCACAAGCCGGATCAACAATCATATTCAGGATAATTCCCTTTGCCCCCTGAATCGTTGTATCCAATAAAGGACTCATAATCGCTTGTTTTACCGCATCAATTACCCTATTTTCTCCTTTTGCTACACCAATACCCATATGCGCCGTACCGCTATTATGCATAATTTTTTTAACATCTGCAAAATCCAAGTTCATAAAAGATGGTTTAACAATGATCTCCGTCAACCCTTGAATACCTTGCCTTAACGCATCATCCGCAAGCTTAAAAGATTCCATCAACGGCGTATTCTTTCCTGCCATGTCTAACAACTTATCATTTGGAACCTTTACAATGCTATCGACGCAAGAACGCAATTTATCATACCCTTCCTGTGCAGCTTTACTTCTCGGTGTTCCTTCAAACCAAAATGGTGTCGTAACAAAAGCTACTGTTAATGCATCAGAATTTTTAGCCAATTCTGCAACTACAGGAGCTGCACCCGTTCCCGTTCCTCCGCCCAATCCTGCAGCAATAAAGATAAGATCTGCCCCTTTTACAGCCTGTTCTAATTCTTCTCGACTCTCTTCTGCCGCCTTTTGACCTATAACAGGATCTCCTCCGGATCCTAATCCTTTTGTAAGTTTTTCTCCAATCTGTATTTTTTGAGGAGTGTTGCTCAAATAAAGAGCTTGTTTATCTGTATTTACAACAATAAACTCTGCTCCTTCCAAACCATACGAAACCATTCTGTTAACAGCATTTCCTCCTCCGCCACCAACACCAATTACTTTTATTTTTGTAAAATTTGCATTTTCTGTATCTAATCCTAAGGGCATGTACAATCCTCCTTTAGTGAATCGCTATTTTATCTAAAAATCGCATACCTAAATAATATATATATCAATAATATACTTTGCGACTTTTGTTGTCAATAATGCTCTTTTCTGTTTTCAGAAAATCATAGCAAACTAAACCATTTATTATTTGAATCTTCATTTTTTTTACGTTATACTGTGATATATGTGTTATCTTTGCTATTTTTTGATTATTTTTAATCTATACTCGTTTTGTTTATGTGCCGTTGACAAGCACTTTGCTATTCATAAAAAGAAAAGAATCCGAGAAAGGACTTTGTTTTTTACCGCTTGGATCGGAGGTGCTCTCGGTCTATTTATAAGTATGCATCTTTTCCATCATAAAACAAAGCATCCGTCTTTTCTCATTGGTATTCCATGCATTATTCTCATACATACTTTACTTTTCATTTTATATTTTATCTTTATAAAAAATAAGGGGTAATTTTGGTTATGTTTTTCCATATATATCGTTTTTCTCGCTTCCGGTTATTTTTATGTTTTTTATTATGTACCTTTTTTATATTCTCTGCCTGTACGCCTAATTCATTTTATTCGTCTTCTATATCTGATGATGATACCAACATCTCAAATTCAGTAAATATACAAAGTAATTTAGAAGAATCACATGGATTAAAAATCTACTTTTTCGATGTAGGGCAAGGCGATAGCGCACTATTTATTTCTCCCGACAATAATACCATGCTTATTGATGCTGGAGATATTGAAACACAATATCTTCTTCTTGAAAAACTAGAAAATTTGGGAATCAAACAAATTGATGTATTAATTGCAACACATCCTCACTCCGATCATATTGGCGGTATGCAAACCATAATAGAAAATTTTAAAGTAAATACTATTTATATGCCCGACATCGTGCACACCAGTAAAATTTATCTCGATTTATTGGATAGCATTTCCAATAAGAACATTCCTGTATACGAAGCAAAAAACAACACCCGCTTTCAGCTTGGTCAAATCGTTGAATGTGAATTTTTAGCTCCTTGCGCTACTTACGAGGATCTTAATAACTCTTCTGTTGTCACTCGTATTATTTATGGAGATACATCTTTTTTAATGACTGGTGATGCTGAAGCAGCTTGCGAAGCCGATATCCTTGCCAATCACAACAGTCCCTCATTAAAAAGTACTCTATTAAAAATTGGCCATCACGGAAGCGACAGCAGCACCAGCGAAGCCTTTTTAGATGTTGTTTCACCGGAATATGCCGTTATTTCCTGCGGCATTGATAACTCTTACGGACACCCACATACAGAAGTATTAGAACGTCTTGCCGCTCGAAACATACTTACTTTTCGTACAGATAAGTTAGGAGATATCTATCTTTTTTCTGATGGACAAAACCTTTCTTTTTCCGTTCCAGGTGAAATTCCTCAAACGGAAGCAGAAAATATGTTATATGTTTATATAACAGATACTGGAAAAACTTATCACAAAGAAGATTGTTCTTTTCTTTCAAAAAGTAAGCACAAAATTTCTTTACAAGAAGCAAAAAATAACGGTTATATTGCATGTAAACGTTGTTTTAATAATTAGTAAATTTACAGGAGTCATATTTATGAAATATATTGTTGATCGAATCGAAGAACAATTTGTAGTCCTTCAGCTCCAAAATAAAAAAACTGTCACAGTTCCTCTTGTGTTGTTTGAAAATTTGGTCGTAAAGGAAGGGGACATCATATATATCACTATAGACCATCAACAAACAGAATCCGAGAAAAATAAATCCTGTTTAAAATTACATTCTCTTTTTTCTTCCCAAAAACAAAAAAAGCGATGAAATATTTATTTCATCGCTTTTTTTCATTACTCCAATTCCAGAGCGCCGGTATACAATTGATAATATTTTCCTTTTTCTGCAATCAGCGACTGATGATCGCCGCGCTCAATAATTTGCCCGTGTTCCAAAACCAGAATTGCATTCGAATTACGTACTGTAGACAAACGGTGTGCTATAACAAATACCGTTCTACCCTCCATCAATTTATCCATACCTTCTTCAATCAAATGTTCTGTTCTGGTATCGATAGAACTCGTCGCTTCATCTAATATTAATACAGGCGGATCTGCTACTGCTGCTCTGGCAATTGACAATAACTGTCTTTGACCTTGTGACAGGTTTCCGCCATTTCCTTCAAGCATGGTATTATACCCCTGAGGCAGTTTACGTATAAAAGCATCAGCATTCGCTAATTTTGCTGCTGCAATACATTCTTCGTCGGTTGCATCAAGTTTACCATAACGAATATTATCTAATACTGTTCCTGAAAAAAGGTTTGTATCTTGTAAAACAACGCCCAAAGAACGACGCAAATCTGCTTTTTTAATTTTATTGATATTGATACCATCATATCGTATTTTTCCATCTGGAACATCATAAAACCGATTAATTAGATTTGTAATTGTTGTCTTTCCGGCACCAGTAGAACCAACAAAAGCAATTTTTTGTCCTGGCTTAGCATATAAGCTGATATCATTCAACACTATCTTATTCGGTTCATAACCAAACACAACATGCTCGAAACGAACATCGCCTTTCAGCTCCACTAATTCGGTTGAACCATCGCTGTGGGGTACTTTCCAAGCCCACATTCCTGTACGCTTTTCAACCTCTTGTAAAGACCCATCTGCATTTTTCTTCGCATATACTAAGGTAACATTTCCCTCATCAACTTCAGGAGGCATATCCAATAATGTAAATACACGTTCTGCACCTGCTAACGCCGCCATAATATAGTTGAACTGGTTGGAAACCTGCGTAATCGGGCGTGAAAAAGTTCTCGAATATTCTAGAAAAGAAACAATTGTACCAATATCCAAATTTCCGTTAATACTCATCATTGCGCCAACAGCAGCACAAATTGCATATGTAACATATGAAAGGTTCGCCATTAACGGCATTAGAACCTGCATACATCCCTGAGAAGTTTGCCCAGCAATGCGCAATCTTTCATTAATATCATTAAATCCTTTTTTAATAATTGCTTCTCTACAAAAGACCTTAATGACGCGTTGCCCCTCGATCATTTCTTCTGCATAACCATTTAAATCTCCCATTGCTTCCTGTACTTGTTTAAAGAAACGCTGGCCCCGACTAGTGACAAAATAAATAGATAAAATCATGACCACCAGCATGCCAAATACGATTAAAGAAAGCTGTAAATTTAAAACCAACATAATAATTGCTGTAATCGTAACCGACAAAATTGTTTGAATCATTTGCGGCAATGTCATACTTAGCATTTGTCGCAAAGTATCGGTATCGTTGGTAAACCGGCTCATAATATCTCCATGAACATGTGTATCATAATACTGTATAGGTAGCTTTTGGAGCCTTGCAAAAAGATCCATACGAATCTTACAAAGTGTCCCGGTAGAAATGGTCACCATAATTCTCGTATATAAAAAACTTGCAAAAGCTCCCAGCAAATAAACACACGCCATTACTCCGATCATTCCAAGCAATCCGGAAAAATCGGGATTTTGTTGCCCAACCAGCGGTAAAATATAGTCATTAATCAACGGCTTTAAAAAATATGCTGAAGCAACAGAAGCCACTACGCTAATCACAATTAGTAAAATAACAAGGACAATTTGAAGTTTAAAGGAGAAGACATATTTTAATATGCGTTTACTTGTTCCTACCAAATCTTTTGGTTTTGCCGTTCTTCTTTGTGCATACTTACCCATATCATTCTACTCCTTTCTGCTGAGATTCATAAAGTTCGCGATAAATATCACTTTTTTCCATTAATTCATTATGCGTACCCATATTAGAAATCTTGCCATTTTCCATCACGAGTATCTTATCAGCCTCCATAACCGAAGTCACACGCTGCGCAATAATAATTGTTGTCATGCCGGAAAGTTCTTCTTTTAATGCTTTCCGAATACTAGCGTCTGTAGCTGTGTCTACAGCGCTTGTGCTATCATCCAAAATCATAATTTTAGGTTGTTTAATCAAAGCTCGCGCGATACATACACGCTGTTTTTGCCCTCCTGACAAATTTACACCGCCTTGCCCCAGAAACGTCTGATATCCTTCAGGAAAACTCAAAATGAAGTCATGCGCACATGCTGCTTTACAAGCTGCATATACTTCCTCATCACTGGCATTTTCATTTCCCCATTTTAAATTTTCCATAATTGTTCCTGCAAACAATACGTTCTTTTGCAAAACCATTGCTACACTTTCACGTAACACGTGTTTTGTGTATTTCCGGACATCTATACCGCCAACCTTTACGCAACCGTCCATTACATCATATAAACGAGGAATTAATTGCACCAACGCAGATTTTCCTACACCGGTACTACCGATAATTCCAACCGTTTCTCCTGAAGCAATTTCCAAATTAATATCTTCCAAAGTAAGGTTATCCTGATTTTTGCTATAACTGAAATTCACATGTTCAAAAGATATAGAACCATCTTTTACCTTGTTTTGAGGATCAGCCAATTCTTCTGTAATATCGATCTTTTCATCAATTACTTCAAAAATACGCTCAGCAGAAGTTTCACAGGTTACTAACTGTACAGTTGCCATATTCAACATCATTAACTGCATCATAATCTGGTTTATATAACTCATGAATCTGGTAAATTCACCTGTAGTTAGTGTCTCGCTTACCATCATTTTTCCCCCAAACCATGCAACAGCCAAAATGCAAAGATAAATGGAAAGTTCCATCATTAAGCGGTTAAAAGAAAGAATTCGTTCTGCCTTAGCCTGAGTATCACGAACATCCTTCGCTGAAGTCACAAACTTTTCAATTTCATAATCATCCCTAACAAATG
>CALVMT010000059.1 GCA_944347775.1 uncultured Clostridia bacterium | reverse complement strand
TCATTTTTTTTACATTCTTCACTAAGAGGACCTTAAGCCCCTGTTTTGGCAAGTCCGCCATTAATTTCTGAACCGGGAAAAACAAGGCCCCTGCCTTTACATAAGGCAACTCTTTTATCCATGGTTTTTGCTCTAGGATCCATTATTGTGATTACCTCCCATAAATATGCCGATTTAAAATAAAAAATGATAAAAAAAATCTTTCATCCCTCTTAAGGGACGAAAGAATAGCTTCCGTGGTTCCACCCTCATTGGCAAAAGCCCGCTTATTTATCTTACTGCAATTTTTTTATAGAGCTGCCCGCAAACATATTTTTGAACAGTTTTCACCACCCACTGCTTCTCTTTATCTACCAAATATATCCGCTTTTCTCTAATTGCATTTCATATTTTTTTATATCATAAAACATATAGCATGCATCTGTCAAGTGGGTTTTTGTCAAGTATTTTTATATTTTTTAAAAAAGTGGAACCAAAATTTATGAATTGCGTATTATACACTAAAAGCCTGAAACAAAGGCAAAAACATTGATCAGGAGGAATGAATATGTGTAATAGTGGTTTTGGCGGTAACAATTGTTGGTGGATCATTATCCTGTTGTTGTGCTGCGGTGGTTGCGGATGTGGTAATGGAAATGGTTCCGGTATGGACAACTGCTTGTTGCCTATTCTTTTACTGCTTTGTTGCTGCAACAATGGTGCTCAGGAGACATCTTCCTGCGGTTGCGGTTGCTAATTGAAATTTTTGCGCGTGATAACATAATACATCGATGTATCGTCTGCCGGTACATCGGTGTAAATAACGGAACAGCATCATACAATTTGCCCGGTTCGATTGAACCGGGTTTTTGTTTGAAAACTAAAATTGTCCAATTTCTTATTTTACGTATTTTGTTTTTTAAGCAATGTATAAAAATAAGCAATAAAAATTTTTAGAAAAAATTTTAACGTATAATAAAGAAAAGGAAAAATAAAAAAGAATTGTAAATAAATGATGAAAAAACAGACAGGCTGTTTTTAGGCGAGCGAGATCATGGTATATTGAAATATATAATTGCGGATGCTATAATCAATTGACTAAAAGAAAATTGAAGGTTAATTTCATTTTCTAACGGAGGAAAAAGTGTATTACGATAGAAAAGAAGGCAATGTGAAAGGCAGCCAATATGCTGAGAGAAAACCGATAAAGAAAAAAAACCGCGGAAGGAAAAAAATTATTCGGGTCATGAGCATTGCTCTATGTATTTTAATGGCTTGTTGTGTGGGCGCAGTTGTATGGTTATATAGTATTTATAAGAATATTAGTAACGATCCGCTTTCCGTATTGGTGAAAAATAACGGTGCGCATACAACGACTGTTCTTACCGAAGAAGGAAGCAAACTGGAATATATTCGCCAGGAACATTTGGTGAATATCTTGTTATTGGGTATTGACTCTAATGAGGAAAGAGAATCTTGGCACTGGGGGTATCGCAGTGATGTTATTATTTTATGTACATTAAATTTTGATGAGAAAACAATGACAATGATGTCGATACCGAGAGATACATACGTTTCAATGAATAAATTGGATTATGAGACAGGAGCGATAAAATCGCGGACGAATGATAAGATAAATGCTTCATACGCTTTTGGCGGAGGGCCAAAACATTATGGCGAAAAAAATGCCGTAGATTGTGTTAAAGAGTTTTTATCCTGTGATGGAAAATTGGATATAGAAATCGACTATTATGCATCAATTGATATGGATGGAATTCCTAAATTAGTTGATGCGGTAGGCGGTGTAGAAGTTGTTCTTGATCGTTCCATCGATGAATTAGGCTCAAAAGGTCAGACAATCACGATAGACAGTTCCAATGTGGATATGTATGTACGTAAGAGAAAAGAAGATGGTGGCGGAGATGAAGGAAGAAATGACAGACAGCAGGAACTGATTATCGCTTTGGCCAAAAAAATTAAAAGTATGGGTGCAGTAAATGCAGCGACATCATTATACAATGAAGCCATCCAATATATTAAAACAAATGTCAGCCTGGAAGAAGCTTTGGCATTTGCTTCATTTTTACAGGGATTTAATATAGATACTGGAATCACACAGTATCGTGTAGAAGTAACGTCTACGAGGATGAACGGAATATATTATGATATAGCTGATGAAGAAGCGCTTTATCAGTTTGCGCTCAATCATTTTTACAGTGAAAAACAATAATACCGGTAAGGATTAAATGATAAGGAGAGAAAAAGGGCAAATGAGAAGGAACGCAAAAAGATATATTATAGCAGCATATATTTTGGCTTGCATAATGATGTTTGCCGGATGTAGTGGTAATGCAGCATTAGCACAAAAGGAACCTCAGGAGGGTTCTACAGTTTATCAACTAGAGGGAAAATGTACTGCTCAAGTTTCTGAAGATCAAATAGTTATATATTTGCATAGCAATTTACTTGAAGGAACAGCAGTAAATTTTTGTATTGATACGTATGATGGGGTTGAGCTTGTATCCAAAGTTTATGCAGTAAGTGGAGAGACAATTAGCGCTACTTTTGATTTGGATCCTTCATGGAAAGGTAAACTTGTCTATGCTAGTGTAGTGGCTGCACCAAGTGTCGGAAAGCAGGCAGAGAATGTAACCGAAGCTTACGGACGCTATTTTCAAAACATACAGGGCGATTGTGTAATTTGGAACAAATCTGAAAATATTTTTATGGTGCAAAGTGATAAAATTACGTTATAAGCTTGAAAGTTTTGAATATAAAAAAATAATTGACAGCGATAGGAATGTGTGTTAATATTGGTGTCAATTCGGAATATAGTTTAAAGGCATTGAGGAAGACAGTTGTTTTTTTAGAATACTGAAGAGAATTGCCGGCTGGTGCGAGGCATGAGTATGGGAAAAAACGAGAATCACTTCGGAGCCAAAGCTCAGAAAGAAGAAGTAGGAGCTTGCGTCTGGCCGCGTTATAGGCTCGAGAGCTTACCGCATTGATTTTATATATAAGGTAAAAGAATGTGGCTGGGTGCTTTATCAGTGCGCCAATTTGGGTGGTACCGCGGATTTAATTCGTCCCTTTTGTTTTGAAAGGGACGTTTTTTTATTTGTTTTAAATTATAGGACATAGGGCTGTTAAACAAAAAAAGACAATAGAATAAAAAGGAGTATGAGTATGAAAAAGCAGACGGAAAATATTGCTGCAATTGCAGAACGAATTAGAGGATTAAGAGATATTGTTGGCATTAGTGCAGCAGAAATGGCTCGAGCATTAGATATTTCAGAAGAAGAATATTTGGAATATGAAAACGGAAAAACTGACTTTTCTTTTAGCTTTTTATATACTGTTGCAAATGAATTAGGGATTAATATTACTGACTTAATTATTGGGGAAAGTGCAAAATTGGATATATATTCTTATGTGCCAGCGGGAGAAGGAATTGTTCTGGAACGTAAACAGGAATATGAATATCGTCATCTGGCTTATCTATTTAAGGATAAAAAAATTGAACCGTTTTATGTCACGGTAGAACCAAGCGATATTTATGCTGCTACAAATAAAAAGACACATTTGGGTCATGAATTCAATTATATTTTGGAAGGATCCATGACGCTGTTTATTGGAGATGAGAGCATTTATCTGAGTGAGGGTGACGCGATTTATTTTAATTCCATTTATCCTCATGCGATGCAGGCAGAGAATGGAAAAGCATGTAAGTTCCTGGCGATTATTGCAAAATAAACAATTAGAATTTTGATAAAAAGGATGAATTAACAAAAATGAGAATATTTGAGAAATATACAAGAGCTGAATATGAGGATTATTATGATTTTAAAAAGAATTTTAAAATCAATGCACCCGATACATTTAATTTTGCCTACGATGTCATGGATGTACTGGCCGAAGAACAGCCAAACAAGACAGCGATGATTTGGCTGGGATTATCGGGAGAGGAAAAGCATTTTACATTTCTTGATTTTAAAATACTTTCTAACAAAGCTGCTAATTTCTTTGCTGCGCAGGGAATCCAAAAAGGCGATAAGGTTATGTTGATGCTAAAACGGCGTTATGAATTTTGGATCAGTATGCTTGCTCTGCATAAATTAGGGGCTGTAGCAATTCCGGCAACACATTTATTGACAAAAAAAGATATTGTATACCGAAACAATTACGCTGAAGTAAAAGCGATTGTTTGCGTAGATGAGGGAGAGATAGCTCAACACGTAGAAGCTGCAGAGCTGGAAAGCAATACATTGCAATGTAAGATATTGGTGGCAGGGAAAAGAAGGGGATGGCTGAGCTTTGATGAAGGAGTGGACAAAGCCAGTGCTGTATTTGAACGGCCGGAAGGAGAAAAAGCAACAACGATTAAAGACCCCATGATTTTGTTTTTTACTTCTGGAACAACGGGCATGCCGAAAATGGTGCTGCATAATCATTCGTATCCTTTAGCTCATATTCAGACCGCGATTTTTTGGCACAATGTACAACCTGATGGTATTCATTTTACAGTTTCGGATTCTGGATGGGGAAAATGTTTGTGGGGAAAATTTTACGGACAGTGGTTTGGAGAAACAATTGTATTTGTTTATGAGTTTGATAAATTTGTCCCGCAGGAGATGTTAAAAGTAATTCAGGATTATAAGATTACAACTTTTTGCGCTCCGCCAACAATTTATCGTTATTTTATTAAAGAAGATTTATCGAAGTATGATCTTTCGGCATTAAAATATGCAACGACAGCTGGAGAAGCTCTGAATCCGGAAGTATTTGATCAGTTTAAAAAAGCAACAGGAATTGATATAAAAGAGGCTTTTGGCCAAACGGAAACGACAGCAATTTTAGGAAATTTTGTCTGTATGAAAGGGCAGAAGGGATCTCTTGGCCGTCCGAGTCCGCTATATAAGGTTGATATTGTTGATGAAGAAGGAAAGTCCTGCCCGCCGGGAGAAACGGGAGAAATCGCGGTATATACTGATCGTGCAATACCATATGGGTTATTCATGTGCTATTACAAAGATGAAGAATTGACAAGAAAAGCTTGGCATGATGGGATTTACCGTACGGGAGACCTCGCGTGGAAAGATGAAAAAGGTTATTATTGGTATGTAGGAAGAGCAGATGATGTAATTAAATCTTCTGGTTACCGAATTGGGCCCTTTGAGGTTGAAAGCGCTTTAATGGAACATCCGGCGGTTTTGGAAACGGTTATTACCGGAGTTCCGCATCCGGAACGGGGTCAGGTAATTAAAGCTACAATTGTTTTGGCTGCCGGATATGAACCGAGCGAAGAATTGAAAAAAGAATTGCAGAATCATGTAAAAAGAGCAACGGCACCATATAAATATCCCAGAGTTATCGAATTTGTTGAAGAACTGCCAAAGACAATTAGCGGTAAAATCAAACGTTTTGAAATTCGCAATAAAGATGCAAAAAAGAATGAAAGATAAGCCCTTTTTAGGGATAGAAAAAGTCCACGAATTGTGGACTTTTTTGCGTTTTAAGACAGTTGTTGATTTTTTGAGCACATGATAAAATGAATTAAAACATAGGAAAAGAGGGATAAATAAATGTTTTTATGCATAAAAAATGCAGAATTGTATACGCCGACATATATGGGAAAAAAGGATGTCTTAGTGTGCAATGATAAAGTGATATATATTTCGGAACGAATACAAACTCAAACGTTGCCGGGAAAAGTAAAAGTTATTGAGGCGAAAGGCTTAAAGTTGCTTCCTGGGTTGATTGATCAGCATGTACATGTTATCGGCGGGGGAGGAGAAAGCGGTTATACCAGCCGTGTTCCTGAACTTCGATTTTCACAAATTATTGAAGCGGGAGTGACAACCGTGGTTGGTTTGTTGGGAACTGATTCTAGAACACGGACTCTACGAGAATTGCTTGCAAAGACAAAAGCACTCAATGAAGAGGGGATTACGGCTTATTGCCTTACCGGAGCATATGCTTTGCCATCACCAACGTTAATGAGTAGTGTAGGTGACGATATTGTTTTTGTTAGCGAAATTATTGGTGTAAAGGTTGCAATTTCAGATCATCGGAGTATGTGCCCGTCTAATGATGAATTGTCTAAACTGGCAGCGGAAGTACGGTTGGCAGGTCTGGTTTCAGACAAGGTGGGAGTAGTGCATATGCATAAAGGTGTTGGCAAAGATGGATTAAAGGGTATATTTGAAATCTTGGAGAGAACTGATATTCCGATAAAACATTTTAGACCAACGCATATCCGTAAAGCTGATGAAGAAGATGCGGTAAAATTTTCGCGCTTAGGAGGATATGTTGATTATACTAGTGCTGAACAGGCAGAAGAACAGGCCAAAACAATATTGGAGGCATTGCAGGCCGGAGTCTCTCATAATCAACTTACGATCAGTTCTGATTCTAATGGTTCAGTACCTAAATGGGGAAAAAATCATGAACTTATCGGCATTACTTATGCACGTATGACCAGTTTATGGAAACAGGTTTGCGCTTTGGTAGAACTTGGTATGTGTTTGGAAGAGGCAATTTGTTTTGTGACCTGTAATGTTGCACAGGCTTTGGAAATTTACCCTCAAAAGGGGTGCATTGCAGAACAGAGTGATGCTGATATGATTCTGGTTGATCAAAAAATGAATATTCGATATGTATTTGCAAAAGGAAAAATAATGATGGAAGAAGGAAAGATATTGAAGAAAGGCTTTTTCGAAGATGATCATTGATAATTCTAAACGTATTGCCGAGATTATGATAAAAGCTTATGAGATGTTTTAAGGATTGAAAAAAGCGATAAAATAGTTGTCGAGATAAGAATGAGAGGTTTGTTAAGCACTAAATGGAGTTTTAAGCAATTTGCAAGTGGATTTAACATAAAATTGTGTTTTTTATGGTTGGAGACTGTGCTTGAACGATTGCTTTAGATTAGGAGAAAAAGATGAATGGGGAAAATAGAATTAATATAAGAAATGAAAGAGACACTGATTATCAAAAAGTAGAAAAGCTTACCAGAGAAGCTTTTTACAATCTGTATACTCCAGGATGTGTGGAGCATTACTTGGTACATATCATGCGCGGACATAAGGATTTTATAACTGAACTCGATTTTGTTTTAGAATTAAATGATGAAGTAATAGGCAATATCATGTATACGAAAGCAAAATTAATTGATGAAGCAGGTAAACAGAAAGATATTTTAACTTTTGGGCCTGTATGTATTGCGCCGAGATATCAAAGAATGGGTTATGGTAAAATGCTTATTGAACATTCATTTAAGCGTGCAATAGAATTGGGATACGATACCATTGTGATTTTTGGAAACCCGTGTAATTACGTACGGTATGGTTTTAAAAGCTGTAAAAGATATAATATATGCTTGCAAAATGGGAAATATCCTGCTGCAATGATGGTAAAGGAACTTCAACGCAATATATTAGATGGGAAAAAATGGTTTTATTTTGAAAGTCCTGTGATGTCGGTTAATTTGGAAGATGCACGAAAATATGATGATTCATTAGAATACATTGAAAAAAAATATGAACTAAGTCAAGAAGAATTTTATATTATGAGTCATTCCTTTGTTGAAGAAAGTGATTGCGATTAAATGGCTTTTCAATTATAAAATTAAAATATGATAAGAAAATTAAGCGTCCATATGATCATAACTATGGGCGCTTAATTAATTTGGTAAAAATTATTCAATATTATTATGGTTGTAAGCCATATCTTCCGGAGTAACCCCCAATTTTTCTGCACATATTGCACGGATAAAATCACAGACTGTTTGCATAACTGGATAAAAAGCATCAGCATGAACTAATCGTTCTGTTTCTGTAAGTATACCTTTTGTTGCTCTATAATTTCCGTTGGTGTTACTGTTGTCTACAATATGAACAACGACATCAGCCATTTTTTCGATAGGAGAATTATTTGCACCGACAATTAACCCGATTTTTGCCCCATGAGACTTTGCTTGCTGAGCGAATAATTGCATAGATGCGGTTTTGCCTGAACCGGAACCAATAACTAAAATATCGCCTTCATGAATGGAAGGGGTGGAATTATCGCCTACAATATGTGTATGTAAGCCGATTTGCGAACAATCCATTGAAAGCATTTTAATGTTATTTCCCGCTCTTCCCCAGCCGGCGACATAGATCCGTTTTGCATCCAATATTGCTTGAGCCATCGTTAATATTTCATCAATACTGACATTTTTAAGTAATTGGTTTTGATGGTCTGCTAATTTAAATAATTCTTCCGAATAATTCATAAAAAGCTCCTTTTTTGTTTGATTTTATATAGAAGAGAGTAAATCCACATTATCTAAATACCCTAATATTATAATACAAGTAGTACAGGGAAAAACATAGTTTTTATGATAAAAAAATAAAATAAAATATAAAAAAATTAAAATTTTGAATAAATAAATTTGTGTACATAAAAAAATAATAAAAAAAGTACTTGACAAATAAAAAACATGTGCTATTATATAATTAAAGTCAAAGAAAGTCAAAGACAAATAGAGGTGAAGGAAGTTGGCAATATTAAGTGATAGCATAGAAAAATTCATCAAATCGTTGCTGGAAGAATATGATGAGATGATTGAGTTGCAAAGAAATGAGTTAGCAGATTATTTTTCCTGTGCTCCTTCACAAATCAATTATGTATTGGCAACGCGTTTTTCTCCAGAAAAAGGATATTATGTTGAGAGTAGGCGCGGTGGCGGAGGATATATTAAACTGGTAAGAATAAATACAGATAAACATGCTTATATCTCATCAGTTTTGAAGGAAAAGTTAGCTAAAGGAGAAATTGACGAAAAACATGCAAAAGAGTTACTCAATAATTTAAAAGAATTGGGGTATATTGATGCTAAGACAGAACGATTATGTTCTGCTGCAATAACTGACAAGGCGATCAAGATCCCATCAAACATCCGGGATAAAGTCCGGGCAAACATTTTAATTCAAATGCTCATGGCATTACAAGGGGAGGAATAAGAGTATGTTATGTAACGAATGTGGAAAGAATCAGGCGACAGTTCATTCTGTTAACTATATTAACGGTGTAAAAAGTGAGATGCATCTTTGCTCTGAATGTGCAAAGAAACATCCGGAATTAAATTTGAGTTTTGCAAATATGGGTTTGGGCGCGTTTGGTGCGCAAGACATGTTTAAAAAATTTTTTGATTTTGGTTTCGATGAGATGCCTTTTATGGGACTGATGTCTCAAAATACTTGTAAAACATGCGGAGAAAGTTTAGCAGATTTCCAGCAGACCGGTTTACTTGGTTGCCCTGATTGCTATGATACATTTAGCGATCGTATTATTCCGGTTTTGCAACGAGCTCACGGGAACACGCAGCATGTAGGAGAAGCTCCGGAAGGTGTAGATGAAAAAGCAGATAAACGAAAAAAGATTTATGAACTGCAAGAACAACTTGCAAAGGCTATAAAGGATGAGAACTTTGAGTTGGCAGCAAAGTTGAGAGATGAGATCAATACATTGAAAGGAGAGTAATACTCATGGCACGTTGGCTAAAAGAAAATTCAGCGGATAGCGATGTTGTTGTATCTACTCGGGCTCGCTTGGCACGAAATCGTGCGGCGACGCCGTTTCCTCATAAAATTGCTGGAACTCCTCAAGCTGCATTGGTTCGCCAAGCTGCGGTAGATACATTTATCGGAAATGGCCGTGATTTTCAATTGATGGAAATGAAAAATTTGTCTGAGGTTGAAAAAAATCGTTTAGTTGAACAACATGTTGCAAGCAAAGAATTATGCGCTTCAGAAGATGGCGCGCTGGTTCTTTCGCCGGATGAGTCAATCAGCATTATGATTATGGAAGAAGACCATTATCGGTTGCAATATTTAAAAGGGGGATTTCAACCGGAAGAGGCCTATCAAGTGTGTAAAGAAATGGAGCATCTTTTAGCGAAGAATGTTGATTATGCATTTAATAACAAGCTGGGTTATTTAACCGCATGCCCGACAAATGTAGGAACGGGGCTCAGAATAAGCGTTATGCTACATTTAAAGGGAATGGCTCTTGCAGGAACGGTAGATCAGATCCTTAACAGTTTAGGACAATTTGGTTTGACTGCAAGAGGAATTTATGGAGAAGGTTCTTCGCCAACGGCAGATTTTTATCAGATTTCCAATCAAATTACTTTAGGGATAAGAGAGGAAGATGTCGTTAAAAATATAAGACAAGTCGTTGGACGGTTAATCCATCAGGAAAGGGAAATTAGAAAGCTTCTTTATAAAAATAACCAACTGGAAATAGAAGATCGCGTGTTAAGGGCATATGGGACGCTAAAACATGCAAAAAAGCTTTCATCTGAAGAGGCTTGCCAGCATCTATCGACGCTTGCGTTAGGAATCAGTCTTGGGATTATAAATCCATGTAGTCAAGAAACGATTTATAATCTAATTATGGATACGATGCCGGCTATGCTTACGGCAGAGAATCAATCCGTAGCGCAAAGAGATTTGGCCAGAGCGGAATTGATTCGCAATACATTGAATTAACAGATAGGGAGGTACGTATATGGACTATTTTGCAAGATTTACAGAAGGAGCAAAAAATTCATTAGCGTTTGCAGCAGAATATGCTAAGGCTTTAGGGCATAATTATGTAGGTACCGAGCATCTATTAGTAGGTATTTTACAGGAAAAAGGACCAATGGCAGAATTGATGCAGAGTCAAGGTATTAATGAACAGGATGTTCAAGACCTGATTTTGAAGGCAGTAGGAAAAGGAAATTATCAATTTAATGATGAATTTGGTTACACTCCTCGTGTAAAAAAGATTTTAGAGATTTCAAAATCTTTAGCACACCAGTTACGTCAAAATTATGTTGGGACTGAGCATATGTTTTTTGCGCTAATGCGCGAAAGAGAATGCTTAGCTAACCGGATATTGGCAGAATTGGGAATGGATTTTAACAAGGCAGAGCAGGAAATTTTGCAGATATATCAGAATGGAGGAAAATCAATAGAAGATAGAGATGGGAAAACACCAAAGCTCGATAAGTTTGGTAGAGATTTAACAAAAGCGGCAAAAAAAGGGGAACTCGATCCTGTAATAGGTAGAGCTGATGAGATACAGCGGATTATTCAGATTTTGATCCGCCGGACAAAAAACAACCCTGTACTGATTGGTGAGCCGGGTGTCGGTAAATCTGCTATAGCTGAAGGGCTGGCAATACAAATTGCCGATGGAAATGTGCCGGAGATGTTGAAAGAAAAGAGAGTTGTTTCTCTCGATTTGGCAGGAATGATTGCCGGAGCAAAATACAGAGGAGAATTTGAAGAAAGATTTAAAGATGCTCTTAATGAAATGGTCAAGGAAGGGAATGTCATCCTATTTATTGATGAATTGCATACTATTGTTGGCGCAGGATCTGCAGAAGGATCCATGGATGCAGCAAATATGCTAAAGCCAATGTTGGCCAGAGGTGAACTCCAAATTATTGGCGCAACGACATTGGATGAGTATCGTAAGTATATTGAAAAAGATGCTGCATTGGAACGTAGATTCCAACCTGTACAAGTAGGAGAACCAACAAAAGAAGAGACTCTGGAAATTTTAAAAGGGTTGCGTGATAAATATGAGGCCCATCATAAAGTAAAGATTACAGATGAAGCACTTAAAGCTGCAGTTGAACTTTCTTCCAGATATATTTCGGACCGTTTCCTGCCGGATAAAGCGATAGACTTGATGGATGAAGCTGCGTCTAAGGTTCGTATTGCTATGTTTATTACACCGCCGGATATGCGCGAAAAAGAAAAAACATTGGAATCAATTCGCAGTGAAAAGGAACAAGCTGTCAATCACCAGGAATTTGAAAAAGCAGCGTCTCTGCGTGATAAGGAAAAGGTTCTGATGGAAGAGATTGAGACGAGCAAAAAAGAATGGGAAAAGCAGCGTAGTGGCACAAAAGCAGAAGTAACAGAAGAAGATATTGCAACCATTGTTTCGGATTGGACTCATGTTCCGGTGAAGAAACTTACAGAAGATGAGGCCAGCAAATTGCTTCATTTGGAAGAAATTCTTCATCGCAGGGTTGTTGGACAGGATGAGGCTGTAGAATCTGTTGCAAAAGCAATTCGCCGTGCGCGAGCCGGTTTAAAAGATCCCAATAGGCCGATTGGATCCTTTATTTTCCTCGGGCCGACCGGTGTCGGCAAAACGGAATTGTCAAAGGCGCTTGCGGAGGCTGTATTCGGTGATGAACAGGCAATGATTCGTTTGGATATGTCGGAATATATGGAAAAACATGCCGTTTCTAAACTGATCGGGTCGCCGCCTGGATATGTTGGGTTTGATGAGGGTGGTCAATTAACCGAAAAGGTTAGACGTCAGCCATATAGCGTCATTTTGTTTGATGAAATTGAAAAAGCTCATCCGGATGTGTTTAATATTCTTTTACAGATGCTAGATGATGGCAGGTTAACCGATTCTAAAGGCAGAACGGTTGATTTTAAGAACTGTATCATTATCATGACTTCGAATATTGGTACGGGTCTGGATGAAAAACGTAACAAAATTGGTTTTGGCGATAAACAATCGACTGCCGAAACGCATGCTGCAATGAAGGAGCATATGTTGGAAGCGTTAAAGAGATCGTTCCGCCCCGAGTTCTTAAACCGTATTGATGATATCATTGTTTTCCATAAGCTGGATGAGCAAAATACAGTGGCTATCGCTAAGTTGATGCTTAACACAATTGCAAAGCGGTTGGAAGAAAAAGATATTCATCTCAGTTATACGGAAGAAGCAGTTGCTGTGTTGGCAAAACAAGGATTTGATCCAGAATATGGTGCACGCCCGTTGCGGAGAATTTTGCAGCAAACGGTTGAAGACCGTCTTTCTGAAGAGATTCTTGAGGGAAAAGTACATTTTGGAGATGCAATTACTGCTGATGCGGAAAATGGACAGATTGTTTTCCGTGCAGTGACTCCGGATAAAGAGAAAGAGCAGACACATGAAGAAATTCACAATTAAACAAAATAAGCAAAATAAGTTTAATTAAATAAAAGAGCACCGAGAAGTTATATTCCCGGTGCTCTTTTTATGTCAAAAAATATAAAATGGAGTATAATAAAAAACAAAGGAGGGATAGCTTTGAAAGATTGGCTTGAAAAGTGGAATGAAAGTCATATATTTATGCGTTGTGATACGCTAAATGAAAAGGCGTTTTCTGCTCTGCCTTTGGGTTATCATTTACGCCATTGCAGAAAAGAAGAATTGGGCTTATGGAAGGATTTCCCTTTTGATGATGCGCAACAGGCGCAGCAATATCGTTCGTTTATGGATGCTTATTTTATGAATACTTATGCAGGTAAGGGAGAACTGTTTTTTAATACGTGCTTATTCCTTTGTGATGAACATGATATTCCGTTAAGCACTGGCTTTTTATGGAAACAATATGATCAGTTTTGGACATTGCACTGGATAAAAACCAAAAAGGCGTATGAGGGCAAGGGTCTTGGCAGGGCAATGTTGTCTGCAATATTGCAAGACGCGAAAACGAATAATACGCCGATTTATTTGCATACACATGCTGGTTGTGAGAGAGCAATACATTTATATACAGAGTTTGGATTTAAAATACTTATAGAACCGGAAATCATTGATCAAAAACCAAATCAATGGCGACAGGCCCTAGTTTATTTACGCGAAGTAATGCCAAAACAATATTTTTGGGGATTACGTTTGACAATGATGAGTGAGGAAGAATGGCAAATTTTTCGCGAAAAGGAAATAAAGTAAGCATCTTATAATGGGTTATATATTTGACATTTATTTTTATAGATTGTTGATTTAATAAGAAAAAGTAAATTTTTAATAATTTTTGAATGCATGGCCAAAAAACTGTATATTAAGATTGTAATGATAGTAATTTGCCATAAAAAATATATCCGAAAAGTGTATGACAGTTAACTGCTGGAATAGATGGCAAAACCAAATACTTAGACAGTTTGCTTAATATAGAATATATTAAAAATCAACTACATACGGAATTTAATCATTTTTCCGGTTTATCTATATCCACAATATATGCATCGCTGATTTTATGCGCTTTTTTATGTGGCATAATAACAAGGTCATATCCGAGATAGTTTAAAATTTGTACTAGAGTACCTGTTGTCAATGTTTTAGAATCCGCCCGATTAATTCTGTTCCAGCATGCTTGTGGAGTAATGTTTAATGCTTGGGATATTTCTGTGTTTTTTACTCCCTTTGCCTTCATTATTTTTTTTATGATTTCTTTGTCTCTCATTTTTTTTCTCCCATATTGCTTTAAGTAGACATCATTGATGTAATAAGTGATTTTAAATACAATAATATCGTTCCCGAAATTAGAAAAAACATGCGGTTTCAGTTAAGCTATATGTTGACATGAGATTAAAATTTTTAAAATATCATATGGTAGAATTCATTGTCAAGGCGGACGGGCATCAGTCTAAAAGCTTTCTTTGTTTTAAAAACGCCAAAAGGGAATGACAGCCTTCGAGAATATCACAATATGCCTGCTCAAAATCACCGCTATACCAGGGATCAGCAATGTTTCGGGGATGAGAAGTAAAATCTAATAAAAGAAACAGTTTATGATTGAGATCATTGCCAAGAATACGACGCATATTTGAAAGATTATATTTATCCATTGCAAGAAGGTAATCATAAAAATGATAATCCGCTTGTTGTAAACGGACGGCTTGCCTGTTATCATAGGGAACGCCATGTTCTTTAAGTTTTTGTTGCGCGCTGTAATATATAGGATTGCCTAATTCTTCACTGCTGGTTGCAGCAGAGGCGATAAAAAAATATTTGGATAAACCTTCTTTTTTTACGAGATCTTTAAAAATATATTCCGCCATTGGTGAGCGGCAAATATTGCCGTGGCAGATAAATAGTATTTTTATCATATCTCTTATATCCTTTCCTCTTTTTTGCGCTGTTTTTCAGCGCATCAGGGATACCCGTAGGGTGCTTCATAAGCCTTCAAACCTTGATATTACGGGCTTTCCGGCGCTTTTTTCAATTTTTCTGTTTTGCCTTAAATTCACGTTATTCTTTGTAAATCTACGCAAATTCACGGGCAAATGGTGTAGTAAGTGGTGTAGTAACTCTGTTCAATTTCAACCTGATCTTCTCTGCTTTTCCGGCGTGACAGTTCCCTTGAAATCTATGATTTTCGCCCCGTTCCCACCTCCGGCGCAGTTTCAAGATTATATCTATGGCGGCGTGACGAATGACAACCTTGCAAAAGGCGTTAAAGGTGTACTGGATATGCACCTTGTAGGCTTCATCTTCGGTCATGGAAATTCCGCCTTTCTGATAATAGTGCGGGGCGGCGGGCTTTGCTAAATATCTTTTTTGCCAATCGCTAACACCCATTTTTGATTAAAAAAGATGTCGTTGTTTTTGAGATATGGAAAAAAGCCGGTTTTGTCATTACCAGTTACATCTGCCCGCATACGCTGTCTGATTTTTTCACGAATCAAGTCTGGTGTCCTCGTAAGGGCAAGCCAGTTTTCCAAACGCTGCGG
>CALVMT010000058.1 GCA_944347775.1 uncultured Clostridia bacterium | reverse complement strand
AGAAAAAAGCCGCCGAAAGACAGCGCAGGAAACGGGCGTTAACGTCATTAACATCATGCTTTTTAAAACTGTGAAACCGCATAAATTAAGGTTTTCCAAGTAAAAATGTTATAAGGAATACCGTATTACCGAAATACAAAACCAAGTCTTTGTTTACGAAGGAGAAATACCGTATGGTCTCTACCGACGCAAAAATGTTATACGGATTACTCAGCGATCGGATACACTTTTCCGCCAAAAATGGCTGGGCAGACAAGCAAGGGCGTGTCTACCAGTTCTCTACCGTCAAAGAAGCACAGAAAATACTGCACTTCTGGCACGAAAAGATATGCAAACTGTTCTCTGAATTAGAGCAGGCAGATATTTGCGTTTGAAAACGGCAGGGACATGGCAAACCAAGCCTAATCTATCTAAAAAAATTCCGACTTTTGTTTTTCGGATTTCTAAAGTTCCGAAAATCAGAAGCTAATAAGACGAATGGAGTAAAACTACTTACTACTTGAAAAGGAAAAACAATGCAGGTTTTATAAAATAAAAAAAGAAACAACTAAATATTTAGATATTCATACCTCTGTACTTTTATCACAGCCGTCCTAAGGATATCTGAAATCACCGAAGAACAAAAAGAAATGAATCATCGATTCAATTGTTGCTCAGGTAGTAAAAAATATTTTCCGTATATGTGTGAGGGAAAAGGGCAACGAAATCATTACCCAAGTTCCTTAAGAACATGGCGTATCGGCACGAAAAAGATCTTCGCAGAGGTGGAAAAAACACAGAACGCCGAAGAAGAAGAATGCCGAAAAGAATCTGTTCTGCGATTTGCTCTATTGCGCCGATTGCGGCAGCAAGCTCTGGTTCCATACCAATACCGTCAACAAGGAGATTCAGTATTTCAGCTGTTCCAATTACAAGACCGACACAAGAGGCACCTGTGAAACAAGGCACTATGTCCGTGCTGACGCCATAGAACAGGTGGTAACGTTGGAACTCAGGCGGATGGCGCAATTCCTGTCCGACAATGAAGAAGAATTTGCCGAGCTGCTCGCACAAAAGACCAATCAGGAAATTTCAAAAGAGCAGAAATTGGCGAAGTCAGAACTGCAAAAACCCGTTGCCCGAAACGAAACCATAACAAGACTCTATGAAAAGCTGTATGAGGATAACGCTTCGAGCAAGGTGACGGACGAGTTGTTTATGCATCTATCTCAACAAGTATGAGGTCAAGCGAATAGAGCTGAAAAGCAGGATTTCCAAACTTCGTGAGAAGCTCGATTCTATTGATACCATGCAGCAGAACAAGGAGCAATTTATTCGGACAGTAAGACAGTTTATGGAGATGGAAACGCTGACTGCACCTATGCTGCGGGAACTGATCGATAAAATCACGGTCTATGAAACGGGAGGAACAGGCAAGAACAGACGCCAACGGATCATGATCCACTACAAGTTTATCGGGATCATAGAGAATCCGGAATACGGAGAAAACTACAGAACGGATACATGTAAGGGTGTTGTAGTCGAATATATTACTAGATCCGCATAAAACAAAAGAGCAGGCATAATACCTGCTCCATACATCTTGAAAAACCAATTGATACAAAAAACGAGCGTTCATAACTCAAATCCGTTATGAACACTCGTCATGGTCGGGGTAACAGGATTTGAACCTGCGACCTCTTCGTCCCGAACGAAGCGCGCTACCAAGCTGCGCTATACCCCGTCAAACTTTGTTATTTAAGAAAAATGGAGCCAGCGGGGGGGCTCGAACCCCCGACCTGCTGATTACGAATCAGCTGCGCTACCATCTGTGCCACGCTGGCAGACACCTTTTCTATGCTTTCTTTTAGACAAAAGCGATTATACTATATTCCGTGTCCCTTGTCAATCTTCCTTTTTCTTAAAAATGTAATAAAAAATAGCGAATATTCCCATCAAATTATTATTATCTATAGGTTTAGTCTGTTCATCTATCAAGCACTAATATATTTTATTCCGTTTCTTTATCGTTATTTTTCAAGTATTCATAAAGTACATCTCCGGAAAAATCCATTTCTTCGATTTCTTCCCCGCTTAATTCTTCTATCGCATTTTTGATTTCTTTAAACTGGTAATATTGTAACTTAGGTCGATAAATCAATTTTTTCATTTTATCTACTGCACGTATATCTCCTAATCTTCCCAGACACCCAGCTAAAAATGCAATATCCGCTTCTGGCTCTTTTAATGCCTCAATAAAAAGAGAATATACTTTATTTTCCCCACTTGCATAAGATAATAGATCTAATAAAGCCATTCGCGCATAACCATTCGTTTTATCATACGAGTTTAACAATTGCGGCAAATAACTTTTCACAACATCCATCAACGCTTCAGTCAACTGTTCTGCCAACGCATTGTCTTCCTGCTGTGTCTGTAAAAGTTCAATATAACGAGTATATGGATGAGGTTTATGCATTTTCCCAATCAATGGGATAATTTGAGCTTGTATCTGTCGCAATTGCTCATCTGTAATTTCAGGTGACTGTTTTTCCATTAAAATATTTAAAAAAATCGGATATACTTCTTCTGCACGCCGAAATAACTGTTCCAAAAGCGGGTCTGGAACTTCTATATCTTTTAAAATATATTCTATAAATGCAGATACCAACATGCGGACATCGCGCATCCCCAGAAAATAATCTTGTGGACTAACCCCTCCAAGCCAATCTGCCGGTTTCTCCAGCCATTTTCCGTACATTTCATAATATAATGCATCGATATCCGTCTCTTGATCTTTCAACTCTTCCTGATGGTTTAAGCACCACTGCATATACTCTTCTGTAAATTTTGCTTGAAAATCAATCAACTCCCATTGGTTTTGGCTCATTCTATACTTTCTCCACTATCTTCTTTTTCATCAGTCTCATACAACGACAAATTGATTGGCGATCAATATCCAATATTTCTGCTATCTGCTGTATTGACTGTATTTCCTGCTTTTGCTCCTGCATCACCATTGCCGCCAATGCTCCTGCCCAGGCTTTTGTATTACGCAAAACAGGAGGTTTTTTACACGTCTTTAAATAACGAGAAAAAATACTCACCGCGTTAGGCAAAATATTTTTACAATTTAGTCTTTTTAAGAGATCAATCAGAAGATTTAAAATCTCATCATAAGAATTTGGGATACTTCCCTGCAAGGCATTGGTTTCACCAAGCCGTACCTCCGTCATTTTCCCCCCAACATAAGCAATATATGGTTGCTTTGCTCCTGCATAATGAAGCGCGAAAAAAAGCATGTTTTTAGTTTCATCACTTTCTTCTCGTTTTAAAAGCCATTTACGCAGTATTTCTTCCGCTTTTTTATCTTGAATACGTGCCAATACGCTTATAATCATCTGCCTGGCCGCTAATCCACCGGCTTCCATTCCCCACAAAATCAAGGCAGAAAATTGACTGTCTCTCTTCCACAATGCTCTTAACTCCTCGTCAGGCAAAGAAAAACATTCATTTAAATAAGCAAGGCGACGACTAATTTCTTTTTCCGGAACTTGGCAGTTATATGAAATACGTCGCTTTTCTCCCATCTTGCGGCAATCACTAATTTGCTGGTTATAATAAGATGCAATTGTATTCTGCGGCCACAATTTTAATATATCCGTAAAGTACTGCTGCGCCTCACTTAACCGACCAAGATTATTTGCACATGCCGCCGCAAAATATAATCCCTGATAATCATAGGGAGAATCTTCCAGCGCGCGCCGAAATAACATATACGCCTTTTCTTCCTCTCCCAGCTCACAATACGTTAAAGCAACCTTAATATCATCATCAGCATCGCCACAATCTGCTTTTTCCAATAAAGGTCGATAAGTTTGAATACTACTATTATCTTTGGAACCAATGGCAAACAACAGTAAATTACAAATTGCATTGGGGCTATAGCGGTCTAAGGCAAGCACTTGTCGTGAAAGTTCAATTGCCCTAACCGGTTGGCCTGCACAATAATAGGCTAAAGCCAAATTATTTTTCAAAAAAACATGTTCTGGATATTTTTTTGTTAACTGTTCAAAAATATCTATTGCCTTTGTAAACTCTCCGTTATCAAGGCATCTCCTGCCCTTTTCCGCCTCTGCGACTGCTTCCGTGCTAAGGGTCTGTGTTTCATCCATTACGTCATCCAAATATTCGAGAAACTCTTCCGCATCTTCTTCGTAAACTCCATTCGGATAATAGCGCATAATCTTGAGAAAACATTCCCTGGCCTTGGTTATATCCTGCATACCAAAGAAATTACATCCCATGCCGTAAAGGCATTCTTCCTGATATTGCGGATCTGTGGGAAAAATTTGTAATAAAATATAGTTGGATTCCTCATAAAAATCCATTTCTGTGTACAGTTCAGCCAGCTCAAGTGCATATTCTTGACACTCGGGTTCTTTCTCATACGCAGTACGTAATGCGCAAAGTGCATCAATATACCGTTCTTTTTCCAAACTGCGCCTATATTTAGCAAAATAAAAATCTGCTCCCTGAACAAAGCTCAATACCTTATTCCCTTTTGGCATTTTTCACTTCGCCTCTTCCAATAATCTTTGCAAATGCTGACGGTCAAAAACATATTTTTTATTACAAAATCGGCAAACAACTTCTGCTTGACCATCCTGATCTATGATTTTTTTAATTTCTTCTTTTCCAAGTGCAATAATTCCTCTTTCAAAACGTTGTTCACTGCAATTACAGAAATATACCGGATGTTTTTCTTCCAACAATTCGAGCTCTTCTCCAGAAAAAATTTTATGAAGAATAACATCGGGTGTCATCGTCATCAACATTAATCCGTAATTTCCGATATCAAATATTTTTGATTCAACCAATGAAAGCGTTTCTTCAGAGGCACCCGGCAACGGACTTATGATTAACCCTCCGGCAGCAATAACCGTTGTATCAATATCTACCCACACGCTTAAATAAACTATTGATGGATGCTGCTCTGACTGCAAATAATACATGGCAATATCCTCTGCCACCTCTCCAGAAACCAAAGCCGTCTTGCCAATATAGGGTTCAACTCCCGGACTATCTTCTCTAACTACGGTAATATATCCATCTTTTCCAACTGCGCCACCAACATCTAATTTCCCATCCGCACGCGCAGGAAGATCAACATAGGGATTTTCTATATAACCCTTTACTTGGCATAAACCGTTTGCCGTCGCTAAAACCGTCCCGGCCGGACCTTTTCCATTAAGGCTTAATGTGAGTAAAGCATCTTTTTGTTTGGATGTGCTTGCCATCATAACCGTTCCTGTCAACGTTCTGCCAAGTGCCGCTGTACATACGGGAAAAGTTTGATGCAAACACCTTGCGTGATTGACCAATTCTTTGGTATCAGCAGCGCAAATTAGTATTTCTTTATTCAGCAAATATCTTCTAATCGTATCCATTTATTCATCCTTCCAACGGTTTATATGCAGCAAAGAATACACGTTCCGTTTGTTGATGAGGTGCACTTAAAGTACCAAAATCATAGGCTTTGGTTAAAAATCCAACCTTTCGCAATTGCTGCAATATTTGATCGGTTTCATGAATATACTGTACCTGTACTTCATCTCTTCGTGTATAAAATTCTCCCCTTTTAACAAAAAAAGTCAATTCCATTGCAATTTTCTGACTATTTTCCTGCATATGATTGCGCCAGAAATAACTTATATTCTCTCTATCTTCAAAAAATAACTGGTTCGCTAATACTTCACGTAGCTTATAACTACTGCTGATATCAAACAAAAAAGCGCCGCCCTTAGATAAGCCCGCATATACACGCGAAAAAAATAAATCAATCTGCTTTGGGGATATATAATTAAGAACATCACATGCGCAGACCAATGCATCGCAATGTCCAAGAACTAGTTGGCGAATATCTTGCCTGACAAAAGTAATTTTCTGTCCAGCTTCTCTGGCATGTTCTGCTGCTACAGCAAGCATTTCTTGAGATAGATCTATTCCCGTTACCTGATAGCCATATCGAGCAAGACGTATGGAAATACTACCTGTTCCGCAACCACCATCTGTTATTTTTTTTATCTTTCGAGGTGCTTGCAATAAAAAAGTGTGCAAATATTGCACCCATTTATTATAATCTATTTCTTCCATCAGCAGATCATAAATATCTGCAAAAGCATCATAACTTACCTTGCCTATTTTTTAATCTCCTTCATATACATATATTAGAATTACTTTATCATACACAATTTTTTGCTATTTTTCAAGATATCCAATAGAATGAAAAGTAAAATGCAATTTGACATTTCATATTTCTGCAATTATAATTTTAATAATTATAAAAATATATATTTGCCATACATCAAAATAATTGGGCAAAAAATTTTTCTTTTATTAAGCAACCTATATAAAGGAGAGTGCATATGAGTATTTTCGAAGGTTCTGCCGTAGCTCTTATTACTCCGTTCACGCAAAATGGAATTAATTTTGATGCATTGAAACACTTATTAGATTTTCAACTGGATAACGGTACGGACGCATTGGTTATTTGCGGAACAACCGGTGAACCGGCTACAATGTCCACTGAGGAAAAACACCGTGTGATAGAATTTTCTATTGATCATGTTCACGGGCGCAAACCTGTTATTGTTGGTACTGGGAGCAATAATACAGCCTCAGTTTTGCAAGAATCGAAGTATGCACAAGGCGTCGGTGCAGATGCTTTGCTCATTGTTACACCCTATTACAATAAATGCTCCCAAAACGGCTTAATCAAGCATTTCTATACCATCGCCGATGCCGTAGATTTGCCAATTATCATTTATAATGTGCCAAGCCGTACAGGAGTTAATATAACTCCTACAACTCTTGCAAAACTCGCAGAGCATCCCAATCTTCAGGCAATTAAAGAAGCAAGCGGCAACATTTCACAAATTGCCGAAATGGCTCGGTTAGTCAATGGAAAGATGGATATTTATTCAGGAAACGACGATCAGATCGTCCCTATTTTATCTTTGGGCGGCAAAGGCGTTATTTCTGTCTTGGCCAATATTGAGCCTAAAATTGCCCATATGATCTGTTCGTATTATCTAACTGGAGAGATCAAAAAAGCATGCGAATTACAGTTAGCATACAATCCACTAAATGCAGCACTGTTCTCTGATGTTAATCCTATTCCAGTAAAAACAGCGCTAAATATGATGGGCTTTAATGCCGGCCCGTTACGCTTACCTTTATGTGAAATGTCTCCGCAAGCCGAAGAATCGCTACGCAAGATTCTTGAATCCTATGCGCTTATTTAACAAGGAGGATTTCATGCAAAAATTACAACGTGTCATCATTATTGGAGTTAACGGCGCCATGGGGCAGCTTCTTGCACAGACTTTTAGTGATGCGCCTGATTTCGAAGTTGTCGCAGGCATTGATTTACGTCCTGATGCATATCAAAATACATTTCCTGTTTTTGAAAAAATATCAGAATGCAATATCGAAGCAGATCTTTTAATTGATTTTTCAAAGCCATCTGCATTGGATGCCAATTTAAATTACGCACGGAGTCATCTTCTTCCCCTGATTATTGCGACAACAGGTTATACCGAAGCGCAGAAACGTTCTATTGGTTCTGCGGCAAAAGATATTCCCGTGTTCTTTACCGCAAATATGTCCCTTGGTGTCAATTTACAATTGCAACTTTGCCAACAGGCTGCTAAATTTTTCGGTGAACTGGCTGATATTGAAATTATTGAAAAACATCATCATCGCAAAGTTGACGCTCCAAGCGGTACAGCTTTACTGCTTGCTAATGGTATCAATGATGCTATGGGAGATATATATCACTATCAGTGTGGGCGTCATGGTACAGATTGCAAGCGTAAGCCAAATGAAATTGGTATCCATGCGATTCGCGGAGGCAATATGGCCGGTGACCACGAAGTCTATTTTATTACCAATGAAGAAATTCTTACAATTGCCCATCATGCAGAAAGTCGAAAAGTTTTTGCCATCGGAGCTTTACGAGCAGCACGCTTTTTGATTGGTCATAATCCAGGGCTGTACTCTATGCTGGATATGCTAGCGCAAAGCGAAGCAACAAAAAAAGCCAAAATCGAATCCGATACGACCGTTGTCACAGTAAAAAATGCATCATGCACCATCAGTTATCTCTCACGCCTAATCTCTTCTCTTGCAAAAGAAGGAATTGTTGCAGATTTACTTAATCAGTCTGCAGCCTCTCAGGGTAGAGTTGATTTATCCTTCTCTATCAAAAGCGGAAATCTGAACGCAGCAGAGCAGTGTATTAAACAATCTACACCCGGCGCTGATTACATGATTCAAAGAGGTCTGTGCAAATATACTATTTATAGTCCGGAACCGTCCTTTTCATTTGATAAACTTTCGGATTTCCTGACATGTATGGCAAATAACTATATTGATATACTCATGCTCTCAATGGTTGATAATAAGTTGATCTTCTTTACCGAAGGAGAATATGAAAAATCGGTTTCAACATATATAGAAGAAATTTTTTAAACAAAAATCGATTTTATCAATTTTATCTATAAAAAACAGTTGAAAAATAATTTTTTCAACTGTTTTTTATTTGTTTATTTGATTTGACAACATCAACTTGGGTTTTCCTCTGTCAACAATTTCTATTTAATCTTTTTTTCTTAGAGTTGCTCTGCTTTTTATTTGTCCTTTTTTGCCCTCCCATCATCCTGTGTCCGTAATTTATTTTTTGCTTTTGATATTCTTCTACTTGTTTACGCAAGGGGTAATCATCTGCCCGCGGAGCGATCAGGCAAGCGCTTCCGTACCCGATCAGATCTAAGCGTTTTTCTCTCAGTAAAGCTTCTTTCACTAAATCATAGTTCTTGGGATTGTCAAACTGCATGAGAGCGCGCTGCATTGCTTTCTCATGCGGATCTTTTGTGACATAAATCGGCTTCATTGTTCTGGGATCCAGGCCGGTATAAAACATACACGTTGATAGGGTTCCAGGCGTTGGATAGAAATCCTGAACTTGATCCATTTTATGCCCGCCTTTTTTTATATACTCAGCCAATGCAATAGCATCTTTAAGCGTACTTCCCGGGTGAGAAGAAATAAGATATGGAACAAGATATTGTTTTTTTCCTAAACGTTTATTTTCTTCCTCATATTTTTTTACAAATCTTTCAAAAACATGATTTTCTGGCTTACCCATTAATTGTAGTACATTTGGAGAAATATGCTCCGGAGCGACCTTAAGTTGGCCGCTGATATGATATTTGCATAATTCATGGATAAATGCATCTCCATATGTTTTATCTGCCAAAATATAGTCAAAACGCAACCCGGAACGGATAAATACCTTTTTTACTCCGGGTAAGTTTCTCAATCGACGAAGAAGAGCAATATAATCGCGATGATCTGCCTCCATATTTGGGCATGGGCTAGGAAACAGACATTGACGCCCAGGGCAAACCCCTTCCTTTTCCTGCTTCTTACATGCTGGCGACCTAAAATTCGCTGTTGGTCCTCCTACATCATGTATATAGCCTTTAAAATCAGGGTCATTAATCATCTTTTTTGCTTCGCGAAGTAAAGATTCATGACTACGGCATGTTACTCTCCTTCCCTGATGGAAAGTTAATGCGCAAAAATTGCAACCGCCAAAACACCCTCTATTACTTACCAGACTAAACTTCACTTCTTGAATAGCAGGAACCCCTCCCATTTTCTCATAGACCGGATGATAGGTTCTCTCATAAGGCAATTCATACACATCATCAAGCTCTTGCTGAGTTAACGGCATTTGCGGCATGTTACATACAACATAAGTATCGCCATGGGGTTGTACAATTCTCTTTGCAGTCAACGGATCCTGATTACGATACTGTATTAAAAACGCACGCGCATACGCTTGCTTATCCTCACGAACCTCTTCAAAACTATCAATCATGATATAATCATATACATTTTCCAGTGATGCCGTTTGATAAACAGAGCCGTTAATATATGTAATTTCCTTTATCGGAATACCCGCCTCTAGCGCTTGTGCAACCTCTATAACGCTGCGCTCTCCCATTCCATAAAGCAAGAGGTCAACTCCACTATCGTGCAAAATTGATGCTCTTACCCTGTTATCCCAGTAATCATAATGCGCTAACCTACGCAGGCTTGCCTCAATCCCTCCTGCAACAATAGGAATATCTTTATATAGTCTTCGGATACAATTGGCATAAACTATTGTTGCCCGATCTGGGCGCAGACCAATTTCTCCGCCAGGAGAATATGCGTCCGTTTTCCTTCTGCGTTTAGCTACAGTATAATGGTTTACCATAGGATCTATATTCCCCGAAGAAATCAAAAAACCAAGCCGAGGACGTCCAAAAATTGAAAACGCCTTTAAATTATGCCAGTCAGGTTGTGAAATAATGCCGACACGATAACCATGTTGCTCTAATACGCGTGAAATTATTGCCGGACCAAAGCTATGATGATCCACATATGCATCGCCTATAACATATGCAAAATCAACATAATCCCAACCTCTGTTCCGCATATCCTCCTGACTTATGGGTAAAAACGCCATGCTTATCTACACTCCCAAATTTTTATCGGCAAAACCGTATTTGCCTATCCACTATTTAAAAAATGCCGCGAATTGCGGCATTTTTATCTCATCTATTAAAGGCAGGACGCTGCTTCTCTTTTATAACCTTCTTCATCAATGGAGACCTCTTTAAAGCCCATCTCATTTAATTCAATTTCTATTTCTTCACGCTGCCGCATTAAATCCTCTACATCTTCTTTTGCAACTTCTATACGTGCCGTTCCATCTTTTACGCGTACACGCACTAATGCATACCCAAGTGAATGAATATAATTTTCCGCTGCTCGAATCCAGCGAATTTTCTTTAATGTAATAGGTTCCCCCTGCGCTATACGCGTAGCAAGGCAAGCATTTTCCGGTCGAACATAATATCCCATCGAAAGTTCATTCATAATCTCATAAACATCTTCCCGAGTAATGTTTGCAATACGCAACGGACAAATAATCCCCAATTCTGAAAGAACTTTTTCATTTTGATCCTCCTGGGCAGCAAAATGTTCTGGGGAAGCACAGCTTCCATCTAATAAGATGCGGATGCCAAGCTCAAGCGCCGTTTTTTGCACCACATCAATCATCCGTTTTTTGCAATAGTAGCATCGATCCGCTCCGTTTGTAACAACTTCGGAATCCATCAATAAATTCGCATTCGGCACATATAACTTTATACCCAAACGTTTACATAAATCCTTACTGGAAAGTAATTCCTCTCCTGTAAAAAAAGGAGTATTTGCTGTAATTGCAACGACATTTTCTGCTCCCAATGCTTCAACTGCCGCTATTGCAACTAGTGCACTTCCCGATCCACCGGACAGGCAAATACCAACCCTTTCGTATTCTTTCATTATATCAAGTAATGTATTATATTTCTGATGCATAATTATCCTCATTTGTCACATTATGATTGATTATTCACATGTAAAATGTGGTATCATTTATTTATTTATTTATTATATAGTTTTTCCTATAAGGATGCAAATATATTTTAAAGTATTTGCCAAATTTAACAAATGTTTATTATTTTAAATTTTACCTAAATACAAATTTTATAAGATTATATATTTGTACAAGCTTAATAAATAATAAGATTAAAGATTGGTAAATAGGTCAAAGCTTTTTATAGAGCTAATAATTACTCTGCAATTGTATAAAATATTACTCTATTATGGACATAACAACGCAATAATAGCAGTAATAATAACATATTTTGCATATAAAATTTAAAAATTATCACAGGAAAGGTAAAAAAATGATTAAGCTGCTATTTGTTTGCCACGGCAGGATTTACTGTTCAGAATAAAAAGTCTCAAATCGTCTTAAATACTTCTATAAATAGTAGTTCTTATGTTTCATTCTCAATTTTACCAATGATTTACCAATATTTCCGGAGAGTCAGACTTGCAAAAAATAAGCCAGAATGAGGAGATTAAAAATATGAGCGAATTGAAACCAAGAATAACAGAAAACGGAATTGATTATATTCTTGTCGGAGATTACTATATCCCAGATTTGAAACTGCCGGAGGAA
>CALVMT010000057.1 GCA_944347775.1 uncultured Clostridia bacterium | reverse complement strand
CATCAGGGCCAGGTTAGGGGACATGGGGTCCTCTCCGCCGGCTCGGGACAGGATCAGGCCGAAAAACAGCCCGCCGGCCAGCATACCCAGGGTACCCCCGCCGACAAATATCAGACGGCTGCGGCGTTTTCGTTCCCGCAAATGCTTGTAAAAGAACACGGAGGCCCCCCAGCCCCTGCCAATACCGGTGTCCCGTACCTTGGGGGTCCGAGTGTTCATGGTTACCCCGGAAGTTCGCCCTTCCTTGGCAGCCGCCTTGATCTCATAGGTGGTTTCGGCGTTCTGCAACACGTCTTCGTAGTAATCCGCGTCCATACGCATAAACAGCAGGATGGCCGCACCGGTCCCCAATACAAGCAGCGCCGCGAATACCAGGGACATCCGCCAATCGCCCTCCATCACCGCGAACAGCATCCCTTTTATCCAACCCAGAAAGGGCAGCCATTCCAAGGCAGGCTGGGAAATCGCCCCGTAGGCGGTTTCCGCTGAAAACCCCTGAAAGTACAAGGGAAGCCCCACCAGAGCCGCCACAACCGCCAACACGGCTATCAGACCGGCTTTCACCCCCCGCACCCTCTGGGGATTGCCGTTGGTGAAGCTGTAAATCACCATGGTCAACAATTGTACCAGAAATACCGCCGCCGCGAAACCAAACAGCAGCAGGACCGCCATCCAGGGCTGAATCCCGAAAAAGTTGACCGCCATCCCGCCGTAGGACAGCATCAGCACAGTTACCAGCAAAGTGGTCCCCATCTGCTTGACCAGGCTGTAGGCCAGGATACTCCTGGGGGACAGGGGAGATACAAACAGCAGATTGACATCCGCCATTGTAAACAGGTTCGCCCCGGACCGCATGCCCATAAACAGAGAGGGCAGAGCCATCATCAGCAGCAGGCCCAGATACGCCCCTTCCAGCAGCCGCAGGTCAGCCGCCTCGCCCATCTGGGGGGGATTGGCCATGTTCACCGCCCCGGAAAATACCAGCAGGGCTAAAATTGCCCCATACGCGATCAGCTTAGCGGGATGGCGTACCATGTCCAGCAGGGTGTTTTTCAGCTGCTTGCGCAGCACATAAGCCAGAGCCTTCATGATATCAGCCCTCCTGCCCACCGGATGGTTGGCCGGCAGGCCGCTCCGACGTCCCTTCGGTGATGGCAAAGAACAGCTGCTCCAGGTTCTCTCCCCTTTGCTGGATATCCGCTCGGGTGCGGACAGCCGCGATTCGCCCGTTCATCATAATCAATACCTTGTCCCAGAGCTCATCCACACTGTCCAGCATATGGGTGCTGATCAGCACCCCGCAGCCTTGGTTCCGCAGTTCCCGGATCATCTCTTTCAGCTCTTTAATAGCGTGGGGATCCAGTCCCACAAAGGGTTCATCAAACAGCACCATCTTGGGACACGGCAGCAGAGCGCAGCAGATGCTCAGCTTTTGCTGCATACCTTTTGACAGTTCCTTACCCAGCTTTTTCCGCTTGTCATCCAGCTCCAGACGCCCCAGGAGCTGGTCGCCCCGCTCCTTAAAGTCCTTCATCCCGTAAGCCCGGCCTACAAACTCCAGATGCTCTTCGACCGTCAGGGTGTCAAACAGGGCGGGCAGTTCCGGAATATAACCGAAAATCCGTTTGGCTTCCACCTGCTTGTTGGGGATCCCACCGATGGTGATCTCTCCCTTGAAGCGGAGCAGTCCAGCAATGCATTTGATAGCGGTGGATTTTCCTGCCCCATTGGGGCCTGCCAGCACGGCGATTTCTCCTGGTTCCACCTGGAAGCATAGATCATCGTTGGCCAACAGCTGCCTATACTGTTTTGTAAGATGGGATACCGTGAGCATAAAATCCTCCTTTAGATTTGGCGAGCCCGCCATTTGGCGCCAACCGTTTTTTCACCGGTGGCATTCCGGTTTATTATACCACACGGTCCCTGCCGGTGACAAGGATTTCCCTGACGACTCGCCTCTTTATCCATCCGCTTGAAAAAGGAATCAGCGTAATGATGAGGTTCCGTAACGAAGGTTTTGAAAACAAGTGGTAAAGACAATCGAGACGGTATATTGCAGAAAAATCTAAAACTGAATTTGGAGGAAACTGCAATGAAATCATTATTTGAACAGATGGGCGGCACTTATACGCTGCAAGGCGATTACTATTTGCCTGACCTTGTACTACCCACCGAAGAAAATAAGCCCATAGGGATATGGGGACAGCGGCATTTGCGCTATCTCAAACAGCACCGTAAAGTGTTTTACACGAATCTGCTTACAAGCGGCACACTGAATGGCTATCTTGCAGATATTGATCGGCAAGCAGAAGAATTGTTTTTTCGGCTGGTGGAACAGATAGCAGATCGTGAGGGCGTGACAGAAAAACTCAAAGCAAACAACCAAATGGAATGGATCGCTCAGATGAACAACATCCGCAACAGCGCTACGGAAATTGTAAACCACGATATAATTTATAACTGACTGAAAATTGCGGCAGGGAAATCAAATTCTCCTTGCCGCCTATTTTATTTCGTAAAAGTAATAGAAAAAACACGATTATATGGTATAATATTATTGATATAGTATATCTGTCACTAATAAATTGTTTTTGGAGTATAAAAGATGTATACTGCAATTAAGAATTACTGTAATAACGGCAATAACAACGGCTTGTTTTTGCTTGATATGCCCACAGGATACGGTAAGACATACTCTGTCCTTGAATATATTTACGAAGCATCATTGGATGAGTCTAATAGTAAAAAACGTTTTTTCTTCATAACAACTTTGAAGAAAAATCTTCCTGCGGAAGAACTTAAAATTTGGTTTGAAAAAGCGGGTCAATTGGATAAATTCAATGAGAAGTTTCTTTTTATAGATGCCAATGCAGATTGCGTAATCGATGGTCTTACAAGTGAAATAATCAATGAAATACCGAGTGAAATCAAAAAGACTGATGAATATAAATCCTTTGTTCAAGATGTAAGGTTCTTGCAAGAACAAAGGAATGTAAACAAAGTTGAACTGCGAGGTTTTATCGGAAGCATAAAGGATAACCTTCGTAGTAAATCAGAACCTAATTTCAGAAAATTACTACAAACAATGTTGGCAAAGGAATTTTCCACAGTTAACGAACGTATTTATGCAATTAAAACGAATAAAAGATGGCAGTGGCTCGGAAAACTATATCCTGCAGTATTCACTAGTGATAAACAAATCATTTTTATGAGTATGGATAAGTTTTTAACAAGAAACGCTACGATTGTCGAGCCTTCATATATGTTCTATAATACTGACATTATTGATAATGCAGTTATATTTATTGACGAGTTTGATGCAACAAAAGAAACTTTATTAAAAAACATAATACAAAATGGACTAAGAGATAAAATCGACTATATTGAACTGTTTAAGGATATTTATTCTGCATTACATACTAACGAATTTCCCACGATACTTACCACGCCGTCAAAGCTAAGAAAAGAAAGTAAATACAAGGATCAACCATTACAGTCCGTAATAGACGGAATTAGAGAAAAAGCCGATACAATATATGAAAATTACACCTTGCAGTTCAGTCATAGAACCTCAACAGATGTTGCAGATAATACTAAGAATTTCTTGTTCCAGGATCATCAATTTCATTCAATTTTAGATGGAAATAACTCTTACATCACGACTATAAGTGACACGAAAAATCGCATAAACGCTATTCGTTTTTCCCCCAATAAGCCGAATGCTGAAAAGAATAATATTCAAGTTATGCTCGGTAAATTACGGGGCTTTATTAAGTATTTTCAAATTGGCATAAATATACTTGCAATCAACTATATGCAATGCAAAGCCGAACACAGAAAAAACGGGGATGATGAATTCACTATGGAATCAGCAATTCGTTCGGTTTTAGCAGAGTTTAGACTCAATACCTCATACATTGATTATATAACATCACAAATTTTGATTGCTTCGCATAAGATAAAAGGCGATATAGAAAATTCTGATTTCGATCTTTCTTTTTATGAAAATGGATTCCGCTTTTATTCATTTGAAGATGATGCTGTTCATGATATGCAATCGAAAATTATGATGTGCTCTTTTCAGAACACCCCTGAAAAAATCTTGCTTCGCTTTTGCGAAAAAGCAAAAGTTATTGGCATATCGGCAACTGCTACTGTGCCTACGGTTATTGGAAATTACGATTTAAATTATCTTAAATCAAAAATGCAAACAGCGTTCTCATTACCAAGCGCAGCTGATAAAGCACGTTTGCGCTCCGATTTTTCTAATTCGCTTTGCGGATATGATAATGTGTCCATAAAAGTTGGACTATTAGGTGGAAATGTACGAGAAAACTACAATGCTTTCGCTTGGAAAATAGTATTTGATTCGGATGAAATCGCTGAAATGATTTTTGAAAAAATTGAACGAGAGTTGCCCGATAATAAAGATAACTATCATAAAGAACGCTATATTAGAATCGCTTTAGCTTACAAGCAATTTGTGATGCATAATGATATTCAATCTTT
>CALVMT010000056.1 GCA_944347775.1 uncultured Clostridia bacterium | reverse complement strand
AATTCCTTCTACTTCTATGCCTGTGCCTGCTGATGTGCAAAAAATTTTTGATGAATTAAAGCAGGAAAATATTAAGAAGGTATTATTTGTTCTGATTTCTTCCAAGTTGTCCGGCACTCTGGCTATGGTACAGTTAATGTGTGAAATGCAAAGCGATATAGAATATGAAATCGTTGATTCACGAATTTTGACCATAGCAGAAGGATATTTGGTTGAAGAAGCGGTAAGACTTCGTAAGGAAGGTCTTCCTTTGGGGCAGTATAATGAGAAATTGCAGCATTTGCGTGATGAGCTTTTCGGCTATTTTGCTATACCTACGCTGGAATATTTGAAAAAGGGCGGCAGAATTAATACAGTAGGCGCGGCGGTAGGTAATTTGTTGCATATTTGCCCGGTGGTATTTGTCAGTGAAGAAGGCGTATATGTTCCTGCTGCCATCGCCAGAGGGTATAAAAAGGCGATTTCTAAAATGGTGGACATATGTCAGGAAAAAATAAAGGGCTATAAATTTGATTTAGGCTTTGTACATTGCGGCGCGGAAAACATTTGTAAGGAAATTGCCGAGAAATTTAAAAACATAAAAGGCTGTGATAAAATCATAATTCGTTGCGTGAGCCCGGCTCTTTCCGTGCATGTAGGCGTCGGACTTGTCGGCATGGTCGTAAAAAGAAAAGGTTTAATTTAATTTGCTTTGAGGTTAAAAATATGTTAATATACTATGAGGCGTTTGACGCCTCATAATTTTTTATCACTTTAATTTTTGAGGAGTATTTTTGAACATGAATGAGAGTTTTTCGGTTGCGGCTGTGCATGATATGTCGGGTTTCGGCAAGTGTTCTTTAACTGTTGCCATTCCTGTTATTTCATCAGCAGGTATTATGGTTTGCCCTTTACCGACGGCGGTTTTGTCTACGCATACGGCATATCCGAATTTTGTGTTTCACGAATTGACTGATTTTATGCGTAAAAGCGTTAATCACTGGCAGGAGCTTGGTTTAAAATTCAATGCCGTTTACAGCGGATTTTTAGGTTCGGAAGAACAAATAGATATTGTTATTGATTTAATTGAGAAGTTTCCTGCTCCTTTTGTTGTGGTAGATCCGGTGTTGGGGGATAACGGCAGACCTTTTCCTACCATAAGTGAGGGGATTTGCAAAGGTATGGCGTCTTTGATTCTTCATGCCACGGTTATCACTCCTAATCTTACCGAGGCATGTATGCTTACAGGTACGGAATATAAGGGGGAAGAGATAAGCAAAGAGGAAGCATTTGAGCTTTGTCGGAAATTACAGGATTTAGGCTGTAAGGATATTGTTTTGACAGGTGTTGGCCGCGAAAACCGGCTTTATAATTATATTCTGCAAAAAGACGGTCAATTTTATGAAGACGGAACGGAAAAAGTGGGCGTAATGAGACATGGAACAGGAGATTTGTTTGCTTCTGTCATGACGGCTGGTCTTGTGCGCGGGTATAGCCTGCGTCAGTCAGTTGCTTCTGCCGCCGCTTTTGTACATGCTTCTTTGCAAATCAGTAAAGAGGATGAAAAAAAAGAGGGCGCCTATTTCGAGCCGATTTTATATAAACTTGCTTCTGGAATTTATATGGCATAAAATGTGAATAATAATTTGCATATTAAGATAAGGGAAAAAAATAAAATAAAAGTTAGACAAATTAATCCTGCTAATATTAATATAGTAAATTTTTAGTGCCAATACAGAAAGTAAAATGCTTGACAAGCCCTGCAACCTATTATAAAATGAATTCAATATGAGGTTTTTTATATTAATTGTTAAATAATTATATTTTGATTTAGGAGGAATAAAAATGGCGAAACAGAAATTTGAAAGAACAAAGCCGCATGTAAACGTAGGCACCATTGGACACGTAGACCATGGAAAAACGACCTTGACCGCGGCAATTACAAAGGTATTATCGAATGTAGGCGGCGCGGTAGCGACAGCATATGATCAGATCGATGCAGCACCAGAAGAAAAAGCGCGTGGAATCACGATTAATACCGCACACGTAGAATATGAAACAGAAAAAAGACACTATGCGCACGTAGACTGCCCTGGACACGCCGACTATGTTAAAAACATGATCACCGGTGCAGCCCAGATGGACGGAGCTATCCTGGTAGTATCCGCGGCAGATGGTCCTATGCCTCAGACGAGAGAGCACATTTTGTTGGCACGTCAGGTTGGCGTACCTTATATCGTAGTATTCATGAATAAAGCAGACCAGGTAGATGATCCTGAATTGCTGGAATTGGTAGAAATGGAAATCAGAGAATTGCTTTCTGAATATGATTTTCCGGGCGATGAGATTCCGATTATCAAAGGTTCGGCATTGAAAGCAGGACAGTGCGGGTGCGGCAAGAGAGATTGCCCGAACTGCGGACCTATTTGGGAATTGATGGATGCAGTAGATAACTATATTCCTACTCCTGAAAGAGATGTGGATAAACCTTTCCTTATGCCAATTGAAGACGTATTCACAATTACCGGACGTGGAACAGTTGTAACCGGAAGAGTAGAAAGAGGACAGATAAAAGTAGGCGATACCGTACAGATAGTTGGTTTGACCGATGAAATCAAATCCACGGTAGTAACGGGTGTGGAAATGTTCCGTAAATTATTGGATTATGCTGAAACAGGAGATAACATTGGTTGTCTTTTGAGAGGTATAGACAGAAAAGAAGTAGAAAGAGGACAGGTCTTGGCAAAACCGGGATCAATCCAGCCGCATACGAAATTCTCCGGCGAAGTATATGTCTTGACAAAAGAAGAAGGTGGCAGACACACGCCGTTCTTCTCCGGATATCGTCCACAGTTCTATTTCAGAACAACAGACGTAACAGGTGTAGCACATTTGCCTGAGGGCGTGGAAATGGTAATGCCCGGCGACAATATCAAGATGGATATTGAATTGATTACACCTATTGCTATTGAAGAAGGATTGCGCTTCGCTATTCGTGAAGGTGGCAGAACCGTTGGTTCCGGCGTTGTTTCCAAGATTAACGGTTAATTAATATATTAACTCTTATTATTAGAGTAAATTTGTTCTTTAAATGCTCTTTCCCGGCAGGCACTGAGCTTGTCGGGAAAAGAGCGGTTTATAGAAGTGCGATGAAGCGGGAGGTTGCGTTATTGGCAAGGACATGCGAATAACGGTTTTTCCGCCGAGAAATGTCCGACTTGAATCGGGCGAAAAGGAGGTTAGAAAATGTCACAACAAAAAATCAGAATCAGATTGAAGGCTTTCGATCACAGATTATTGGATCAGTCTGCGGAAAAGATTGTTGAAACCGCCAAGAGAACAGGTGCCGGCGTTTCCGGTCCCATTCCTCTGCCTACGGAAAAGAATATTTATACAATCTTGCGTTCGCCTCATGTTAATAAGGATTCTCGTGAACAATTTGAGATGAGAGTTCAC
This sequence comes from uncultured Clostridia bacterium, assembly GCA_944347775.1. Lineage (GTDB taxonomy): Bacteria > Bacillota > Clostridia > Christensenellales > Christensenellaceae > QANA01. The sequence continues at coordinate 358 of CALVMT010000056.1, read as the reverse complement.
AAGCGCCTCATTGACATTCTTGAACCGACTCCTAAGACGATGGATTCGCTGATGCATTTGGAATTGCCTGCCGGCGTTGACATCGAGATCAAGTTATAAGGCGTTTGTTTAATTTTATATAAATGGTACGCCCGGATGCGTGTATATTTCAGTAGTAATCGAGCAATAGGGTAAAGCTGGTTTTACCCCAACTCGAATAAATGAAGCGGAGGTGCTTGAAATGCCGAAAATGATACTCGGCAAAAAACTTGGTATGACCCAGGTTTTTACCCCAGAAGGAAAATTGATCCCGGTAACAGTTGTTGAAGCCGGACCTTGTGTTGTAACACAAATTAAAACAAAGGCAAATGAAGGTTAT
>CALVMT010000055.1 GCA_944347775.1 uncultured Clostridia bacterium | reverse complement strand
GGATGTGCCGGAAACGGCGCTCATTTATCTTAATGAAGATAACGCCGAAAAACTTAATTCACAGCTTATGCAGCAACAGCACATTTCTTTAAAAGAGTTTGCCTTGGTTGATAATAGCAAAACAACTATCAAGCGATACAATCGTACCGCTTATTTAAAGCTACCCAAAATTGATTACTATCAATTAAAAATCAACTATAATACGATAACGATTGAAGATTCTTCCGATATTGAAGCCGAAATCAAATCTTCTGCAGATGATGCAAAAATAGAAAACATTATTAAAACTACCGACTTCTCTATGAAAACAAAAGATACAGAGGTCGTCTCTGAAGAAAAAGGCGCAATCCCTGCCACTTTTACAGCGTGGTTATACAGCATTGTAAAAGATGGTTTCGGCTTTATTACAATGGAACAACTGAAATCTAAAACCGAGGTTCTTAAAGAAATCTATGCAAAAATCACTTATGAAAAAGATGATTTGCGTTATTTTAGCTCTCTGTACAATCAAAAAATGGTAGAAGCAAATATTCGCAAAGCATTTTATGAGAAGCGAGATTTTACTACTGTGGAAGAACTTATTCCGGATGAAGCAAGCCTTTTAAATATATCGAACTTTAAATCAGAAATTGATACGGAAAATCCCGATGATTATTACCCAGCACAAAATGTTGTAGAAAACATTGTCCTTGACGATAAAGGAAAATTAAAACCGGATAAAAAAACTCAGCAAATGATTCAGCTTGCAGAAGAAACCGGACAGACAGCTATTGTTGAAATGCTGAAAAGTCAAATATCATCTCATCCCCAGAAAGACCGTTCATTCCACTACTTGCCTTATAAAACAGACAGTGACTTTGAGCAGACATTTTTGAAAGAAGTTCTCACACTCAAAGAAATTGAATCATTAGGACTTGAAGTTTATTACAACGGCGACCGAGCTATGACAGAGTTTAAAATAAAATGCTATAAACACAGCAAAAACAAATGGCAATATATCGGAATGTATACGCCGGACTTCTTGATTATAAAACGCCGTGACGGCAAAATACACAAAGCGATTATTGTGGAAACAAAGGGCAAAATTTATTCAAACGACCCGACTTTTAAAGATAAGCGCAGCTTTATGGAAACCGAATTTACAAAACAAAATAATGATAAGTACGGATATGACAGATTCGAATATCTGTACTTAGAAGACAGTATGTCGGAAAGCGATAGAATTAAGCTGACACATAAGAAAATATGTGAGTTTTTTCAGGAAGGACAGATAAATTGAATTGGATTGATTATAATAGCAAATTAGGTATTTCGTTTGATGATGAACAAAAGTTCGAATTATTAAAAAACAAAATACACAACTTGTTGTATTACATAGGAACTGAATTGACACCTTCGGATTATAGAAATAGTTCTTTTATCGATTATTTTGTGATGATAGGCTACAAAACAAACTTACTAAATATTAAAGGTGTAATTGAGAGTATGGAATATGTCGATTCCTTAAGTGACTTGATAAGCAGGTACACAGCTTTTTCAATTACTTCACAAAAACATTTTTCAAATAAAGTAGTAATTTCAATAATAAGAGATTTTCTACCAAAAGAATTAGAGAACTTGCATATTCAGTATGAAGCTCTTGACGACGAACAAGGTTGGTTCATTATTCCCAAAGGCGCAAAAGAACTTGATGATGCACTTGTTTCTCAACCGCTTGAATGGTTAAAAGAATATCCTAAAGCTCATAAAACTTTCTGTATTGCTTTAAAACAGTACGCTGATGGTGAATACATAAGAGATACTGCTGATAATCTAAGAAAGGCTCTCGAGGAATTTTTGCAAGAATTTCTCGGAAATGAAAAAAAACTTGAGACAAATAAAACTGAGATTTGTAAATATTTAGGAGTACAAAATGTGGATGCAGGCATTAGCGGCCTGTTTCATCCGCTAATAAACGCATACAAGAACTTAAATGACAAAACTGCAAAGCATAAAGATGCAGTAGATAAAAAACTATTAGAATTTTTATTATATCAAACAGGGCTGCTTATAAGAATGGTTATTACCATAAAAAAGGAAGAGACGTAAAATGAAGCGTAACAATATTTTTATGTTTTCGTATATTGTTTTTATATTTTTAGCTGCCAGCATAAAGATGATATATGATTACCCGATGTGGAGCAGAGTCGTTGTAGCTATAACAGCCGCAAGCTGGATGTTTGCAATATCAGATTGTTGTGCTTCGCTTTATGCCTTTCAAAAAAATATATATGAAACATTTTTTCCTCTTTTAGATAAAATTAAATATAATATTGAGCAAGTTAAGACTATATTGGTTAAAAAATCTTATAATGAAGAAATTACAAAAGTTGAATTCTGTGAAAAAGACCACAAAAGTTTAATTGCCTCAGTTACAAGGTCGAAAAAAATTGCAAAAAGTCTTGAAATATTATCTTTGGTATTGACCTTTTTGGGCTTTTTAGTGTTTATGTGCGTTTTATGTTTTGAACAAGTATATCTTTTTTTCTTCTTGCGTCAGGATGTTTCTACTGTGCTCTCTTTTGGAATGATTCTACTGGCACAATTTTTTAATGATTATGGTAAAATGCGGGTGAGCCATCAAAAAAGCAATCTGGAAAAAATGATTTACGACTGGAATGCACTGCTTAATAGTTATAATTTAGATTTGGAGGAAAAAACAAATGCCGATTAAATATGTACCGTTTATACCGGAACCGATTGAAGGACAAGCTGTGCTAGGTAATTTTAATAGAATACTGAGATATAAAGGCGCTGATGAAACCTCTATGCTTTTGGAGCGTGGTATGCCTTTATATGAAATGGAAAAACAGGAAACCGTGGGCGAAAACAAAGACGGTAATTTGGTTATCCGTGGAGAATGTGTTTCCGCCTGTGCCTACCTCAAGGAACAGAGCGTTCAGGTTGACCTTGTGTATATCGATCCGCCTTTTGCCAGCGGCGCAGACTATGCGAAAAAGGTTTATATCCGCCGCAATCCTAAAGTCGCGGAAGCGATTGAAAAGGCAGAACAGGAGCTGGATATTGACGAGCTGAAAGCCTTTGAGGAAAAAATGTATGGCGATGTGTGGGACAAGGAAAAATACCTCAACTGGATGTACGAAAACTTAATGGCAATTAAGTCCGTTATGAGTGAAACGGCGTCTATTTATGTGCATCTGGATTGGCATATAGTACATTATGTAAAAATCCTGATGGACGAAATCTTTGGCGAAGATAACTTTAGAAATGATATTGCATGGCATTACTCAGGATGGAACAAAAAACTAAAGGTAAGTTTTGAGAAGCGTCATGATACGATTTTGTACTATTGCGTGGATGAGGATGGCTCAAATTTTAATTCATTTTTTGAACAGTGGGAATCTGAAGAAGAATATATCAAAAAACGAAAGCAGAAACCTTTTGTTGACGAAGATGGCCGCCGATATGTCCTTTCGGACGCTGGCGGCGGAAAGCGCGTAAAGCGATATTTGGATGAGGCTATTAAAGACGGAGTTGTTGTGGATGACGTTTGGAACATAGACAAAATAAACAACTCAGCAAAAGAGTCTGTTGAGTATGCAACGCAGAAACCAGAAACGTTGTTAGAAAGAATTATAACGGCGTCTTCCAATAGAGGTATGACTGTTGCCGATTTTTTTGGTGGCAGTGGCGTAACGGCTACTGTTGCAAATAAACTCGGCAGAAAGTTTATTCATTGTGATATTGGCCTGAATTCTATTCAAACAACCCGTGACCGCCTTGTCGCTGACGGTGCGCAGTTCGATGTTTTGGAAATCAAAGACGGTGTGCAGCTTTACCGCAACCCTGTTCAGACAATGGATAAAATCAAGTCACTGATTCCCGGTCTTAAAAACGAGGATTCTCTTGATTCTTTCTGGGAAGGTGCAATTTCCGATAGCAAGCTCGGTACAATTC
>CALVMT010000054.1 GCA_944347775.1 uncultured Clostridia bacterium | reverse complement strand
GGGCGGCAACCATATCCAGGGTGGGGTTGGCAAGGCGCGTATAGAAATAACCGGATTCTTCGAGGTCAAACAAACGCCCCATTTCTTCGCTGGATTCATATTTATAAGTAGTGCTTTGAATAATCGGCATTAAGCGCGGTTCACCGTTTTTAGGCGTATAACCGGCTTGAACGCAAAGGGTATCAACATGGTAATCGTGCATTGAACTGGTTCTCCTTGATAGATGTATTGTTTAGATAAAATAATTATTTAATAGCGTAACATAAGGCTGGAAAGATGTCAAAGTCAACAAAAGCTTATTGCAAAATATTTTATGCAATAATTTATTTTAATTTAAATTTTAATGAATAGGATAAGCAGTTATGGCATATAAAACTATTGTAGACAGTTTTTCTGATCAATCTGTACTGAAAAAAATTTCAGAAAAATGACGGGTTAGGCTCGTAAAAACTCTTGAAAAAGCTATTGACTTTTATAGGTAGTTCATATAAAATAAATACTGCGCCAACAAAGAGTTGGCCCGGTAGTACAGTTGGTCAGTACGCTAGCCTGTCACGCTAGAGGTCGTGGGTTCGAGCCCCATCCGGGTCGCCATTTATCTTTATTGATATTTTTATGCGGGAGTGGCTCAGTGGTAGAGCGTCGCCTTGCCAAGGCGAATGTCGCGAGTTCGAATCTCGTCTTCCGCTCCATTTAAAAGCAGCGTACAAACCGTTAGAGTCTGTAGGCTTTTGTTTTTTATAGGAGTTATAAAAAATTCTCTTTCTAAAAAGAGAATTTTTTATTTTATATGAAATTTATCTGAAAAATGAGTAAGAGATAAACAGGGGAGAGTATAGAGATGGCAAAAAAATGAAACGAATGTTTAGACCTATTTCTTATAAAGGCGCATTGGTGGTTTGAGAAACGTCGTATTCCAGTTGGCAATCAAACGGCTCGGCAGTAACATGGCGGGAGGAATATTCCTTAGCTTCCACACAGCCCATTTTTTGATAAAAAATTTGACTTTCAATGGCAGAATGTGCTGAAATGTATAGCTTTTTCGCACCGTGACCGTGTGCCCATCGCTGCGCTTTAAGAAATAATGTTTTTCCTATTCCGTGGCCGCGCATATCTTCTGATACATGAAGGTTTGAAAGATCGAGGTATTGTTTTTTGCTGCCAAACAGTTGCGGTTCTACACAAACAAAACCTTTGAGTTTATTGCAGATAAATGCACCATGAACAAAGCCTTTTGCCAAAATGCTCTGTCGAAGTTGTAAAATCACTGCCTGATAATTTTCTTCTGTCCAATCATCGACAAAAGGATCTTCACAGATTATCCACGTATTTCCAATCTTACGCCGGCATTTGTTGACGACTTGACGACGGATAAAGTTTTTAAATAACGTACGTGTAATTTCTGTATAAGCGAGATCCCGATAAAATATGTTTTTTTCGGAGATTTGTGTATGGGATGATTTTAAAGTCTGCATATAACGTATGTAAATACTCCAAATAAATTTATTTCTTAATCTACAAGATTATGGGAGTTTAAAAATTGATAATTTAATTTATTTTAATCAATTTTTCTGATATAACAGTAACATTATCTGTTTAGTATAGGCTCAATCACTGCCAAAAAATATTCAGTTATTTCTTCAGGGGATTCCTTCATTTTGCGGGATAGCCACTAGTCTACCGTTTTGACAAATGATGAGGAAATATGGTTGACCAGATAACCTATTGACAGATCGGCATTTTTAAGCAAATCTCTATCTGTATATTGTGTCCATATCAGTTTTTTCAGATTACTTTTAAAGTACTTCAGAAATATCTCCTTGCTTTGTGAAGAAAGAAGTTCGAGAATATGACGGTTGTTTTCCTTGAGATGACGAAGCAGGTGAAGAAACATGGAATCAGTTTTGCTTCCGCAACAATAGAGATATTGACCGTAAGGAAGGTCCATCGCCGTATCAATTATATGTCCGAAGAGTTCTTCGCAGAAATCCTTGAGCAAATAATCTTTTGTTTCGAAGTGAGCGTAAAAAGTTGTTCTGCCAACGTTGGCATCAATGATCTCTCGTACGACAATTTAATTATAGTTTTTTTCAGCCAAAAGTTCTATAAATGCTTTAAAATATAGCCTCTCTTGTTTTCTTTTTACTCTCCCGAAAAATCGTCCTAAATGTTTCTTAACGAATAAGGCTGAATATTTGCCCATTGAAATTGCAACGCCGTTATCCGTATAAAAAAACAATACAGAACATTTTGTTTTGTAGAAAACATATTATACATTTTTCTAAAGGCACAGCTTGCCGAAGAAAAGGGCATATTCAAAGGCAGGAGCGAAAAGAATTAGGGAAAAAAATCCAGTAAACGGAAGAAAAAACTGGAAGCGCTGCCTGAAATCTTAAAAGAGGACGGCTATTTGATGTACAGGCGTTCATGGCAACCTACCGCAAGGCGGAAGCTGTAGTGGAGAACTACAACCGTGAATTTGCCCGGTGGGAACACAAGATCAGGGAAAGCCGCAACCAGCCGAAAAAGAACGGCATGCGCCGCCCGAAAAGAAAAGCGCCCGAGACCAGTTCAGACAGTTGCAGGCGGAGGGCAGAAGGCAAAAGCCAAAGCGCAAAACCCGCGACAGAGAGCGATAGCTTTCACGCCGAAAACAACACTGCAGGCTTCCTGCGGTACATACATAAAGAATGCGCCCTGTGGTTTTGTTCCACAGGGCGCATTGTAATGAATTATCTGCTGTATTTTTTCTTACGGCTGTAAAGAACGGCGCCGGTCAGGGTAATACCCGCAGCCAGCATAAACGCAATCCAAAGGACGATATTGCTGTTGTCGCCGGTTTCAGGGGAAGCGGCATTGCCGGTTGCCGGGATTTCAACCGCCGCTTTCGCATACCCGCAGACGGTGCATTCTTCATGCTTGGAACCTGCCTCGGTTGCGGTTGCTTTCTTATCCGTTACCCACTCAAAAATATGAGCAGCCTCGTTCAGCTTCTCGCCGCAGGCACAGATCTTCCAATGCTCGTTTGCGTCATACTTCCAATCGCCCTGCTGTGCCACACAGGTATGTTCATCGATTGTAACCGTTGCTATGGCAGAGGCAAGGACAGTACCGTTTGCCTTTACACGGACATCATAAGTACCATTTACAAGTCCTGTTACTTCTGTACCCGTAATTCCTATCCATTGGGAAGCTGTAGACAGCCTATA
>CALVMT010000053.1 GCA_944347775.1 uncultured Clostridia bacterium | reverse complement strand
GCGGGAAAGCTGCTCTTTTTGACTGTCGCTTAAGCGCTTATCCCAAAATTCCTGATGATCTTTATAAAGGATTAAAGCGCCTTCAATACCGCATGACTTTGTCAATACCAATTCATCCCCCGGGCGAATATCGCCGTAGCGAAGAACACGCCGGGTTTTTCCGATGGCCGCTACCGAGATCACCGCCTTGTTGACCGCATCCGTCACTTCCGTATGTCCGCCAACAATATCGATATCGAGCTTTTCCGCCTCTTTTTCAATCTCCTGCATCAGGCTTTCCAGTTGTTGTAAATCGCCCTCCGGCGGAAGCAAAATCGTTACAAGCATGGCAAACGGCTCCGCGCCCGCGGCCGCAATATCGTTTGCCGAAATATGCACTGCCAAAGTGCCTGCGCCCCGTTCAGCCGCGGTAATGGGGTCGGTTGAAAGTACGCAGTATTCCGCTCCCAGATCAAGCACAGCGCAGTCTACGCCTACGCCTGAACCGACCAGGACTTCCTTTCTTGACGTATGTAACTTATTTAAAATAATCTTGCTTAACTGTTCATTTGTCAATTTTCCGATTTTCACCAGTATTCCCTCAACTTTTAGTTTTCTGCATTGATCATATCATATTTTTTCACCTACGGCTGTCTTTTTCAGAAAAACAACCGCGAAGAAGCCGGCGGATTTTCCGCATTCTTACAGATTAAGCAAACGGTAGAAATCCTGCTCCTCTAAAATTTCAATGCCGAGCGCCTGCGCCTTTTGCAGTTTGGAACCGGCCTTCTGCCCGGCAATCACCATATCGGTATTTTTGCCGACGGCCGACTGCAAAGTCCCGCCCTGCCGTTCAATCAGCTCTCCTGCCTCACTTCGCGTCAGGCGGGAAAGCGATCCGGTCAGCACAATTCTCTTCCCCGCAAAAATCCCCTCCTCTTTTTGATAGGGCTGCGGCGCCACTCCTGCTTTAAATAACCGAGCCAGCGTTGTCTCAACCTGATTTGAATGGAAAAAATCCAGTATGGCCTGCGCAACCGTCTCTCCGATATCCCTGATGAGAAGAAGTTCTTGTTTATCCGCCTTTGAGAGGCGTTCAAAAGTGCCAAAAGCTTCTGCCAGATCCTTAGCCGTCTTTTTCCCTACACTGTTGATGCCAAGCGCATAGATAAAATTGGCCAGCTTCGGCGATTTGCTCTGCTCAATCGCCTTAAGCAGGTTTTCTGCGCGCTTTTCCTTAAATCCGGGCAAAAGAAGCAAATCCTTCTCTTTCAGCTCGTACAGCGCGGCAATATCCGCAATATCCAGATGCGTATATAATAACTCTGCTGTCTTATCCGAGAGCGTCTCTATATTCATTGCCTCACGCGAAGAATAGTGCGCAATGCGCGCCACCAGCTGCGGCTTACAGGAAAGGCTGTTCGGGCAGTAAAGATTTGGGCCAATCTTCTCTATCGCCGCCCCACAATAAGGGCATTGTCGCGGAACATCCGTATATTCTTTTTCCTGCCCGGGCACTGCGCCCAGAATTTCGGGAATGACATCATTACTGCGCCGAATAAATACCCTGCTTCCTACCGCTATGCGTTTGCGTTTGATATCTTCAATGTTATTCAGTGTAGCCCGCCGTACTGTCGCTCCGCCAATCTCCACCTCGTCCAGCACTGCGGTCGGCGTGAGTTTCCCTGTCCGTCCGACATCCCAGACAATTTGCCGAATCGTCGTCGTCATTTCTTCCGCAGCAAATTTGTAGGCAATGGCCCACCGCGGAAAACGTTCGGTATAACCAAGTTTCTCGCGCAAATCAAAATCGTTTACTTTAATGACCATCCCATCAATTAAAAAATCCAAATGTGGACGCTGCTGCTGCGCCTCTTCTATACCTTCAAGTACCCCTTCAATCGAACGATACACTCGTTCAAACGGGCTTACTTTGAAATGATTTTCCCGCAGAAATGCAATCATCTGCTCATGCGTCTTAAAATGCTTGCCCTCAATATATCCGACATTATAAAAATAAGCATCCAGATTGCGAGCTGCCGTAATGCGCGTATCCAAATTGCGAAGTGCGCCGGCGCAGGCATTGCGTGCATTTTTAAGCGGTTCTTTTGCGGTTTTATTGTATTTTTCCAGATCTGAAAGATGCATAATCGCTTCGCCCTGCACTTCCATCCGACCTGAAAAAGGAATAGTCAGCGGAATCGATTTAATTGTTTTGGCCTGCTCTGTTATTTGCTCGCCGGTAATACCGTCTCCCCGTGTGGCAGCCATGCAAAGCTTTCCGTTTTCATAGGTTAAATTAATCGTCAAACCATCAAACTTGTATTCAAGCGTATAATCGCTTTTCTTTTCAGTGCTCTTTTCTATTCGTTCTTCAAAAGCTTTTAGCTCTTCTAAAGTCCGGGCTTTGTTTAAACTGTAAAGCGGAGCAATGTGCGTGTGCTTGGCAAATCCGTCGAGCACCTTCCCGCCGACGCGCGTCGTCGGGGAATTTTCCAGAGTCAGCCCAAGCTGATCTTCCATCGCCAACAGACGATCAAATAGGATGTCATACTCTGCATCGCTGATCACCGGTTTATCCAGTACATAATAGTGATAGGCATACTCGTTAAGCCGGGCAACCAGCTCCTGCATCTGCTCCATCGTCGCCATCTTTTCGTTCTCCTTTATCTGCCGTTTAAGGCTTTACTATGCTTAGCGGCGCAAAACTCAAAAACAGTTTCTTTTCGCCGCCATCAAAAGCAATTCTCGCTACTTTCTGATCGCCCAGGCCGTCAATGGCAAGAATCTTCCCTTTGCCAAATTTACTATGCTCGACTATGCCGCCAACTTTAAATTTCTCCGGATTTTCTTTTGCCTTTGGAGTAAATTCAGCCTTAGCCCGAAAGAAATTGGCATTCGGCTTATATGCCTGTGGCTCGGCGGCCTGCGTTCTTTGCTCAATCGGCGTAAGCATGTCCAAAGCCTGCTTTGGAATATCTGCCAAAAATCGCGAAGGGGGATTGATGTTTACGCCTCCGGCATACATGCTGCGCCTCGCGCTTGCGGTCAGATATAACATATTTTTCGCTCTTGTCATCCCTACATAGCATAGCCGGCGCTCTTCATCCAGCTTTCCTTCTTCCACGGAACGCTTGGAAGGAAAAAGATTCTCTTCCATGCCGGCAATAAATACCGTATCAAATTCCAGGCCCTTTGAGCTGTGCAGCGTCATCAACGCAACGCCACTGTCTTGCTCGGCCGTATCCATATCCGTAATCAGAGAAACGCTTGAAAGGAATTCTTCAAGGCTCGGTTCTTCCGCCTGCGCTTCATAGATACGGGCGGAGTTAATCAGTTCCTGTATATTTTCAATTTTCAGTGCGGCAGCAGCGTTGTCATCTTCAAGCAGCATCTCGCGGTATCCGCTGGCAGTAAAAACTTCTTCAATCATGTCGCCTATCGGTTTATTTTGCGTCCGCGCCGTCATTTCGCTCCACATTTGCGCTACATGAGCAAACTTGTTCTTCCCCGCGCCCATCCATTCATCCGCCCGCTGCATGGCCTGCATCAAGCTGATTTTATTATCCGCGGCAAACGCCGTCATTTTAGCTATTGTCGCGTTGCCTATTCCGCGTCTTGGCGTATTGATCACACGCAGAAACGCCGTATCTGCAAGCGGATTATCGAGCAGAGTCAGATAGGCCACCATATCTTTAATTTCTTTTCTGGCATAAAAGCTCATCCCGCCATACACATGATAAGCAATACCATACATCCTGAGCTTCTCTTCCAGCACTCTGGCCTGCGTATGCGTGCGGTAAAGGATGGCAAAATCCTCGTACTTTTTGCCTTCACGCACCATTTGCGCAATCTGAGCAGCAATAAACTCTGCCTCGGCATATTCGTTGTATGCCGTATATACTTTTGGCTTCGGGCCGTCCAATCTTGCCGACCACGGATTTTTTTCTTTTCTCGCATCGGCCTTGCGGATCACTGCATTGGCCACATCTAAAATGCGCTGATGCGAACGATAGTTCTGCTCAAGCTTGATGACCTTCGCCTTTTTAAAATCCTTTTCAAAATTCAAAATATTTCTGACATCCGCGCCTCGCCAGGCGTAAATACTCTGATCATCATCACCGACAACAAACAGGTTGCCGTGTTTTTCTGAAATTAACTTAACCAATTCATATTGTACGCGATTGGTGTCCTGATATTCATCAACCAACACATATTGAAAACGCTCGGTATAATATTCCCGCGCGTCTTTGTTTTCCTGCAAAAGGCGCAGCATATTCAGCAGCAAATCGTCAAAATCCATCGCATTTTCCTGATAAAGCGCATCATTATATGCCCGATACAGCATCGTAAGCTGCGGGGAAAAATCTTTTGCGATATCTTCAATCACCTCTTTTGGCGACGCGTCGCTGCTGCTGTTTTTTATCGTACTGATCACATGGCGGACATATTTCGGCGTCAATTGCCCCATATTTGCGTTGCTGTCCTGCATAATTTTTTTGATGAGCGCAGTACTGTCGTCCGTATCGTAAATCGTAAAATGGCTCTGATAACCAAGCAATTGTGCATCATGCCGCAAAAACCTTGCACAAATCGAATGAAAGGTTCCGATTGCCATTTTACTTACGTCATAATCGACAAGGGCAGAAACACGCTCTTTCATCTCGCCTGCCGCTTTATTGGTAAATGTAATCGCCAATATGTGATAAGGCGATACCTTCTTCTCGTTTACTAAATATGCAATACGGTTAGTTAAAACGCTTGTCTTTCCCGAACCCGCCCCTGCCAAAACAAGCACAGGGCCGTCTACCAAGGTAACGGCCCTCTGCTGTACATCGTTAAGATGTGCTAAATTCATTGTCATTCCTCTGTTTCCGATTTGTTTTGCTGTGTGCCGAGCATCCGTTCCAATACGGTTTTGTATCCGCCCGGCCCATAGTTTAAGCATTTGTTTACCCTGCTCACCGTCGCCGTCGAAGCGCCTGTTTGTTTTGCAGCGGCATTACAAGTGCTGCCCGTATAGAGAAGTCTTGCTACTTTGATCCGTTGTGCAGCCGCCTTCAATTCTGCAATAGTAAAAAGATCATCAAAAAAAGCGCTGCATTCTTCTATGGATTCCAAAGAAAGAACCGCATGATAAAGTTCCGTATACTCCTGGTTACTCTTCTGCATTCTACAATCTCCTCTTTCAATTTCTGATAGACTTATTTTATCATAGTAGAATGCTGCTTGTAAACGGGGTAACATTAAAGAACCATATAGATTGCACAGGCAGAGACTTCATAAGCCATTCTCTTTTCGGCTTTCCCTTCGTCCAGTGTTTTTTCATATACCCTACTTTGGAATCTTCCTTCAATTCTGATTTTTTGCCCTGTTTTGAGTTGCCGTGCAAAACGCGCATTTTTTCCCCAGACAATAATCGGAATATAGTCGGATTTGCCGTACGCGCGGTTTACCGCCAGAAGCAGATCCGCAATTTCCCGGCCGAAAGGCGTTATCCGATAGACAGGATCTTTACAGACATGCCCTTCAAGGATGACTGTATTTAAGTCTGTTTTCTGCACTTCCATTATTTTTTTGGCAAAAATTTTTAAGCGAAGATGTGTGCCCGTCTCGGAATATTCGTTATAAGAGCGTAGCTGCCCCATTATCCCGTAATTTGCTCCCGCGCGCAACGCCCCTGCCATACCGGCTGGCGCCAGGACAGGTAATTGATCATAAGTCCCGCTTAATCTCCGGCACATGATGTCAAAGGATAAAAATTCTTCTCCATATGCAACATGGCTTTTTACAGGATCGTCTTTAAGAAAACCGGATACATGCAGCTGATTGGTATCATATAAGGTCATATCGCCTCCATTATATTCCATTAGAATGTTAAATTTTCATAAAACGGTAGCCCATTTGTTTTAAAATGGGAATGATTCTCTCTAACGCCGGCGCAGTATATGGGCTGTTGCTCTGAAAAAGTAAAATATCGCCCGGTTTGACTGTGCCCAATACATGTTCAACAATCTCTTCGCAGCTTGCTGTTTCTTTCCAGTCCTCTGCATCGACGCTCCATAACAGCGTTTTCATGCCGAGCTGCTCCTCCATCGCGCAAACCAGCTGCGTATGATACGCACCGTACGGCGGGCGGATATATTCGCATTCCGCTTCAAAAAACTCCTCAACTGCCGTTTTTGCCAAATCCGCATCTTTGAGTGCTTTATCCAGTGTGATATCTGTATATCTGATATGCTCCATGGAATGGCAAAAAACGCCTTGCGCGCTGTTTTTGATCTGCATTGCTTCTTCCGGATAAAGAGAAAGCCAGTCGCCCATAATGCCAAAGGATGCTTCCGCCTTTTGCTCTTTTAATACCGTTAAAATTTCTCCGATATAATTTTCCCCCATCGCCGTATCAATGGTCAGATAAATAACCTTTTGGCCGTCATCTTCACTGCTTAATGTCGTAATCGGCTGTGTTGCCGGCGCCAAAGCCGACATCGCCATATCTGTTTCCGCCGCTTTCAAATAGATGGTTAAAAAAAACAGGAGTACGATGAAAACGACACTTTCACAAAGCTTTTTGATGATCTTTTTTTCCATTTCTTCCTCCGTTTTACCATATTATATTTACTTTTTTTCCCTCTTTCTTATGACTGTTTCCTGAAAAAAGAATCTGCTTCGCGCGCATTTCTTATGCCGGCCGGCCAAAATGTCCAGACCAGATCAGATTAAAAAAATTACGGTATGAAAACATACCGTATTTTTTCTTTTTATTCTGCATTTTCCGCCTGCTCTGCATTCCCGTTTTGCGCCGGCGGAATATATACTGGCGCTGTTACCGAAGTCAGGTCTATTGTCCCTCCGGTATAACCCTTTTGCCATATCGTCTCTATAATTTTTTGAAGCCATTGAAATTTTTCTTCCAGTTCGGTTCCCTGCCCCAGGCAGACTTTCGTGCCATCCTCTCTTAACTGCATCCAAATCTGGTTGACGTTGCTGATATCAATGCTTTCTACCTCGTTTTGCATATTTTGCCCGCACAACGCATTTAAAACTTTTCTCAACACATCCTGCTTATAAGTATCGGTTGTGCGTATCTGCGCGCCGAGCACAAATTCCGTCACCTCCAACCCGTTCACAATCGGCAGCAATGTTCCCTGCGATTTTTCCACATGCCCTAAGATCAATCCTTCAGGGTCGATAATGACATACGTGTTAGCAAAAGCAAAGCATGCCGCTTCCGGGCGCTCCGTCACCACAATTGTCACCTTCGTCGGGAAGGAATACTTGATGTCTTCAACAATGTAGTGCGGATTTTTTTCAATATTCTGCTTAATTCCGGCTTTGTTGAGCTTAAGAACGCTGTCTCCCTTTTCAATTTGAGAAAGTTCAATCACTTCCTGCGCATCATACCAATATATCCCGCTTACCTCAATTTCTTCTACACGCATCAATAAATACGCCAAAAGACCAACCGCCGCGACAATAACGAGAAGCAGCAATATCCGCATGAAGAAAATCTTTTTTTTGCGTTTTGTTTTTCCTTCTTGCGGCTCTACCGGCTTCTGCCGGGCCCGCCTTTCGCGGCCGGCGGCAGAAGAGGCCGGATCGATTTTTCTGCTTGAAAATTCGTGCAATTTTAATTCCTGTTC
Source organism: uncultured Clostridia bacterium (assembly GCA_944347775.1). Classification (GTDB taxonomy): domain Bacteria; phylum Bacillota; class Clostridia; order Christensenellales; family Christensenellaceae; genus QANA01. Next base: position 4,874 of record CALVMT010000053.1, on the reverse strand, counting down.
TCTATTCCGTCTTCTACGCGCCGGATGATTGTGCGTCGGCTGAATGCGCATATCCGCCGTATTCTTCTTTGTCGCAGGCGGCTTGATCGTTGTTTGTTCTGCCTCCTGCATGCTAAACCGGCCGCCTCCGCCGGATCGTTTTTCTTTCAATGCCATAATTTATTTCCTTTGTTTGTTTAATTTTATTATATAATATAATGAGGTGAAGTAAAAGTTTTCTTTGACAACTTGCTAAAGGAAACGTATAGTATTGGACGTCTTTTGCAAAATATAGTACAATAAAAAAATAATGTTTTAACGTATTCGTATCATTTTTATAAAGGAGATATTTGATGGCACATTCCTATACGGTTTCAGATATTCAGGTATTGGAGGGCCTTGACGCTGTCCGCAAGCGTCCCGGCATGTATATCGGTTCAACGGGTTACCGCGGGCTGCATCAAATGCTTTGGGAAATCGTCGATAATGCAATCGACGAAGCCGCCAATGGTTATGCAACGCGAATTGATGTCTGCCTGTATGCCGACGGCAGTATTTCTGTTGAAGATAACGGACGCGGCATTCCTGTCGGCATTCATCCCGAGTTGCATGTTTCTGGCGTGGAATTGGTTTTTCATCAACTCCATGCCGGCGGAAAATTTAATAACGAAAGCTATGCCTATTCCGGCGGACTGCACGGCGTAGGTGCAAGCGTTGTCAACGCCCTTTCTTCGTGGCTTAAGGTAGAAGTTTACTACGACGGCGATATCTATGAACAGGAATACCATTCCTTCGAACAAGGGGGAAAAATTCACGCGGGCGAACCGAAATACCCTTTGCGCAAAGCCGGCAAGACGGATAAACACGGAACCAAAGTCACTTATCTTGCAGATAGCCGGGTTTTTGATGATATAGAAGTACAGTTCGACCGTGTCAGCCGACGTCTGCGGGAATTGGCGTTTCTCGTCAGAGGGCTTACTATTACACTTACAGACCGCCGCGAATCTCCGCAAAAACAGCTTACCTACTGTTATATGGGCGGCATCGTCGATTTTCTTACAGATATGAATCAGGATAAGACTCCGATTCACCCTCTGCCTATCCATTTCCAAGGTGAAAAAAACGGTATTTTGGCAGAAATCGCCATGCAGTATGTCGACAGTGAAAAGGAATATATCTATTCCTATGTTAATAATATTTCCACGGCAGAAGGTGGGACGCATGAAACCGGATTTAAAACCGCTCTGACTAGAGTCATGAACGACTATATGAAAAATATCCCCACTGCGATAAAAGAAAAGCTTTCTTTTGAGGGCGAGGATTACCGCGAGGGGTTAAGCGCAATTATCTCGGTAAAAATGAAAGAAGTCCAGTTCGAGGGGCAGACCAAGACTCGCCTTGGTAATCCCGAAGCCAGAGCTGCCGTAGAAGCCATCGTCAGCGAAGGACTAACTCTATATCTTCAGGATCTGAATAACGCCCCCGTGTGCGCAAAAATTGCGGAAAAAGCAATTACTGCCGCTAAATCCCGCGTTGCCGCGCGTAAAGCCAAAAAAATGGAACGTGAAAAAAGTAAGGCGGATTCCGCACCGCTTGTCGGAAAGCTCTCAGTTTGTACCGGAAAAAAACCTGAACTCAACGAACTATTTATCGTCGAAGGCGACAGCGCCGGCGGAAATGCAAAAATGGGGCGCGACCGCCGCTTTCAGGCAATCCTGCCTCTGCGCGGCAAACCGCTCAATGTTGAGAAAAAGCGCATGGAGCAGGTTTTGCAAAACGAAGAATTTCGTTCAATTATTACGGCGCTCGGCGCAGGGTTTGACCAAACGTTTAATATAGCCAATATCAAATATCATAAAATTATCATCCTGGCAGATGCCGACCAGGACGGTGCGCATATTCGTGCAATTTTGCTCACCTTCTTCTTCCGCTATTATCGTCAGCTGATTATCGACGGCCATATCTATATTGCGCAACCGCCGCTATACAGCATCAGAAAAGGATCTACTCTAATCTGGGCGCATACCGATAAACAGTTGGCCGAAGCGAAAAAAAAGCTGGGGAGAAATGCGGAAGTTAAGCGCTATAAAGGGCTCGGCGAAATGAGTAAAGATCAACTTTGGGAAACAACGCTTGATCCCTCCAAGAGAGTTTTAATGCAGGTAACTATGGAGGACGCTGCTGCCTGTGATCATATCGTCTCTACATTGATGGGCGATGCCGTCGAACCGCGTAAAAAATATATCGGCGAATATGCCAATTTTAATAAACAGGACAAATTTAAAGGAAATGTCCTCTGATAAATAGGAAGTAAAGATCATGAACGAAAATATACAAAATATTATCCGCACTCCTTTGGAAGACGTCATGCACGACAGCTTCATGCCTTATGCGGAATATGTCATTTTAGAGCGCGCCATTCCTCGTGTGGAAGACGGTCTTAAGCCAGTCCAACGGCATATTCTCTTTGCTATGCATGAAATGCAGATATTCCCTTCGGGGAGTCATAAAAAATGCGCCCGCATTGTCGGGGAAACCATGGGAAAATACCATCCTCACGGGGATTCCAGCATTTACGAAGCGCTGGCAAGAATGGCGCAGGATTTCTCCATGAGCGCACCGTTAATCGATGGCCAGGGCAATTTCGGCTCGATAGACGGCGATGGCCCTGCGGCCATGCGTTATACCGAAGCGCGTCTTTCGCCGATTGCCATGGAGATGCTGCGCGACCTCGATAAGGATACCGTTGCATTTCAATTAAATTTTGACGATAACTTAAAAGAACCAACTGTCCTTCCAAGCCGATTTCCAAATCTCCTTGTAAACGGCGCAACGGGTATTGCCGTCGGCCTGGCGACAAATATTCCTCCGCATAATTTGCGCGAAGTCATTAACGGCGTATGCTACCGCCTCAAACACCCGGATTGTTCTTTGGACTCGGTAATGACCTGTATTAAAGGACCGGATTTCCCTACAGGCGGAATTCTCCTTTCAGGCAACGGCATTTACGATGCCTATGCTACCGGCAAAGGGAAAATTTCCCTCAGAGCAAAAGTCTCTATCGAAAAAGGACGCAACGGAAAAACTCTTCTTGTGGTCAGCGAACTGCCGTATGAAGTACGTGAATCAGCAATGCTTAGAAAAATTGACTCCCTGCGCACAACCCGCAAAGATCTTTTTTCCGGTATTTCTGATGTACGCAGCGAAACAGACCGTTTCGGCATCCGCGCAGTAATCGAGCTGAAAAGCGGCGTGAATGCAGAAAAAATACTTGATTGCCTATATAAATATTCGGATCTGCAAATTTCCTACGGCATTAACATGGTTGCGATTGCCGACGGCCAGCCCAAACTGTTAAATCTTCTGCAGCTGCTCGATTATTATATCGCGCATCAGAAAAAAGTGGTCTCAAACCGCCTTGTTTTTGATAAGGAAGCAGCGGAAGAAAAAGCGCACCAACTCGAAGGCCTCATGAAAGCGGTGCTGGATATCGACCGTGTCATAAAAATTGTTCGGACTTCTGAAAATGTCAAAGAGGCCAGGCTTACCCTTATGCATGAACTCAACATCACCGGCGTACAGGCTCAGGCAATTCTCGACCTGCGCCTTTCCCGCCTGACCAAACTGGAAATCATTACGCTCGAGCAGCAATATCACGAACTCCAAAAACAGCTCCGGGAAATCAATTCCATTTTAAATTCTGAGAAAAAACTTGTCGAATTGATTGTCAGCGAACTGGAGTCGATTGCAAAAAAATATCATTTCCCGCGCCGGACGGCAATTTCCAGCCAAAGCGGAGAAATTACTATCGATGAAGAGCATTTTAAAGTTGTTGAAGAATGCGCTGTCATCCTGACAAGGGGTGGCTTATTAAAACGTATGAGCAAAAAGGCGCTTGCCAAAGGTGTCGAATCCGGCGAACCCGAGTTTAAAAACCAACCGAAAAAAATTATTGAGACAAACAGCGAATCCAAGCTTTGGCTGTTTACCAACCGCGGAAATCTCTATACGATTTCAGTCTCGGATATCCGGGAATCCCGCTATAAAGATGCCGGAACGCCTGTTTCTTCACTTCTTGCCGGGTTTGAAAAAGAAGAACATATTATACATTTCTGTCTGCCCATAACCGATGGAACCCTTCTTTTTTCTACGGCAAATGCCAAGATTAAGCTCGTTGCGGCCGCCGAATTTCAAACCAAAAAGGTAAAAATCGCTGCCTGCGGCCTTGCTCCGGGCGACAGCTTAATTGACGTCGCCGCAGATGATGCAAAAAAGCCAAACCTGCTTTTGGTTACAAAAAAGGGCATGTCTATTCTATTTGAAAAATCTTCAGTCAGCATACAGGGCCGCACAGCCAGAGGAATCGGCGGTATTGCCCTTCATCATGAAGATTGCCTGCAATATGTCTTCCAGATAAGCGGCGAAGAAAGCTTTGTCTGCTTTACCGAAGAAGGATACGTTAAACAGATCAAGTTGCAGGATTTTGCCTTGCAAAACCGTAACGGCAAAGGAACTCGCTGCATCAGTTTTTATAAAGATGGCTCCAATGGCTCCAAAATTCTTGCGGCTTTCTGTATTCAAACGGCAGCAGTCTTTGAAGCGCATTCGGATCTTAATCTATCTTATCAGGTCGCTTCTTCGCATATTCCCTATGAAGATCGCTTATCTGCCGGTGTAAAATTGATTCCGAACATGAGCGGCGAACTTTTGGACAATGTCGTCCTCCTGTAGCGTTTGCGGCGACATTGTCATTAAAAACCCCTGCATATTTAGCGGGGTGTTCGTAAGACAGTTAAATAGGCAAAAGGCGTGACGAAAGTGGTCACGCCTTTTTTCATGTAAGGATAGCCGCATAGCGGCGCAAGGGATGGATCCCCTTGTACGGAACGCAGTGA
>CALVMT010000052.1 GCA_944347775.1 uncultured Clostridia bacterium | reverse complement strand
CCGCTTTTCCCAAAAATGAAATGGATGCCCTTTTCAAATTCCATGCTCACCGGCTTTACCGCTTCTACCAAATTATTTCCCTGCCGAAACGTCTTGCCGCATTCTTCCAATCGAAGTAGACTCATCTATCTTCTCCTTTTTCTTTCGCCGGGCTTTCCCGGGCCCGGAGCCATGGGGGAACGTGCATCAATTTTTATCGGAATTTTCAATTAACTTCTTTATAGTATATATTCTTTCTCCATACGTAAACTCCTCTTTTTTATAGGAATTTCCCTTATTTTTTTTGCCGACGCCGCCTTATCGGGCGATTATTCGGAAAAGCGGATGCACGAGGCAATATTTTGTTTAAATACACTGCGTGTAATCCACATTGCCAGAGCCGTAAACAGGAGCAGCAACGCCCCTGCATACCAAAGCAACCCTTGGAAAAGCAAATAATACCCTTGCTGCGAAATCTGCGGGCCGACCACTTCTAAAGAAAACCGGCTGACCGCATAAAAGGACGCCGCCGCGCTTAACACAACAATGACTCCAAAGTACGCCATCAACTCCAAAAATACCGTTTTTAACAGCATTGCCTGCGTATATCCCGTTGCCCGCAAGATTCCAAACATTTTTTGCCGCCGCAAAAGGCTTTGATACAAAATGCTCGCGATGGAAAACAGCATAAACAGGCCAAGAATCCCCGCGACCGTCGTATAGACGATGCCCAGCGTGTCTATTAACGCGCGCTGAAACGCTTTGTCTTTCCGGCTTTCATAGATATTTGCCCCCGGGATTGTCGCCGCAACTTGATAAAACGCTTCTTGAACCGCGGCATACGTCTCTTCGGAAATCTCTTATTCCAGCGTCAGCCGAAATACGCTTACCGTACTTAAAAAATTTATTTGTGCGGCTGTCTCTTCGGTGATTACCACGATTATTTTTCCGTTTGATGTGTCCTCAAGCCGGAATTCTTCATTATATACCTTGGAAAGAAACAGCGTTTCCTCCACATACTCAATCTTTGTGGTATCGTTTGTCGCCTCAAGAAATGACACTTGGGTTTTTAGCATACCAAACCGCAGCGTTTGCCCGCCTTCAAACACATTGTTTTCCACCGCAGCGACATAGCCTCCCGGCGTCGGAATCGCAGCACAAAATAAAACCGCCTGCCCTTTTGCCAAATCGGTTTGCACATCAATTTCAGGATACGCGCTTTCAAAAGCAGAAAGTTTCTGTTCATCCAATACCCAGATGCTGTATCCATCCCGCGTTGCTCGAAGATTTTCGGGAATCGCTTCTACCTCCTGCGCCGATTTTCCCAAATTGGCTACGGAATATCTCGATTGAATCTCATTATAGTAGGAGCCGCCCTCCGGGAACACGAGACTTACCGGTATCCCGCCATATTGCTTTTGGACTTCTTCCACGCCCGCAAGCCCATCCAGCTTTTGAACTGCCTCCAATGGATAAAAAGCATCTATATCGTATACAGACAATTCCAGTTCCCCATAAAACTGCAATGCGCCGCCGGCTTTGCTTGCTGCCCGAAATGTGTCTGGTGCCTGGAGTTGCGCTTGTTTTTCCAAATAGTCATACTGTATGCAGAAAAACATCGTAATCAGCATAACCAGAATAAGCCCTGCGCTCAGGATCCGTTTCGCATTTCGGCGTATATGCAGTTTAGCAAGCGAAAAGACAACCCGTTTTCCCAATGAAAATTGTTTGTCTCTTTTTGCTCTTTTCACAGAAAAAGCCGCTTTTTTAAGCCGAAATATACAAAACCACCCATATGCAAAAGACACCCCCACTACCAAGCCAAACATCACTGCGTATGGGAGCCAATATCCTGCTGCGGGGATTTCCGCATCCAGTCTATCTTGCATCAGCCATAAAAACAGAACACGCAAAACCGTTCCGCCAAGTAGACCCGCTATCGCCAGCAAAGCCGCACCCCATAACAGGATACAAGCAACCGTGCGCGACGAAGCGCCAAGTGAATACAGTGTCCCCGCAGTTTGCCGATAAGGCTGCCAATAGCCCCAAAATAGAATCCACAATAGGATTGCTGCGCCCACAAATATCAGCACCGTAAACAGGCGCTCATATACGTTAACTGCTGTAATCGTCCCATAAGAGGAAATCCAATAGGTCATATCATTAAACAAAATCCATTGCTGCCTTTGCTTGCCTTTCCCAAGCTCAATCCTTTCCGAAAGATCCAGAATCGCGCTCTGCGGCATTTCCATTTTATTTAGGGAATGCATATACAGCACTGCATTGACAACCCCATCTATTTGCAGATCGTTTGTTTTACTCACAAGCCCGCCCGGGAAATCCGTATATCCTTCTTCAACCAGATCCAGTTCATTTCGATACGCTCGATAATCTTTAATAAATCCGCAAACTTCAAATTCCTTTTCTCCGTCTTGCGTTTCTATGCGCAGGCGGGAACCAATGGTCAATTTTTCAGAAAATTGATATTGAAAATGCTCCTCCAATGCAATTTCGTTGCTTGCTTCCGGCAGCCTCCCTTCCAATACACTCAGGCTTGCCAGGGAAAATGCCGTTTCGTCATAATAGCCAAGCGTCATTTTATATGCTGCCCCTAAGAGGGAATAGGAGCCATAGTTGTAAAACAACCCCAAAGATTCTATTTCCTCCGCCTGTTGCAGCGCCTGCACCTGCTGTTCGCTCAAATCAAAAAAAACAGCATGATGTTTCCCGTATTCCTGCACATATCCTTCAAAGGTTTTTTCCTTGAGGGCGGAAAACAAAGCAGGTACACTCGTCAGCAAAAATACCGCAAGGGAAATCAGCAAGACCACTATTGCCGTACTCTTTCTATGATAGATTATAAAAAAAATGGCTTTGCGCAACATATCTTTTCTCCCTAAATAAAAAACTTGTAAGAGCGCGTATACTTTTATGCGCGCTCTTTTGCTTATCACCGACTATAGATATATGTCAAGCCATCTACAACATCTGTATTCAATGTAGAATCTACTCGCCATGCATAAGTTCCATAGCGTTCTCCTTCAACTACACTATCATTTACATCTCTTTGCACCAAATAACCAAGATTACACAATACTTGTGAACAGGCTCCGCCCCCAGCGCTAATAGCAACTTTATAGTAGGTATCCTCTGCTCCAACATTTACAGTATTCGCTGATGTTCGAATAAATAAATCGGATGAGGTCTCCAATGCTGTCCATGTGTGTGTCCTTGATCGTTGATCCGAGCCAGGAATATTCCAATTTGCCCCGTAATGCTGCAAAATAGCCCCTGCTGTTGTCATAAATACCGTGAACACTGCCATAACCATCAAAAACGCTGCAATTCTCTTTACCTGTTTTTTCATTTTGTTCTTCTTCATTTGTAGAGTTCGCTATAGACATATTGACCGCCGATTTTCCCGGCCCATTGGAAACACCTCCTCCTGTCTTTTTTAAAACAGCCTGAATTGCCTTTTATGTCTCTTTATACAAATTTCCGTCCCGCATCTGATAGGTATG
>CALVMT010000051.1 GCA_944347775.1 uncultured Clostridia bacterium | reverse complement strand
TAGGCAAGGTGGATATCTTTATGTTGCATTGGCCAGCAGCAGAGTTTATTTTCAGATGGAAAGCTTTAGAAGATATTTATTTGGCAGGGCGTGTAAAGGCAATTGGTGTATCTAATTTCAAAAGGCATCATTTGAAAACTTTGTTGTCTTCTGCAAAAATAAAACCAATGTTAAATCAGATTGAAGCACATGCATATTTCATGGACAATGAGACAATCGATTATTGCCTGGAACAGGGGATTTGCGTGCAAGCATGGCGGCCGTTAATGCGCACGGGAAATATGCTTGAAAATAATGATATTGCGCAAATAGGAAAAAAATATGGGAAAACAGTAGCGCAAGTATGTTTGCGGTTTTTACTGCAGTCAGGACTAAGTGTGGTTCCCAAAACCGTTAATCCGGAGCGAATGAAAGAAAATATTGATTTATTTGATTTTAGATTGTCTTCTGAAGATATGCAGTTTATGCGCAGCTTAAATACTGGGAAACGTACTGCGAATGATCCGGATGATTATCCTTGGGATAAATAAAAAATATTTAGTAAAAATTTGCAGGAGAAAGATAGTACATGGCAAAGAAAATTTTAATTGTAGACGATGAACCCAGTGTAATAAAGGGACTGAGATTCAGCTTGGAAAAACAAGAAGGATATATTATTGATGTAGCTTATGATGGCGAGTCAGCAATTGAAATCTTTGAGTCGGATAAATATGATTTAATTTTATTAGATTTAATGTTGCCAAAATTGAATGGTATGGAAGTCTGTCAACGTATTCGAAGTGTATCTGATGTTCCGATTATTATGTTATCTGCGAAAGGCGAAGATATGGATAAAATTATGGGCTTGGAATACGGAGCAGACGATTACTTAACAAAACCTTTTAATATGCTTGAATTGAAGGCAAGAATTAAGAATATACTTCGCCGGACGGATAATGTGGAAAATGAGAAAAAAGAATTGAGTAAGATTGAAGTCAAAGATATTTTTATTGATCTATTGAATCGAAATGTTGTGATTGCTGGAAAGGAAGTTAATTTGACTGCAAAAGAATTTGAATTACTTCAATTATTTGCATTGAATCGTGGACGTGTATTTGATCGCGAAAGCTTATTGGATTTAATTTGGAAACAAAAAGGAGATTTGCGCACGGTTGATGTTCATATCCGCAGATTAAGGGAAAAGATAGAACGAGATCCGGCAAATCCAGCGTATATTATGACAAAATGGGGAGTTGGGTACTATTTTTCTGATAAATAAAATGACAGCCTCCATTAAATGGAGGTTTATTATTTTTTTAATTATTTTAATTATAGCGTTTGCCCTGACGTTATTAATGACTTCGCGTATTTTGGAAAATAATATGCTGCATTTGCGTATTGCGGATTCTGCTCAGAAAGCAAATGATTTTGCTTTGGCTGTGGCATATGATTTTTCTAGAAATAATGTGGAAGCGTTATACCAGTCTGCAATAAAAGAAGGAATAGATCTTGACGGAAGAGTTTTAATATTAGATGCTTTTGGCATTGTGCAGGTCGACAGTTTTTCGCGGTTAAACGGCATGAGACTTTCACATCAAGAAATTGTGGAAGTATTGGTAGAACATAAGGATTCTGCTTATGGATTTCATCAGGTGCAACAAGATAATGGAAAAATATGGTGCCTAAATTATGTTTCTGCGATTATTGAAAATTCAGAAATGGTAGGGGCTGTTGTTTTGGTGCAAAGTGTACAAGATGTTGTACAAAGTGTCTATTCCATTCAGGTCAATTATTATCTGATTTATCTTATTGCTATTCTAGTTCTTTTGGTCTTATTTTCTTTTTTAATTAATCATATATTACAACCAATGAGTGCCTTAAAAGAAGGAACAGAAGCCATATCAAGAGGTGATTTTTCTCGTAGGCTTCAGGTCAGTGGTAAAGATGAGCTGGCAAAACTGGCCGAGGCCTTTAATACGATGGCGATTCGCTTGGAAGATGTTGATCGCTCCAGGAGTGAATTTATTTCTAATGCTTCCCATGAATTAAAGACACCATTGACATCCATGAAGATCTTAACGGAATCAATTTTGTATGAAGATAATGTGGATGAGGATGTATATAAAGAGTTTTTGGGAGATATCAACAAAGAAATAGATCGGATGACGGGACTTATTAATGACTTGCTTTTAATGACGAAATTGCAAAACCTTGAAGAGGGAAAACTACAGATGGAGAAAGTTTCTCTTGAGCAGATTGTACAAGAGGTCATAAGTAATTTGCAAAAAATTGCACAAAGCAAAGCAATTACATTGCATGCACATTTCCGCTTTGAAGGAAAAGTAGATTGCTTGCCTTTATATTTGCGTCATGCTATTTCCAATTTGGTAGATAATGCGATTAAATATACGGAATTTGGAGGAGAAGTGTTTATTTCTACTTTTAAAGTAGATAACATGGCATATATCCAGGTACGTGATACAGGTGAGGGAATCGCAAAGGAGGAACAAAAAAAGATTTTTGAACGTTTTTATCGTGTCTCTAAATCGAGGGAAAGAGAAACAGGCGGGACAGGACTAGGATTATATATTGTACAAACTACAGCGCTATTGCATCACGGGCGTATTGACGTAAAGAGCGAAGAAGGTAAAGGATCAGTATTTACCTTATCTATTCCTGTCAATGCGGATGCTTATGAAAGGAAATAATCATGAAACATAAGCCAATATTAGCGATAATAATGATGTTTTTGCTTTTATTTAGTGCAGCTTGCGATCAGCATATAGAGGGGTCGAAAATAGAAGAAGGAATATCTAATATAGTCATTGATCCAACGCAAGGCGCTCTTAATACAAGTACGCAAAAAGTTATATGTTATTATGCAAATGAAGATTATACTATGTTGGTTGGTGAGACAGTAGAAATAGAGATACCCGTAAGCAGTCAAAAGGAATATGTAATTTTGGAAACATTAATTTATGGACCGCAAACAATTGGTACAAATCTTAACACGGTGATTAATCCGCAAACCAAAATTATTGATATCGAAGAGTTTGAAGAATACATTTCTATTACATTGAGTGAAGATTTTCTTGATTGGAGCTTTATTTCGGAAACAAATCTAAGTGTAGAGGCATTAAATTGTATAAAGCGCTTATCTGTTTATGCCATAGTTAATACAATCATAGAGTCGTCTCTTTGTACAAAAGTACAAATTCTGGTTGATAAAGAGGGGAGCAATACGGGGCAGAGGATTACGCTTTCAGAGGTAGGGATGGGAGGAGCCGGTATTTTAGAACCTCTTGGAAGATCTGGAGATGTTGTGTTGTCTGCACAAAAAACATTGGACAATTTGTTTAATGCAATGATCGATGAAGATTATTCCGAGGTGTATGGCTATATTGCATATATGGATGAAGAAAATGGGCAAAGACCATTGGAAAATTCTTTTTCAGCATGGATCCAATCGCGAAATATTAGTGTTGAAAGCTACCAGATTAATGAAGAAGTGGAAACAGTAGAGCGAGAAACAACAATCTTAATGGTGGATTATGTAATAAATATCAGTGGAGAGGGACGTAAAGAGTTTACAAACATACCGGTGAAGCTAATTAAGGAAAATGCACTTTGGAAAATGACATATCCAATGATGCAAGAATTATTTTAAATTTGGAAAGGAAATAAGATGCGAAAAGGGATTGCTTTGCTTTTGGTACTTATTTTACTATGCAGTAGCTGTTCGATACTGAAAGAAAAAAAGAGCGAACAGAAGATTTCTTTGTTACCTCCTAAAATTCAATCTACACAGTATCTGACAGTTTATCCTACACTTTACTATGTTGATTATACAACAGGTAAAATTATGACAACATCTACAAAATTACAGGTACAGGATTGGAAGCAAAGTCCGCTTTTAATTATTCAAAGCTTGCTGGCTTCTCAACTTGATTTAGGATTTGGCTATATAGGCAATAAAATACATGTTATTAAAATCGAATTGACAAATGAAATAGCAAATGTTTATTTGGAAGCCAATTTTTTTCTGACTGAACAACAGCGGTATATTTTATCGATATTGATAGCTAATACGATGATTGAAAATTATGATGTTAGTTATGTAAATGTTGAAGTTTCAGGGAAATTATCGACAATTGCGCAATCTGTTGTGGGACTATTTGAAAAAACTGAAGGTAATGTTTTAGAATTATATCAGCAAAAAGCTGAAGACGCAGAATTATTGCAGAAAAAAGAATATAATGCAAATATAGGACTATATTTTATTGAGGGAAAATCGGGTTATTTATTGCCGGAAGTGCGCAGTGTCAATATAGCTGACCAGAGTCAAACTTCTTTGATTGTTAATGTACTTTGTGAATTGGCTCAAGGCCCTATATATGAGACAGATTGTAAGTCGCCATTGCAGGAACCGATTTTTTCACAGGTATTATTAAAAAGTAATGAAGAAGAAATTGAGAAGTTTCTTTCTTACGAAAACGGAGTTTTAGAAATTTTACAGGCGGATTTGCTATTTGCCTCTCATGAGCAGGAAGAACGTGGACGATATTTGGCTAGTATATATTATACAATAAAAGGAATTTTACCGGGATTAATCACAATACGGTCTTATTGGCAAGATGGACTGATGACAGTGACACAGGAAGAGGCACAGAAATATTTAGGGGATTATATTGAAATATATCTTCCCAATGAAGATATGGTTTCTATACAAAAAGTAAAAAGGGTTGTTCATACAGATCAAAGATTGGATTGGAATACGTATATTCGATTGATCGGAGAAGGGCCGATTTCTTCTGACCCACAATCAGTAGTTTCTGCTTTTCCTGGTGGGTTATCCGAAGAAGATCTCCTTTCACTTGAAGTTAGCGAAGATTGTGCTATATTAAATTTTTCTCAGGATTTTATATATGGACTTGAGCGTCTTACTGCTCAAGGACAGATTTTAATGATTTATTCTATTGTAAATACTATTTGTAATATTGGGCCAATAAATTCTGTGCAATTTTTAGTTAACGGGGAGTATATTGATTCTATTAAGGGAGGAAAGCTAAGCCTTATTTCGCCGCTTTTATCTAATCCCGGTTTAGTGAAACAATAATGGATTCTGTTTACAAAAAATTTATAAGAAAATATTAAGAGGTATATTATACTATTTTTGTATATAGTAATTTTAAACGAAGAAAGGAAATAAAGTTCAAATATGGGTATTTCATATATTTTTGCAATGTTTAGTCAGAACCCAATGCAAGCATTGCTTTATATATTGATTGTTTTTTTTGCAATGTGCATAGCAATTTCATTTCATGAATGGGCACACGCTTTTGCATCGTATCGGCTTGGTGATCCCACCGCAAAAAATATGGGGAGAATGTCAATTGATCCATTTCATCATATTGATTGGCTTGGCGCGATTATGTTTGTGTTTTTTGGCTTTGGATGGGCAAAACCGGTAGTAGTTAATTCAAGCAAATTAAAGCATTTTCGTAGAGATGACATTATTATTTCTCTTGCTGGTCCGATGATGAATTTGATGCTTGCGTTTGTTTTTACCGGAATCTGGTGCTTTTTTAGAATAGAAGGAGAATGGTATTCACTGCTTATCTCATATCTAATTAGTTTAAATTTGAATTTTGCTTTGTTTAATATTCTGCCGATACCTCCTCTAGATGGTTTTCATGTAGTTACCAGTTTATTTATCAAAAAACATTACTTTATAGTAGATTTTTTACAAAAATACGGATATTTTTTGTTGATTATTTTAGTTTTTAGCGGAGTGCTAAATGTTGTTCTTGGTTGGGCTACATCTGGATTATATAGTCTGTTTTTAGACTTTTTTAGACTGTTTGTATGATGACAAAAGAAAAATACCAGCTAAAATTAACGAATTTTGATGGCCCTTTGGACCTATTATTACATTTAATTAGCCGTGCTAAAATTGAGATTAAAGATATTTTTGTTTCTGAGGTGACAGAACAGTACCTTTCTTATCTTCAGCAAAGCGATATGCAGGATTTAGAAGGTGCAAGTGAATTTTTAGAAATGGCGGCAACTTTGTTGTATATTAAATCAAGAGCGTTATTGCCTAAATTAAAAAACGAAAATACTGATGAGCTCACGGAAGAAGACCTTCTCGTACAAAGATTGAATGAATATAAACGATTTAAATGCGCAGCAGAGTGTTTTAGAGAATTGGAAGAAAAGGGACGGAAGATTTATTATAAATTGCCGGAGGAAATTGTAGATACACGTGCTCCGGTGTATATTAATGCTAATGTGAAAGCGTTGGTAGAGGCATATAAAGAAATGATGATGACCAGGCTTAACGATAAGCATGATCAGAATAAAGATATAGTCATTAATGCGGATTATGTAAGTATGCATGAAAAAATGCGGCTCATTATGTCAAAGTTAAAAGTAGAAACAGTTTTAGATTTTTCTGCGCTTTTTTCTTCTTCACCTACACGTATGGAGATAGCAGTTACTTTTTATGCACTTCTGGAATTGATTTCACAGGGGAAAGTCTTTGTGAGCCAAAAAAATGCGTTTGGAAATATCGGAATCTACAAAAAACAGAAAGATCAGGCAAATTAGAATGGATCGAGAGACAATCATCGGAATAATTGAAAATATTTTATTTATAGCCGGAGAGGCGGTGAAATTGACGGATCTTGCACAAGCATTGGAACTTTCAACGGAAGAATTGCAAATGTTTCTTGATGAAGAAATGCAAAAAAGGCAAAAGGAGAAAGGATTGGTCATTAAACGGTTTGATGATAGTTTACAATTATGTACACGGCCGGAGTATGCAGATATCATTATTAATTTATTAGGTGAAAAAAATGACGAGGAGCTTTCCCGTGCAATGCTGGAAACCCTTTCAATTATTGCCTATCGACAGCCGGTGACTAAGGAAGAAGTTGAAAGAGTGCGTGGAGTTAACAGCAGTTATACGATTAATGCATTATTGGAAAAAGAATTGATTTATGTTGCCGGGAGAAAGGATGCTTTAGGTAGACCCAAATTATATGCAACCAGTCAGGCATTTTTACGGTATTTTGATTTACCTTCTCTGGCGGAATTGCCAGAGATACAAACAGAAGAAAATGTAAATGAGAAAGAAGCCTGAAGTATAAAGTGAGTAAAAGTGGAAAAAATATCCATAGCACAAAGAGAGGTGTGGCTATGGGTATTTTTTTATTCTTTATTCTAATTTTATTGGTATTCTTATTATTTGCTCCAATAAAATTAAAAATTGACACACTAAAAGGCAAAAAGGGAATTTTTGATTTAAAAATATATTTTTGTAGTTTTTTGGTATATTCTGCAATATATTATATCCATCTTCGGAATGATATTCGTTTACATTTCATACAGATAAAAAAGAATAGTTTTCGCTATATTCCTGTAAAATTAAAAGCAAAACGAAGAAAAAAAATTAAAATTAATCAATTTTTTCCGCTCATTGACAATTTAAAAATAACTCTTCTGCTTGGTACGGGGGATGCCGCATATACAGCAATATGTTGCGGTTTAACAGAAGCCATAATGAAAAGTATTGTACAAATTTGGCAAATTCCGCATGTTTATTTTCAGGTTAAACCGGATTTTAAAAAAATACAGGTAGATTTTTCTTTTAATGGTATAATTCGCTTTCAAATTGCAAAAGTTATAAATATCATTTTAAAAGAAAAGAGGCGTAAATATGCATCCAATTGAGAATATTTTAAACATTACCATGTCTGAATTAAAGGAAATGATTGATGTAGATACGATTGTGGGCAAACCATTTGTTACACCAAACGGAAAAACAATTATTCCTATTTCAAAAATTAGCTTTGGGTTTGTCAGTGGCGGAGGAGAGTATAGTGCGGCTTCTAAAGAGGAAAAAGATTCCGATCTACAGAAGTATCCTTTTGCAGGAGGAAGCAGTGCAGGAATTAGCATTTCTCCGGTTGCGTTCATGATTTCAGGTGAAGAAGAATTGCGCCTAATGAGCGTCTCTAACCGGACCATTGCTGATAAAATTCTGGAACAATTGCCAGAAATGGCAAAAGAACTGAGAAAAATGATTGGCAAAAAAGGGGAGGAATGTAAACGTGATACAAAGACGATACAAGAAAGGGAGCAGGTGGATCTATAGTCTAAGTATTGTGCTTTTTATCGTTATATGCACTTTTACCGGCAAAGCATATGCTTTGCCGGATATTAATGCGCGCGCATATACATTAATAGAAGCAAGTACCGGAAGAATTTTAGTGGAATCAAATGCATCAGAGACATTGCCTATGGCAAGTACAACAAAAGTGATGACTTGTATCCTTGCAATTGAGAATGGAAACTTGGATGCTATTGTGCAGGTGCCGGATGAAGCGGTAGGGATAGAAGGGTCATCAATTTATTTGCAGTATGGAGAAACTATTTCTTTACATGATTTATTATATGGTTTAATGCTGGCATCAGGTAATGACGCGGCGGTAGCAATTGCTGTACATATTGCCGGCAGTGTTGATGAATTTGCCGAAATGATGAATCAAAAGGCAAAGGAAATTGGTGCATTGCATACACATTTTGTTACCCCAAATGGATTACCTGACGAAAATCATTATACAACAGCTCACGATTTGGCACTGATTTCTGCTTATGCCATGCAAAATGAAATATTTCGAGAAATTGTAGGAACAGCTTCCATGAATTTAGCACAAGATGATGATTCACCGGCGCGTTATTTGAGAAGTAAAAACAAAATGCTTTATGCGTATGATGGAGGAAACGGGATTAAAACAGGATATACAAAAGCAGCGGGTAAATGTCTTACGGCGGGAGCATATCGTGATGATATGCAATTGATAGCCGTTGTTTTAAATGACCCGGATATGTTTGAAGACTGCTATGATTTGTTGGATTATGGATTTGAAAATTATTCCATGCAAATAGTAGCCACAAAGCAGGAAGAACTGGGAACAATCAAAGTTGAAAATGGTGTTTTAGATAAAGTTGAAATTGTATTAAATGAAGATATTGCCTTGCCTTTAAAGCCGGAAGAGTATACAATGATAGAAAAAAAGGTGAACTTGGTTTCTGAATTGCAGGCACCGATATATGCGGGGATGCCGGTGGGGAGTATGGAATTTTGGTTGGAAGGTACTCTCTATGCTTTGGCAGACATTGTAGCCGCGCAAGATATTTTAGAAAATACATATGAGTTCAATCTTTTAAAAATAATTGAACAATGGGTCGGATGATGCTATGCATACATCCGATGGAGGAGTGTATGCGTATAGCGAAATTTATGGCGGCGGCAGGAGTAGCCTCCAGACGTAAGTCGGAGGAGTTGATTCGAAAAGGGATGGTCAAGGTAAATGGAAGTTATGTTTACAACCCGGCAACGAATGTGAATCCGGAAATTGATCAAATTTATGTTTCGGGCAGAAAAATTCAAATTCCAGATGAAAAAATCTATATTATGTTGAATAAACCTCTTGATTGTGTCTCCACATGTGCAGATGATAAGGGGCGACGTACTGTCCTAGATTATATAAAAGGTATTGATCAGCGTATTTATCCCATTGGACGATTGGATTTTACTACGGAGGGTTTATTGCTGTTGACAAATGATGGGGATCTGGCAAATAAGCTAATGCATCCAAGTCATGAAGTAAGTAAACGTTATTATGTTGTAGTGGATAGTTATGTTTCGCCTGAGGAGATTAAACAGTTGGAGCATGGGGTTGTTATTGAAGGTGGGAAAACTGCTCCGGCACGTATCAAGGTGATGAATGCACAGGAAGGTCGGACTGAATTAACAATTATTATTCATGAAGGCCGCAATCGGCAAGTACGTCATATGTTTGAAACAATAGATAAACGCGTTGTATTTTTAAAACGTATTAGTGTAGGAGATATTAACTTAGGACCATTAAAAAAAGGAGAATATCGTTTTCTTACAAAAGAAGAAATCAATTATTTAAAAAGTATTAAATAAAGCGATTAAAAGGCGTATTTTATAATGAATACGCCTTTTAGTATATTAAATAATAAAACTAAAATGTTAAATTGCAAGAATTGAAGAGAATTCTTTATGAGAATATATAGAAGCATAGCTTTTTGTAAATACTTATGCTATAATACTTGTCAAAGGGCATACGAATTTTGAAGAACAACTGAGAGATTTGTTTATGTTTAATAAGATAAGAAAGATAGGAGGACGCGGTTGATGAGTGAAATAGCTCGTGGTGCTTTACAACAGGGCAAGTCGGGAAAACTTGTGGCCAGAGCGCGGATCATGGAACTGCTGGATGACCATTCTTTTGTAGAATTGGATAGGTATCTACAAAAATCCAATGCTGTTCTGGGATATGCGGATGTTTGTATACCCGGCGAGGGTGTAATTACCGGTTGGGGTACAATTGATGGTCAGGCTGTTTGTGTTGCAGCACAGGATTGTGAGGCTTTAAATGGAGCATTTGGCTTGGCGCATGCTCAAAAAATTGTAAAAGTAATGAATATGGCAGCAAAATCTGGTTACCCGATGATATTCCTTTGGGATTCCAATGGAGCAAGAGTGCAAGAAGGTGCTGCTGCAATTCATGCATATACAATAGTAATGAAAAAAATGGCAGAGTTATCTGGAGTTGTGCCGATAATTTCTGTTGCTGCAGGTGGAATGTTGGGATCGGCTGCCTTTTTTGCACCTTTATCGGATTTTACAATAATGATAAAAAAAATTACAGATACAGGGCTTAAGGGAACGACGGTGACAGCGGCAACATTAAGCTTAAATCCAGATGCAGAAGTGATTAACGGTGCAGAAAAGCAATATGCTTGTGGGAATGCGCAATTTTTATGTGAAGATGAAAAGGAGGCATATACAATATTAAAAAGATTAATGTTTTGTTTACCCTCCAATAATTTAGAAGATGCACCATATCTGCAAAATGAAGATGCAATGGATAGAACGGTAGAATCTGAAACAAAAGATGTACCGGCATACGTTGCATGTGCTGCGGATGGAGGCATTTTTTTTGAAATACAAAAAGGTTATGGCGACGAGATTGCTATAGGTTTTTCGTCTTTTGGCGGGAAAATTGTAGGTATAGTTGCAAATCGGGGTGGAAAACCGTTAACAAACTCTGCTTGTGAAAAAGCTTCTCGTTTTATTCAATTTTTAGATGCTTATGATATGCCTATCATTTCTTTTGTGGATAATGAAGGGGTAGAAGTAAGCTCAGATCATAGGAATATACGGGCTTTAGCTAAACTGATCTATGCATATGGAGAAGCAGGATGCCCGATGATTAGTGTGATTGTAGGTAAAGCGATCGGAGAAGGGTACAGCGTGATGTCTAATAAAGGAAATGGCGCAGACCTGGTTTATGCATTGAAAACGGCTAAAATTGGTTGTATGGATGAAAAAGCCGGAAGTATTGTTATGTATGATGGCTCAATTTCACAGTCATCACAATATGCGTCAGAATTTTTAAGCGCAGAAAGTGCAGCAAAACAAGGAATCGTTGATGATATTATAGCTCCTGAAGAGATTCGTACCGTATTGATTAAAGCGTTATCTATGGTTAGTGATAAGAGGGAAGGCAAACTCAGCAAAAAGCATGGTATTATGCCGTTATAAGGGGGATGCATATGACATTGTTCGGAATTGAATTTTCAGCAGCACAGACTTTTTTGTTTGCTGTTAATGTGTTGGTGCTTCTTCTGTGCATTATAATTTTGAGAAGATTAGGAAAGCTGATGCCGGACGAGCAGGCCGAAGCTCAAAATACACAGGAGACTGGTTTAGAAACAAAACCGATGGATCAGAAATCAAGTCAATATGAGGATGATGAGCTGATTGCGGTAATTACGGCAGCAGTAGCAGCTACAATGGGAAAAGGAACGCAAGAAATTAAAATAACGGCATGTAAAGAAATTCCGAGAAGAGAATATACAGGAAGATCTGCATGGTCTCGGGCAGGAAGAAACGAACAACTTAATCGATATATTTAAAATGGAGGTAAGTATGCGTAGATTTAAGATAAATGTAAATGGAAAGTCTTATGATGTTGCGGTTGAAGAGATAGATGCATCGGCAAGTGCACCGGTAGTTATGACATCTCCGGCACCTTCGCCGGCACCTGTTGCGACCGAACCGACAGAGCCGGTAAAAGCGGCTGAACCGGTTGTCTCTGCGACAGTCGCAGAAGGGCAAAAAATTGAAGCACCGATGCCTGGTACGATTTTAGAGGTTAAAGTAAATGTAGGAGATAAGGTTAACAAAGGGGATGTATTATTTGTACTTGAGGCAATGAAATTAGAAAACGAATTGCTAGCTCCCTGTACAGGAACAATTGCCTCAATCAATACATCTAAAGGATCTGTAGTTAACTCGGGAGATATTCTGGGCGTAATTAACTGATTTAAGTTGTGTGCGCAGAAAATAGGAGGTTTGATATATGGGTAAAATTGGGATTACCGATACGATTTTAAGAGACGCCCATCAATCCCAGGCAGCAACACGTATGCGGACAGAAGAAATGTTGGAAGCAGCTGCAGTACTGGATAAAGCCGGTTACTGGTCATTGGAATGTTGGGGTGGAGCCACATTTGATACATGTATGCGCTTTTTGCATGAGGACCCATGGGAGAGATTACGCAGATTAAAAAAGGCAATGCCTAATACAAAGTTGCAAATGTTACTGCGTGGACAAAACTTGCTTGGATATAAGCATTATGCAGATGATGTAGTAGATTTCTTTGTAAAGAAAGCTATCGAAAATGGGATTGATGTTATTCGTATTTTTGATGCATTAAATGATACGAGGAATATTAAAACAGCCATGGAAGCAACCAAAAAGTACGGTGGATGGGCAGAAGCTGCGATTAGCTATACTGTAAGTCCGGTACATAGTATGGAATATTTCTCGGATTTGGCCTTAGAGATGCAGGAGATGGGGGCTGATTCCATTTGCATTAAAGATATGGCAAATTTATTATTGCCATATGATGCATATAAATTGGTCAAAATGATTAAAGAAAAGGTTACAGTTCCTATTCACATTCATACACATAATACCACTGGTACTGGTGATATGGTCTATTTAAAAGCAATTGAAGCAGGTGCGGATATAGTGGACTGTGCACTCTCGCCATTAGCAAATGGAACTTCACAACCTTGTACTGAATCATTGGTTGCCACGTTAATGGGAACAGAATATGACACGGGAATTCGGTTAGAAGACTTGACCAAAGCGGCAGAGTTAATTAGACCTGCAGTAGAACGAATGCGCTCTGAAGGGCTTATTTCCACAAAAGTATTAGGTGTAGATGTCAATACATTGTTATATCAAGTACCTGGTGGTATGCTTTCTAACCTTATTAGTCAGCTAAAAAATGCAAATGCAGAAGATAAACTTAAAGAAGTTTTAGAAGAGGTGCCGCGAGTTCGTAAAGAATTTGGTTATCCGCCATTAGTTACTCCTACAAGTCAAATTGTAGGGACTCAGGCTGTAATGAATGTTTTGTGTGGAGAACGCTATAAGATGGTTTCTAAAGAATCAAAGGGATTGCTCCGCGGAGAATATGGCAGATTGCCGGGAGAAGTGGATGAAGCAGTGCGCAAAAAATGTATTGGCAATGACCCAATTATTATGCATCGCCCAGCGGATGATATTGCTCCCGAACTTGAAAAATATCGAGAACAGCTTAAAGATGTTATAGAGCAGGAAGAGGATATTCTTTCTTATGCAATGTTCCCTCAGGTAGCTCCGAAATATTTTGAATATAGAAGAGCTGCTCTTTATCAGATTGATCCGGCAAAATTAGATAAAGAACACAGGATTCATCCTGTTTGATAAAAAGAATGAAATTAGGAGGAAACATGAAAATACTTCTTGTAAATGATGATGGGATTGAAGGCGTTGGATTAATTGCAATGGTTAACGAATTATATGGGAAACATGATATCACCGTTGTAGCACCAAAGCATGAGTGTAGCGGAAATTCACACGCACTTAATTTTAGAACGCCAATTGTCGTAACGAAAACAACGATACCCGGCTTTGAAAATGTGCCCGCCTGGCATGTGGATGGAAGTCCGGCTGATTGCACGAGAATTGCTTTAAAAGTGATCATGAAAGATAATTTGCCAGATATCGTCCTTTCAGGAATTAACAGGGGACCGAATATGGGAGTAAATATTCTTTGGTCTGGGACGACAAATGCTGCGACTCAAGCAACATTACATGGTATTCGTGCGCTGGCATTTAGTCATGTTTGTTTTACAAACGAGCCCGAAGGTTTTGTCTATGCGGCGCAGTTTGCACGTAGATTGGCAGAAATGGCAGATCGATTTAAATTTCCAATTCGGACAATTCTTAATGTGAATTTTCCTAATCTTAATGAAGTTACACCTAAAAAAGTTGTTGTTACCAGGATGAGTAAAACTAATTGGTTTGGTGGATATAGTGTGGTAGAAGAAATATCAGACGGAATAGTTTCTTATCGTGTAAAGAGTGATTATCAACCTGAGGACGGACCTGGAGATGATTCCTATGAAATTCGGCAGGATAATATTTCTATTACGCCGTTGGTTTCCGAATTTACAGATGAAAGCGCATTGGATGGGCTGGCGTTTTTGAACGATATGCAAATCTAAGATGGTTTCATTGCAAGAAATATGTTATAATGAAGCGGAGAGTTTTCTCCGCTTCATTTTTTGAAGTAATTTTAGTAAAAGGAACCTTTGATATGGAAAAATCTGATTTGTTGGAGAGAATTAGAGAGGAATTTTCTTCTTATAGTAAAGGGCAAAAAGCGATAGCAACCTATATTTTGGAAAAATATGATAAAGCAGCTTTTATGACGGCTGGAGTGCTTGGAAACACTGTGGGTGTAAGTGAATCGACCGTAGTGCGTTTTGCGTATGCTTTGGGATATAAAGGATATCCAAAATTACAAAAACATTTACAGGAAATTATTAAAAATAAACTGACCAATGTACAAAAGTTGAATCTTTTGGAAGGTCTGTCAACTGATGAATTGATCAAAACGGTTTATAAAATGGAAACCAAAAATTTGAAAAACACAGTTGACATGTTGAATGTAGAAGTAATTGAGCAAGTGGTTGATGCTTTAGTACAAGCAAAGAAAATTTTTGTTATTGGGTTTAGAAGTTGTGCACCGTTGGTGCAATTTATTGTTTACTATTTAGGATATATTTTTGATAATTTGCATCAGGTGACTATCGGAACGACGGATATATATTCCCAACTTGTGCATGTTGGAGAGGGAGATGTTGTTATTGGTATGGCTTTTCCCAGATATTCTTCACAAACAGTTGAAGGCGTGCGTTTTGCTAAAGAGAGGAATGCAAAGATTATTACAATTACCGATAATGTTTTATCTCCTCTTTATAATTTGTCTGATCATTGTATTTTAACAAAAAATAATATTAATTCCTTTGTTGATTCCTTTGTAGCTCCGCTGAGTATTATTAATCTTATTATTATTTTGGTGGGCCTGCGCAGAAAGGATACATTAGTAAAAAACTACAGTATTATGGAGAATATATGGCGAGAAAAAAATATTTATGCCGTTCATGACTATGCACCTATAGAAGAGGAAGAAGAGGAAGAAAATTGAAAAAGATAGCAGTCATAGGCGGTGGCCCAGCGGGAATGATGGCAGCTTATGCAGCTGCACGAAATGCAGAAGTAATATTGTTTGAAAAGAACGAGAAATTGGGGAAGAAACTTTTTTTAACAGGAAAAGGTAGATGTAACATTACAAATGCTCGTCCGCAGGAAGATTTTTTTGCCAATATACCGAAAAACTCGAAGTTTTTATATAGCGCATTTCACGCATTGTCCAATGAACAGTTGCTCGCACTATTTAATCAATTTGGTTTAAAAACAAAGGTAGAACGCGGAGGAAGAGTTTTCCCCTTATCAGATAAATCTAGTGATGTGATAAAAACTTTACAATCGATGTTGAATAGTAGAAACGTAAAGATTTGTTTGGGAACACATGTACAAAATGTACTCAAAAAAAATGGTGTGATTTGCGGTATACGTGTAAATGAAACAAATATATTGTTTGATAGGGTGATTCTTGCTTGTGGAGGTATGTCCTATCCATCGACAGGAAGTAACGGAGAAGGATATAAAATTGCAAAATCGGTTGGGCATCAAGTATGTGATTTACATCCGTCGTTAATTCCATTGATTGCTAAATTTCCGGAAATATGTAAAAAATTAATGGGTTGCTCATTAAAAAATGTAAAAGTAACTTTAGTTGAAAAAAATAAAAGGAAATTTGAAGGTATTGGGGAAATGCTTTTTACGCATTTTGGTCTGTCTGGTCCACTGATTTTATCTGCAAGTGCTCATATTTCTGATTATACATTTAGCGATACAAAAATAGTGATTGATTTGAAGCCCGGACTTGATGAAAAGGCTTTGGAAATACGTATATTGAGAGATTTCTCGAATGAACCGAACAGTAGTCTCAAGAATTGCTTATTTGGGTTGCTGCCGAGAAAAATCGGATTTGTAATTGTAAATAGAGATAAGATTAATGAAAAAAAAGCTGTAAATCAGGTAACAAAAGAAGAAAGAAAAAAATTGATTAATGAGATAAAAAATTTTTGCATTCCGATATCCGCAACACGTGATCTTACTGAAGCCATTGTTACAAGAGGGGGCATTATGTTGACAGAAATAAATGCTTCAACAATGGAAAGTAAATTAGTAAATGGTTTGTATTTTGCGGGTGAAATGCTTGATGTTGATGCATATACTGGTGGGTATAATTTGCAAATTGCTTTTTCTACAGGATATTTAGCAGGTAGGAGTGCTGCAGACAATCTGAATTGACAATGGAAACGGATTGTATTAAACTATAAAAGTAAAGCATTAACAAATTAATTGATATTTTAGATTTGGAAGTGTGAATATAAGAATCAGCATAAAAAAGATGAAAAGGAGGTGCTGAGATCTAAATGGACACAGCAATATGGGCTATCCTTGTAGGTGCTGTTTGCCTGGTACTTGGCCTAGCTATAGGTTATGTATACAGGAAAAACATCGCAGAAAAGAAGATAGGCCGGGCTGAGGAAACTGTAGTTAGATTAATTGAGGATGCACAAAAAAAGGCTGAGACAATTAGAAAAGAAACAGTTCTTGAAGCAAAAGAAGAGGTCCATAAACTCAGAAGTGAATTTGATAAAGAATCCAAAGACAGGCGAAATGAACAAACAAAAATAGAAAAAAGGCTTCTTGCAAGAGAGGAAGCTCTGGATAAGAAAAATGAGCAAGCGGATAAAAAGAATGAGCGGCTTGATGTAAAGTTAAAAGAAATTTCTGCAGCCAAAGAGGAGATTAAACGTCTGCAAGAGCAAGAAGTACAGGAGTTGGAAAAGATAGCGGAAATGTCTACAGAACAGGCTAAAGAATTGTTGCTTGAAAAAGTAGAACAGGAAGCACGCCACGATATGGCGGTTATGCTTCGGGATATTGAGGTTACCGCGAAAAATGAAGCTGAAAAAAAAGCAAGGCAAATCTTATCTCTGGCCATCCAACGTTGTGCTGCAGATCATGTGGCTGAGGCAACAATTTCTGTTGTTGCTCTGCCAAATGATGAGATGAAAGGAAGGATTATTGGGCGAGAAGGTAGAAATATACGTGCTCTCGAGACTGCTACCGGCATAGATTTGATTATTGATGATACTCCAGAAGCAGTAATTCTTTCCGGCTTTGATCCGGTTCGAAGAGAGGTTGCTCGAATTGCCTTAGAAAAACTGATTATTGATGGTCGAATTCATCCTGCTAGGATTGAAGAGATGGTCAATAAAGCAAAAAAAGAAGTGGATCAGCAAATACGTGAGGCTGGAGAGGCGGCTGTATTTGATGTGGGTATTCATTCTTTACATCCAGAATTGGTTAAATTGCTAGGTAGATTGCGTTATCGTACCAGTTATGGTCAGAACGTTTTAAAGCACTCTTTAGAAGTAGCGCATTTAGCAAGCATTATGGCTGATGAGATAGGAGCAAATGCTCGTTTGGCAAAGCGAGCAGGATTGTTGCATGATATAGGAAAAGCAGTTGATCATGAAATGGAAGGCTCACATACGCAGTTGGGAGCAGAACTAGCAACGAAGTATAAAGAAAACCCTGATGTAGTTAACGCGATTGCTGCTCATCATGGTGATGTAGAAGCACAGACAGTAGAAGCGGTTTTGGTTCAGGCAGCTGATGCTGTTTCCGCGGCGCGACCTGGCGCTAGAAGAGAATCTCTTGATAATTATGTAAAACGTTTGGAAGCTTTGGAAGAAATTGCAAATTCATTTAAAGGTGTTGAAAAGTCATATGCGATACAAGCAGGCAGGGAAGTGCGAATAATTGTGAAACCTGAAGACGTAGACGAGGTTGGCACAGCTCTTATGGCTAGAGACATTGTAAAGAAAATTGAAAAGGATCTTGATTATCCCGGTCAGATTAAAGTTAATGTAATTAGAGAAACCCGCGTAGTTGATTACGCAAAATAAAATAATTGGAAATGAAAAACCGATGCCAATTTTAATTGCATCGGTTTTTTATGATAAAAAAGGAATTTTGCTAAAAATGTCAAATATTTAATAGAAGTGGAAGGAGAACTTCTATGTTACTTAGAGAAACATTTTATAAAAGAGAACGTCAAATACTTTCCCCTTATGCGATGTTATGTGAGAATACAAAAGGGCGGCGAATTCCGATTCAGGAAAGTGATATTCGTACTGAATATATGCGTGACAGAGATCGCATTATACACTCGAAGGCTTTTCGCCGATTAAAAGATAAAACTCAGGTTTTTATTAATCCTGAGGGAAGTCATTATCGTACGCGCCTAACTCATACATTGGAAGTTGCACAAATTTCAAAAACAATTGCAAGATGTTTAGCTCTAAATGAAGATTTAACAGAAGCGGCTGCTCTAGGGCATGATTTGGGCCATACACCTTTTGGACATGCAGGGGAAGCAGCCATTAGTAGCTTTTTTGAGCAAATGGGCGTAAAAAAATGTTTTTTACATAATGAACAAAGTTTGCGAGTGGTGGACAAGTTAGAAAATGGAGTAGGATTAAATTTGACTTTTGAAGTTCGTGATGCAATTTTAAACCATAAGAAAAGCACCACTCCTTTAACATTAGAGGGAATGGCTGTAAACTATGCCGATCGTATTGCTTATCTTAATCATGATATTGATGATGCGTTGCGCGCAAAGATAATTACGATTGATGATTTGCCTGAAAAGTGTATTCGTATTTTGGGAAGAGGGCATAGCGAACGTATTAATACGATGATTACGGATATTGTAATACATAGTATGGGCCTGCCGGAACTGCGGATGAGTGAGGAAGTCAAATGGGCCACAGACGAGCTGAGAGAATATATGTTTTCGCAGGTGTATGTGGGAAGCGCGGCCAAAGAAGAAGAAAAAAAAGTTAAAGATGTCATTTTTTTATTAATGGAGTACTATTTGCAACATCCGCAACAACTGCCTCAAGTCGAGAAAGAAAATATAGATAAAGATGGATTAATGATTTGTATTGCCGATTATATAGCAGGAATGACAGATAAGTTTGCTGTTATGAAATTTCAGGAATTGTTTGTTCCTCAGGGTTGGGCACTTCTATAGGAGTATATAAATTGGGACGTTTTAGTGAAGAATGGTTATCGCAGTTACTAGAAAAAAGCGATATTGTAGAAGTTATTGGCGAATATGTACATTTGCAAAGAAAGGGAACTCGCTTGTGGGCAACTTGCCCATGGCATGCGGAACGAAACCCTTCTTTTTGTGTGACTCCAGAAAAACAAATGTTCTATTGTTTTTCCTGTAAAAAAGGTGGCGGGGTAATTAACTTTGTCATGGAACAGGAAAAAATGAGCTATTTAGAAGCGGTTCAATTTTTAGCTGAACGGGCAGGGATGGAGATGCCGGAATTCGAAGATAATGAGGCATATAAAAAAAAGAAGGCATATCTTAAAAGATTGCAAGGGATGATGAAAGAATTAGCCCTTTATTACCATCATAACCTTTTGGCGCCTGAGGGAGAAAAGGCTAGGGAATATTTGAAAAGACGCAAAATAACTGGTGTTATCCGGACCTATGGGTTAGGTTTTGCTAAGGATGAATACGATGCGGCTTATCGTTTTTTGTTAAAAAAAGGGTATTCTTTGCGTGAAATGTTAGATACAGGTGTGGTGCGTTCTCGAGATGGAAAAAATTATGATTTTTTTAGAAATAGAGTGATTTTTCCTATCCAAAACGTTTTTGGAGATGTTATTGCTTTTGGCGGTCGAGTAATGGATCAAGGAGAACCAAAATATCTAAACAGCGGGGAAACATATTTATTTAACAAACGATATCATTTGTATTCGCTTAACCAGGTACGAAAAAAAAGAAATTTAAAAAATATTATTTTAACTGAAGGCTATATGGACGTAGTTGGACTACGAGCAGTAGGAATAGATAATGTAGTAGCTTCTTTAGGAACTGCGCTAACAAAAGAACAATCACGACTGATAAAAAAATATACGCAAAGAGTTTATCTTTGTTATGACGGGGATAATGCGGGAATTAATGCTTCATTAAGAGCAATAGATTTGTTGCAGAATGAAGGACTAAGAGTTTCTGTGATTATCATGCCGGATGGATTGGATCCTGATGATTTTGCAAAGCGTTATGGAAAAGAAGCATTTGCTTCGCTACTTCAAAAGACAGTTAGTGGTTTGGAATTTAAGCTTAGAGTATTACGTAAACAATATGATTTATCCCAAGCAGATCAAACTGTAGAATATGCGACAAAAGCTGTAGAAATTATAGGACAATTGGATAATGAAATTGAAAAAGATAAATATATTGAACAGTTGGCTCAAGAAACCAAACTTAGCTCTCAAGGACTACAGAGGCAAATGAAAAAAGAAAACCATGAAAAAATGAATACTTTTTTGATAAATGACAAAAACTTGCATAAAAAAGAAATTACGGAAGAAGAAAAATTGATTGCTCTTTTAGCAGAACACCCGGAATTAATTCGGGATAATCCAGATGCTTATTCTGATATTTTTGACGAAGAATTATACAAAAAAATATTTTTTTACATTTTTCATGAAATAAAAAAAGGAATTTTACCTACATATGCCGAATTATTATCCGTATTTTCTATGCAGAATGCCAAATTGGCTGAAGTTTTACAGCATGAGATTCCGGAAGGGACAACAATTCAAGATTATGCTGCTATGTTGACAAAACGAATTAAGGAAAACCGATTAAAAGCCAAAAAAGAGAAATTAATACAAGACATGCAAAGCATGAACGCGGAACAGCGGGCAGAGCTAATGAAACAGGTGGCCGAAATAAATCTGCAGTTACATAAGATGAATGATATTTTTTTTAGAAGGTGAATAGATTGAGTAAAAGTACTGTAAAACAGGACAAAACATTAAAACAAATAAAGCAGCCGCGGAATGATAAGAAAGAAGCGGTGCGTAAACTTTTAGCAGTCGCCAAAGAAAAAGGCTCCATTACTAACAAAGAAATGGTAGATATGTTAGAAGGTATTAATATTAAGCCGGATGAAATGGATAGAATTTATGATGTTTTGGAAGGGATGAATATTGATATCATAGAGGATGACATTGATAAAGAAATGGATAAAGAAGAGGGCGATGCAAAAGAGATTGATTTGGAAGAAATGATTCCGGACGCTATCAGTATTGATGATCCGGTAAGAATGTATTTGAAAGAGATTGGAAAGGTTCCGTTATTGACTGCGGAAGAGGAACGCGATTTAGCTAATCGTATGAGTCAAGGTGATGAGGCTGCTAAACAAAAGTTGGCGGAAGCAAATTTAAGGTTAGTAGTCAGCATTGCAAAAAGATATGTAGGCAGAGGGATGCTATTCTTGGATTTAATTCAGGAAGGCAATTTAGGGTTAATTAAGGCAGTTGAAAATTTTGATTATACAAAAGGTTATAAATCTTCAACTTATGCAACCTGGTGGATTCGTCAGGCAATTACTCGAGCAATTGCTGATCAGGCAAGAACAATACGAATTCCTGTACATATGGTTGAAACGATCAATAAATTAATCAGGATATCTCGGCAACTGTTGCAACAATATGGCAGAGATCCGACGCCGGAGGAACTTGCAAGGGAAATGGAAATGCCGGAAGAGAAAGTACGGGAAATCTTAAAAATAGCGCAGGAACCGGTTTCTTTGGAAACGCCTATTGGTGAGGAAGAGGATAGCCATTTAGGAGATTTTATTCCGGATGAAGATGCACCGGCGCCAGCGGAAGCAGCGGCATTTACTTTACTTAAAGAGCAATTGCTTGATGTATTGGATACATTAACTGATCGCGAGAAAAAAGTATTGAAATTAAGATTTGGCTTGGATGATGGTCGGGCGAGAACTTTGGAAGAAGTAGGAAAAGAATTTCAGGTGACAAGAGAAAGAATTCGTCAAATTGAAGCAAAGGCACTGAGAAAATTAAGACATCCTAGCCGAAGCAAAAAATTGAGAGATTATCTTGAATGATTTTTAAAAATGACGATGTTAGTCGTCATTTTTAATTTTAAAATAAAAAGGGAAAATGATGAAAAAAAGAGTACGAATAAATCAGATTATTGATCTTTGCGAGAAAGAGACGGTTATTGCTGATATAGGTACGGATCATGGCTATACTTCACTTGCTTTATTGAAACAGGGGATAGCTGAGAAAGTCATCGCTACAGATATTAGTGAAAATTCCATAAAAAAAGCATTCAATTTATTTCAAAAAGAAGGATTTGGATCTCGAGCGGAATGTAGAATGGGAGATGGCATATCTGTTTTACGGCCGAGAGAGGCGCAGGGTATTATTATTTCGGGAATGGGCGGACATTTAATTTTACATATATTAAAGGAATCTCCAGAAGTTGTACAGCACACAAAATGGATTATTATCTCTCCGCAAAGAGATCTCTATACCGTTCGTTGTGAATTACAAAATATGCATTTGCGTATCGTAGAAGAAGATGTTGTGCAAGAAACAGCAAAATTTTACCCCATATTAAAATTGAAACCGGCAGAAACAGAATATTATAGCAAATCGGAATTATATACTGGCAAACCTGAACTTATGCATAATAAAAAGTATTTCTTAAATTACATGAAATATTTAATGCTGCAACAGGAAAAACTATTAGAAAAAGTCTCTGAAAGTAAAAAAATACAGCAATTAAAGGAAATGTTGGATATTTATCGTAATGTTAGATTTTAATGAGGATATGAAAAATGAAAAATGAATTGACAGCAAAAGAATTTGCCGGATTAATAGAGGAAATTGCACCGCTAGAGAGTGCTTACGAATGGGATAACAGTGGATATAATGTAAAATGTCATGATCATATTCGTAGTGTGCTGATTTGTTTGGATTTAAGTAAACAGGTTCTCGATGAGGCGGCTACAGAGGGCTGTGATACAATTTTAACGCACCATCCTGTACTATTCCATGGAGTAAAGCAATTGAGAAACGATCTTCCAGTGAGCAATCTGGCGATACAAGCTATCCAACAAGGTTATAATGTTTATTGCGCTCATACTTCATTTGATTGTGCCCCAAAAGGGATGAATCATATTCTGGCAGAGTTGTTCGAATTAAGAGAGGAGAAACCATTAATAATAGAAAAACAAAGCAATGGGCTTCCTATTGCAGTGTTGGGAAGTATAGGCAATCTCAAGGAGGCAGTTAAACCGGAAACATTTGTAAAAATGGTGAAAGAGAAACTCAATTGTGCTGAAGTAAGATATGTCCCTGTAAATAAATTAATTTATAAAGTAGCCATAATAGGAGGTGCGGGAGGAGATGGGCTTATACCGGCTGTACAGGCGGGAGCAGATGTGTTAATTACTGGAGAGGTAAAACATAATGTTTACTGTGAAGCTGCAGAAACCGGTTTAATGCTTTGTGAAACGGGACATTACGACAGTGAAAAAGTATTTTGCAGACACATGTATATGTGTTTACAAAAAAGGCTTTGTGGGTTACAATATAATATAACGGTAAAAAACTCCAAATATGAAGCGCGACCATATATTGTTTTTGAAAAGTAAATTTATAATAAAAGGAGGTGCCGGAATTGATAGAACAAATGATTCAATTGTGGGAATATCAAAAAAAGGACATGGCGTTGGATCAGTTTAAAGCGCAACTAAAGGATACGCCGACAAGAAAAAGATTGATAAAACTGCAAAGATATCTTAAAAATAGCCAAAAGAAGATTAATGCGCTGGAAACAGAAGCGTTACAAATACAAGGGAAAATGCAAACGCTGGATAGGCAATATTCTCTACTGGAAGAAGAACTGGATGAATTAGAAAAAGATATTGGTTATTATAGTGAATGTGAGGAAGATGAGCTTGCTCCTGAACAGATTAAGGAAATAATACAACAGGCGACGGCATTGGTTAGCCGGTCTGGCAGAATTAAGTCGGATTTGCAGACAATGCAAATGGATATAGAATCTTCTGATCAAAAAGTTAGGGATTTATTGCAAAAGATGCTTTCTGCAAAAAAGGAATATGATGTATTAAAAATTGAACATCAGAAAGAATTGGATGGAGGAAAAGAGGAACAGCAACGTTTAGAAGAAGAAGCAAATGCTGTTGCAAAGATGATTCCCCCGGAAATACTATCTGAATATAAAAGAATTAAAGGGTTTCGTTCTAATCCGGTAGCAGTATTAGAAGACAGTCGTTGTAATGGTTGTAATATGCAACTACCGGCTGGTGTAGCTGCTCAAATTGCAAAGGGAGATCGAATTGTAACTTGTGAAAATTGCGGAAGAATATTAATTGTTACAGCGTAAAATTTGAATCGAGCGGAACAAATGACTGCGCCTTATTATGAGGTGAGGAACGTCCGAGCACCATAGGGCAGAACGCCGGGTAACGCCCGGTGGAGGCGACTCCAAGGAAAGTGCAACAGAAATAAACCGCAGCAAGGGCTGTAAGGGTGGAACGGTGAGGTAAGAGCTCACCGAAATCATTGGCAACTTTGATTTCCTGTAAACCCCGTTCGGTGCAAGATTGATATAGGAGCATTTAATAGCGGCCCGCTAAGCTTCGTGTAATCGCTAGAGCCTGTTGGCAACTGCAGGTCAAGATAGATGGTCATATAAACAGAACTCGGCGTATGAGCCGTCTCGATTCATTAAAAGATTCACGGAGATTTTCTCCGTGAATCTTTTGTAAAGAAAATATTTATTGCATAGACAACGCAATTATGTTAGACTATAATTTGCCTGTAGGCATTTTTTTGTGTGTTGAAAATAAAATTCATAAGAGGAGCATCAGCTGCTAAAATGCAGCGGGAGGAAAGATAATGGCTACTGTAAAAGAAATCGAAAAGAACAAGGTTCAGATAGAGTTTGAAATCTCAAAAGAACTCTTTGACGCTTCTGTCAATAAGGCATATCAGAAAAATAAAAATAAGCTACAAGTGCCTGGTTTTAGAAAAGGTCATGCGCCTAAAGCTGTATTGGAAAAATATTATGGTGAGGGATTATTTTTTGAAGACGCATTTGAGGAGGCATTTCCTGATGCATATCAGGCAGCGGTTAAGGAGTTAGATCTTTTCGTCGTTTCTCGGCCGGAAAATGTTGATATTGTTTCTGCAGAAAAGGATAAGCCTATGGTCGTAACAGCCCAGGTTTATGTAAAACCGGAAGTTGAGCTTGGAGACTATAAGAATGTGCAAGTAGAATATGAGGATATACCGCTTTCAGATGAAGCTATTGAAAAAGAAATTCAGTCGGCAAGGGAAGCAAATGCTCGTTTTGAAGATGTTGCTCGTTCGGCAGCCTTGGGTGATAGAGTAATTATTGATTATTCTGGTAGCGTAAATGGCAAAAAGTTTGAAGGAGGGACAGCAGAGGGTCAGCCGTTAGATCTTGGATCAGGTATGTTTATTCCGGGCTTTGAAGATCAATTGGTGGGAATGAATGCGGGAGAATCAAAAGATATCGAAGTAACTTTCCCAGAAGATTATAGAGAAACCTCGCTGGCTGGTAAGCCGGCAGTATTTGCAGTTACTGTTAATGCAGTAAAGGAAAAAATCGTACCGGAAGCAAATGATGATTTTGCGCAAGATGTTTCAGAATTTGATACTTTTGAGGAATACAAAGCTGACTTAACGGAAAAACTCAAAAAGAAAAATGAAGAGCAAAACCGTATGCGTTTGGAAAGTGCAATCATTGAAGCTATTGTGAAGGATTGTAAAGTAGATATTCCTGTTGCCATGGTTGAAAATCAAATAGATAGTGAAATTCAAGAGATGACCTATAATTTGGCTTACCAGGGAATGAGTATGGATCAGTATTTGGACTATGCAGGTCAAACAATGGAAGGATTGCGTGCCGTTTTGAAAAATAGCGCTGAACGGCGTGTTAAAACGCAGTTGGTTTTAGAGGCAATAAAAAATACCGAAGATATTAAGGCTACACAAGAAGATATGGATGCGATATTTAGTGAATTTGCCGAAGCACAAAAGAAAAATATCGAAGATTTGAAAAAAGAGTTAGATGCAGATTCTATGGAATATATTGAAAATAGAGCTGCTTTTGAGGCTCTTGGGCGTTACCTTATCTCTATAGCAAAGGTGGTTGCTCCGCAAAAAGCAAAAGAAACACCTGAAACAACGCAAACAGAGGAAAAAGCAGAGTAAAACATGCTCGTTTTTTGGGGTGGCGCTTATGGCAGGCAATTAAATAAAAAAGGAGTTGACTGTAATGAGTTATGTACCCATCGTCGTAGAACAAACTAATAGGGGAGAACGTTCCTATGATATTTATTCCAGATTATTGAAAGATAGGATAATCTTTCTTTCTGGAGAAATTGATGATACAACAGCAAATTTGGTTGTAGCACAAATGATCTTTTTAGAAGCGGAAGATCCGGATAAGGATATTTTTATGTATATTAATAGCCCTGGCGGATCCGTGACTGCAGGTATGGCAATTTATGATACGATGCAGTATGTAAAATGCGATGTTTCAACAATTTGTATTGGGATGGCAGCTTCTATGGGTGCTTTTTTGCTGACCGCAGGGGCAAAAGGGAAGAGAAAGGCACTTCCCAATAGCGAAATTATGATACATCAGCCTCTTGGTGGAGCAAGAGGGCAAGCCACAGATATTGAAATACAGGCTCGTCAGATATTAAAAATTAAAGAAAAACTCACCAATATCATGGCAGAGAGAACCGGACAGAATATTGAAAAATTAAAAGCGGATATGGAAAGGGATTTTTATATGTCCGCAATGGATGCAAAAGAATATGGCATTATCGATGAAGTGATTCCGGCAAAAAGATAAGGTGAGGTAGCTATGAGCAACAAAATAGACGAAACAAAAGTAATACGCTGTTCGTTTTGCGGAAAATCCCAAGATCAAGTGCGGCGAATTGTTGCAGGGCCGGGTGTATTTATCTGTGATGAATGCATTGAGCTTTGTCAAGAAATTGTTCAAGAAGAATTTAAGGTAGAAAGTAGTGATCCAGAACCTATTTCATTACCAACGCCATCTGAAATTGTGAAAGTTTTGGATGATTATGTAATTGGTCAGGATACGGCAAAAAAATATTTAGCTGTTGCAGTTTATAACCACTATAAAAGAATTTCTGCAAAAAAAGATAACAAAGATGATGTAGAGCTTGCAAAGAGTAATATTCTGATGTTAGGCCCGACTGGGTGCGGAAAAACGCTACTGGCTCAGACATTGGCTCGTATTTTGCAGGTGCCTTTCGCTATTGCGGATGCGACAACCTTGACCGAAGCGGGATATGTTGGTGAAGATGTAGAAAATATTTTATTAAAACTGATTCAAGCAGCCGACTATGATATTGAAAAAGCACAACGCGGTATAATATATATTGATGAAATTGACAAAATTGCTCGAAAGAGTGAGAACCCGTCAATTACCCGAGATGTTTCGGGGGAAGGCGTGCAACAAGCTTTATTGAAAATTTTGGAGGGAACGGTTGCAAGTGTTCCACCTCAAGGAGGAAGAAAACATCCGCATCAAGAGATGTTGCAAATTGACACAACGAATATTTTGTTTATTTGCGGTGGCGCGTTTGTTGGGCTGGAAAATATTATTGAGCAACGTGTCGGAAAGAAGACAATGGGGTTTGGTGCTGAAGTAAAAACAAAGCAGGAAAGGAATCTTGGAGAATTATACAGCCAAATATTGCCGGAAGATTTGTTGAAATTTGGTTTGATTCCAGAATTTATTGGTCGTGTTCCGATGGTTGTTACTTTAGAGGCTCTTGATAAAGATGCATTAGTAAGCATTCTGACGAAACCGAAAAATGCATTAGTCAAGCAATATGAAAAATTGTTTGCGATGGATGGAATTGAATTGGTTTTTGAGAAGGATGCAATTAACGAAGTAGCAGCTCTTGCGTTAGAACGCAATACAGGGGCGCGTGGGTTACGTTCGATTTTGGAAAGTGTGATGATGGATGCCATGTATGAGGTGCCATCGAGAAAAGATATTGAAAAATGCATTATAACCAAGGAAGCAGTACGTGATCCAAAAAAATTAAAACTTCTTTTAAAAAAAGATGAACCAATTTTAAAGGCAAATTGAGAAAAAAGCCATATGACTTAATCATATGGCTTTTTTATTTGCTTTTGAAAATAAAGCAAGTGATTTCTCCAATATATGGATGGTTGTGTCAATCTGTATTTTCATGTATAATAATGCAGTAGAATGACAATTTTGGAGGGAATTGATGGCTATGATAAGCGAATGTCGCTACTTGCCCATGGTACCTTTACGGGGAATTGTGGTATTTCCGAATACTGTAATCAATTTTGAGGTTGCAAGAAAAGCTTCAGTACAGGCAATAAATGAAGCAGTAAATAAAGATTCTTATGTGTTTTTGGTAGCCCAAAAAAATATTCGTGTTGATCATCCAATGCAAGAGGATGTTTATGAAATAGGGGTATTATGTAAAATAAAACACGTATTGAAACTACAAGGAGGCGCATTACGCGTGCTGGCAAGCGGAGTATCACGCGCTAAGATATTGAAATGTAATATAGAAGAGTATTATACAGCAGAGGTAGAACCATGCAAAGAAAAATCTCTTGATGATAGATTTGCGCATGCTTATAAACGTGCACTATTGAATGTATACGAAGAATATGCAGAAACAACAGGAAAAATTGCAATGGAAACCATCTATACGCTTCGTGAAATTGATTCTCCTGAAGAATTGGTAGATACAATTGCAATTACGTTTGCGAAAGAAGTAGAAGATAAGCAAACTCTTTTAGAACAATTAAATGTAGAAGAACGCTATAAACAACTGATTGGGTTAATTGAGCATGAAAAAGAAATCAACCAGCTCGAACAAGAAATTTCAAAGTCTACGCGTGTACGCATGGAAAAAATGCAAAAAGAAGCATATTTACGCGAACAAATAAAATCTATGCAAATGTCACTTGGAGATGATGATTCAGAGGAAGAAATTGAAAAGATTAAAAATTTTATTATAAATATGCCCTGCAGTGATGAAATTAAAGAGAAACTTACGAAAGAAGCACTGCGAATGGAGAGAATGAATCCGCAATCACCTGATTATAATGTGTTGTTAAATTATTTTGAATGGATTACTGCCTTACCGTATGGTATATATACAGAGGATAGCGTGGATATTGCGAAGGCAAAACGTGTTTTAGATCGAAATCATTATGGGATGAACAAAGTAAAGGAGCGGATACTGGAATACTTATCTGTATTTCAATTAACGGGAAAATTACAGGGCAATATTTTATGTTTTGTGGGCCCTCCGGGTGTTGGAAAGACTTCAATAGCCAGTTGTATTGCGCAAGCAATAGGCAGAAAATTTGTTCGAATGTCTCTTGGAGGAGTACGTGATGAAGCTGAAATTAGAGGGCACCGTAGAACATATATTGGTGCTATTCCAGGTAGGATTATATCGAATATTCGCCGCGCGGGAACGATGAATCCTGTTTTTTTGTTGGATGAGATTGATAAAATGGCTAGTGATTATAAGGGAGATCCTTCATCAGCAATGCTGGAGGTTTTAGACGAATCAGTTAATCATGCTTTTCAAGATCACTATTTGGATATTGATTTTGATTTGTCACAAGTGATGTTTATTGCGACAGCCAATAATGCAGAGGATATACCAGCCGCGTTGTATGATCGCCTTGAAATGATTGAATTAGAAAGTTATACCCCTTATGAAAAAGAACAAATTGCGATTAGACATTTGTTACCTAAACAATTAGATAAAAATGGCTTGTCAAAAGAAATATTGAAAATTCAGCCGGCAGCAATACGTGAAATAATTAACGAATATACAGTAGAAAGTGGAGTCCGCTCTTTAGAACGTGAAATTGGAATTTTGTGTAGAAAAGCGGCAAAGCAATATGTACAATCCGGAGAGTCAATTACAGTTTCTAAACGAAACATTGGTCAATATTTAGGCAAACCCAAGCATTTAGATACGCAATTACCGGATAAACCTTGCGTAGGAGTAGCAATAGGGCTTGCTTGGACTTATGCTGGTGGAACAACTTTGCCGGTTGAAGTGTCGGCAATGGAGGGTAGCGGTAATTTGGAATTGACAGGGCAGCTTGGTGAAGTAATGAAAGAAAGTGCAAAAACAGCTATCTCGCATGTTCGTTCATTGGCAGATCAATTGGGTATAGATCATATGTTTTATAAAAACAAAGATATCCACATTCATGCACCCGAAGGAGCAGTGCCTAAAGATGGTCCATCTGCGGGAATTACAATTGCATTAGCTGTTGCCAGTGCTTTAACGGGCAGAAAGGTACGTAGGGATTTTGCAATGACTGGTGAAATTACATTGGCTGGACGCGTGTTGATGATTGGCGGATTGCGAGAAAAGGCTTTTGCGGCTTATCGTGCAGGAATTCATAAAATTATTATTCCAAAACAAAATATGAGGGACATAGATGAAATTCCAAAGGAAATACGCGAAAAATTAACTTTTTATCCGGTAAATCAATTTACCGAAGTTTTAAAGTTGGGTTTGATGGAGGAGAAGGATTAATGCGTATAACTTCTGCAAAATTTATAAAGAGTTTGGTAGATGGATACGGTGAATTCAATATGATTTTGCCAGAAGTTGCTTTAGTAGGTCGATCAAATGTGGGGAAATCTTCATTAATTAATTTTCTGACAAACCAGACGAAATTAGCGAAAGTATCGAAAAATCCGGGAAAAACGAAGTTGGTTAACTATTTTCTGCTAAACAATGGTTTTTATCTTGTAGACCTACCGGGATATGGATTTGCCAATGTTTCAAAACAGGAACAACAACAGTGGAATATGCGTATACAAAATTATTTTGAACAATCACGTATGTTAAAGGGACTTATTATTTTATTCGATATACGTAGAGAACTTACAAATAATGATTATGATATGATTGAATATGCAAATTATTTTCATATTCCATATATAATTTTAGCTACAAAAGCAGATAAATTAGCTAAATCAAAAAGAAAAAATGCATGTCTTCGTATAAGAAAAAAAATTCTATCTTATGAAGGAGAAATTCTACCTGTTTCTTCGGAAGCAAATATTGGCAGGGATGAAGTATTAGATTTAATAGAAAAATTTTGTTTTGAAAAAAAGGAAGTTGAAAAATGAAAATTTTTGCCATTTCAGATCTTCATCTTTCTCATGGCACAAATAAACCTATGGATATTTTTGGAGATAATTGGGTTGATCATTGGGCCAGTATAAAACAAGATTGGCATAATAAAGTAACAGAGGAAGATCTTGTTGTTTCTGCGGGTGATATTAGTTGGGCTATGGACTATGCACAAGTGAAGGCAGATTTGGATGAAGTGTGTTCTATGCCTGGAACAAAAATATTGATTCGTGGGAATCACGATTATTGGCATAGCTCTCTAAAAAAAACAAACGCATGCCTTTTCAACCATACATTTTTTTTGCAAAATAATGCTCTTACTTTTGGTCAGTATGTGTTTGTGGGGTCAAGAGGATGGAAGCAAAAAGGAGAAGCAGACTTTTCTACTGAAGATGCCAAAATTTATGCCAGAGAAATTAAACGTTTGGAATTGTCGTTAAAATCGGCAGAAAAGATGCAGGGAGAAAAAATAGGAATCATGCATTATCCTCCCTTTACGCAGGAAAAAAAATCGAGTGAATTTACGCAGTTATATGCAGCTTATCATGTGAAGACAGTAATTTTTGGACATCTTCATGGGAAAAAAATAAAAAAGGCCGGATTGGAAAATTTGATCATCGATGGAACCCGTTACATTCTAACATCCTGCGACCAGTTGGATTTTAAGCTTTTGCGCATTTTCTAATTATGGTAAAGAAGGTCGTTCGTTGACTTTTAAAATGCTGGACTATATAATAAAATAATTAAAACATTAATACGGTAAGAAATACCGGGACAGGATATTTTTATGGAAGATATCAATAATTTAATTACATTATTGAATTTGGTTGCAGGGGTTTATTTTTTAATTGCAGGAATCCTGCGTAAGGGAAGTTTATATAAAAATGATTATCCTGAAGAAATACAAGAAGAAACACGTAAAGCAATCAGCATTTTTTCAATTATTGCGGGAATTTTATTAACTGCAATTAGTTGTCTGGAAATTTATAAAGTAGAGAATTTACAGTGGCTTAACTATACGTTATGGGGTATGTGTATGGTCTTGGTCATTGTATGTATAATTTATTTTAAAAAGAAATTTGGCAGATATTTGAAATAATAAGATAAGGATTCAATGCATGTCATGTATAGATTGATTATTGATGCAATGGGAGGAGATCACGCTCCTCAGGCGATTATCGATGGGACGGTAATGGCTTTACAAGAATATACGGATATTTTCGTATATTTGGTTGGGAAAAGAGAAGTAATTGGACAGTATTTACAAGAACAAGAATATGACCGAGATCGTATAGAAATTATTGATGCCAGAGATGAAATCCAGATGGCAGAACCGCCCGTGAATGCAGTGCGTACAAAGAAAGATGCTTCAATGGTTGTCGGTATGCAGATGACTGCGGAAGGGAAAGGAGATGCGTTTATTACTGCGGGAAGTACAGGAGCAGCAGTAGCAGGCGGCACACTCATTGTCCGCCGTGCACAAAATGTGTTGCGTCCCGCCTTGGCACCAATACTGCCGACGACAAAGGGAGGGGTTCTGTTAGTTGATTGCGGCGCAAATGTCGATTGTAAACCTGTGTTTTTACAACAGTTTGCTATCATGGGTAGCATATATATGAAAAATGTTGTTGGAATCCCAAATCCACGTGTCGGATTAATTAATAATGGTGCAGAAGAGGAAAAGGGGAATTCCTTGACAAAGGAAGCTTATCAATTGCTTAAGGGTACTAATATTAATTTTGTAGGAAATGCGGAAGGGAGAGATATTCTTTCCGGTAATTACGATGTTGTGGTTTGCGATGGCTTCGTTGGTAATGTATTAATGAAATTTATGGAAGGGTGCGCTTCTTTTTTATTTGGAATGATTAAAGAAGAATTGTTATCATCCGCTAGAACGAAGATTGGAGCGGCTTTGGCAAAACCGGCATTTACTGGTTTAAAAAAACAACTCGATTATACAGAATATGGCGGAGCTTTGTTATTAGGTGCAAATAAAGGAATAATTAAAGCACATGGCAGTTCAAATGCAAAAGCAATAAAAAATGCAATTCGCCAAGCAAGAGAATTTACAAAGATGGATTTAGTAGAGAAAATAAAAAAGGATCTTCAAGACAATCCTTGTAAATAAAAACGAGAATGATGGGATGCCGTTTTATATTAACTTTTTCATTTTATTCAGATGTATTTTATGAATTTAGGTGAAAAACAAGAGTTTTAATCTATAATTTTTGTATAAAAAAATAAATATTAACCAGCTGACATTGGGATAAAGTTGAATAAGAGGAAAACAGTTCTATATGAAAATGTTTTGTTTATAATAGGATTTAAGTTATCTTTATTGTTTAGGATAGAAAAATAATTGTTGTTTAAGTAGTATTGATAGATTTGCTGACCTGAATCAGGTTTCCTAAGAAAAATATCTTTTAACTATAAAGACTGGGCAAAGCATATGGATGAGAATAAAATAACAAGGACGCCATTAATTCATCGAAGAATATTGTTTTTTGCGGCAGTGTTTTATACAATAGGGATTTTGATTGGCGTGAATATAAAAGCTCCTGTCTGGCTTTTTATACTGGCAGCGGGAGTATTTTTGTGCCTTGGTATTTATTTAAATCAAGGGAGAAATCTATTGTCTTTTTGTTTAGGAGCAATGCTTTGCATTGGGATGATGGGTGCAAGGATTGCATTTACTGAGAATTATCCGCCGATAAATTTAAATGAAAATGTAGTTGTTGTTGGTAAAGTTAGTAAGATTTCGGAAAAAGAGGATTATTGCATATATCAGCTTTACCAGCCAGAAATAAATGGAATACAGATTAATGGAAATATCTTTTTGATGTCGTATACAATGGACTATGTCCAGGATGATATTTTGCTTGCAGAAGCAAAAATAGAAATCCCACAGCAAGAGTTGCAGGCCGGTGGTTTTAATGATTATTATTATTGCCGTTCACAAAATGTGCTTTACAGAGCTATTGCAAATAAAGATATAAAAATAGATCATCAAGATGGGCTTCTTTCATCGATTCATCAACTTGGCAGATGGGTTGCTGGGCGTTTGGATAAATTATTTCCATCTCATCAGGATTTAGCAAAAGCATTTATCATTGGAGATGAAAGTGATATTACGGATTTGCAAAGAGAAGAGCTTAGCTTGGTTGGAATTACACATATTCTTAGCATTTCTGGCTCTCATATTGCCATTATAGGAGGTCTTCTCCATCTATGTTTTTATAGAATGAAAATAGATAGAAGAATTCCATTTTTTCTTAGTCAAATTGTTGTTTTATTCTATACAGTATTAACTGGATGGAAAGTTTCAATGGTGCGTGCAGCTTGGATGTATGAGATTGCTTTATGGGGCAGGTTCTTGGGCAAAAGAAACGATCCCCTAACTTCTATGAGCGCTGCGTATTTAGGTATTATTGCAAATAATCCGGCTAAGATTTTTGATCTTGGATTACAGTTATCTTTTGGAGCAGTTTATGCAATAATTTGCCTCACGGATGTTTTTGAAGAAAAGTTGATATGGATTACATGGAGAACAGCGCGACAGACAATTAGTGCAGGAATAGCTGCAACATTAGGAGCTTTTCCGATTACAAATAATTTGACAAACTATTATTGGTTTCCGAATCTGTTGGCGAATGGTATTGCAACGTTATACTCGATCTTAATGATACCAATTTTGCTTGCTATTGCGGCAATATATTTGATTGTAGGAGATTTTGCATTAGTTTTAGGAAATATTGGCGCATTTTTGATTGAGATATTCGATTGCTTTACTACATGGTGCGTGAATTTTCAATCATGGGGAGTTTACTTGCCTGATTTGTCATCTTTGGTTGTCATTATTTGGTATATTTGTCTTTTTCTGTGTTCAGGTAAAATCTTTTTTTTGAAAATACGGCGAAAAAAGATTGCGTTTGGTCTGGTATGTTTATTCTGTTTAAACTTGATTTTTCCTAATTTGCGGATAAATACAATACAAATGCGATGTTTTGCTTCTCAGAAAACCAGTGTAATTTTATTGACGGAAGAGGGTCGTCAAATTTTGTTATGTGG
The DNA here is from genome assembly GCA_944347775.1 of uncultured Clostridia bacterium. GTDB lineage: Bacteria > Bacillota > Clostridia > Christensenellales > Christensenellaceae > QANA01. The sequence goes on along the minus strand of CALVMT010000051.1, from coordinate 15,135 downwards.
TGGTGAAGGAGAGGAGCTGATCCAATGTGTACTAGCAGAAGGGTGTAAAGCGGATACGTATATTTTGGCTCATACGGGAAAAACAGGATTAGAAGCTGCTTTACAGTTGCGTCAGATGGGAAAGGCAGAAACAATTTACGCAGATACAAGTTCAATGCAGATATTAGAACAAAAATACGGTCTGGAAAACATTAAAACAGTGCCTGAATCGATTCAATTGAGCCCTCGAATGGAGTTGCGTTTTATATTTAGTACGCAAGATTATCCGATGGCAGCACTTTTATTAATTGATGGGCAAAAGTTTTGCCTTTTTATTTTTGAATTTATGGAAAATATCGAAGACGATATAGAAAATATTCCTATTTTGTACTATGATAACGGCTTGAATAGTAGTTTGCCAGATAGACTACCTCACAAGTTGTTGATTGTAGCAAAACAGGGTGAATACTTTTTGTATGATGGAATAATTAACCTTTATCAAAATGGAGAAACCACTTTCTTTTTTGAAGAAAGTGGAGAATATCGATTGGAGTGTAAATATGGAGGCATTGGAATTTATTGATAAATTACCTGAATTTTTGAATAAAAATTTTTTCTTTATATGCGGTGAAGAAGCATATTTGCTAGATTATTCTAAAAAAGTATTATTAGATGCGTTTAATATACAATTTCCTGAATTTAATTTAATCACCTTAAAAGGAAAGATGACATTTGGAGAATTATATAACAGTTGTTTACAGGCCCCTTGTTTTTCTAACTACAGAGTAGTTATTTTGGAAGATATTGATATAAGTGAAAAAACAATTTCATTCGAACAGATTATGCACGATCTTCCTAATCAAACGAAATTACTTTTGTTTTATACAAAACAGCCGGATATGCGTAAAACAATTTATAAAGAAGCAAAAAAGCGTGCGGTTTATATCGAAGCCAATGCTCTTAAGGGTGATCAACTTTGCAAATGGTTAATCACGGTTGCCAAAAAACAGGGAATCGTCTTATTAAAAAATACAGCAGAGTTAATTATTGAAATTTCTGGCGGAGAAATGTATACAATAAAAAATGAAGTGCAAAAATTGAAGTATGTAGGATTAAAGAAACCTTCCGCAGAGGAAATACAATCTGTTGTTGCAGGAAGTATAGAATATGATATTTTTAAATTTCATAGTGATATGATGGCAGGTAAATGCACAGAGGCATTTGAAATTTTTGAAAAGATACGCAAAGATCGCAATGCGTTAATTGGGTTTATTGGCTTAATGGTGTCGAAATTTTCGCCGATGTATATGGCACGTTTGTGTGTAAATGCTGGAATGAGTGATAGACAGATTGCAGAGCAGTTAAGTCGTACCATAGGAATAAAAATATATCCAGCGTTATTCGCAGCAAGAGATTGTCGTGCTTTTCGATTAGAACAAATTAAAGCATCTTTACGAGAACTGGAACGCATAGATCAACTTTTAAAAAAAGGAGCAAAGTTAACAGAATATAAATTATTTTTTTTAAAAATATACGCCAAAATATAAAAACAAAAACTCGTATTGGCCAATACGAGTTTTTGTATAGTACATTACTATTCGAATAGAAAATACACCAAATTTATTTTGCCATTTTATGAGCTAAAGCTGCCTTGGTATGAGCTGCTTTATTTGCATGAATTATACCTTTTGTTACAGCTTTATCCACTTTGCTAACGGTCTCATTATAAATCGTATTCAAATCTTCTGCTTTGGAAGCTACAGCGGTATCGAATTTTTTTAGCTGAGTCTTCAACGCGGATTTAATGATTTTGTTTTCAGCGGATTTTCTTTCTATGACCTTAATACGCTTTTTAGCGGATTTAATATTAGCCATATTTTCACCTCTTACACAATATTTTGCTTAACATTGAAATGATACCACAAGGATATACTGATTGCAAGGGATTTTTCTAATATTTTTGCACAAAATAGTATTTAGTTAAACCATTGTTAAGGAAGGATGCATATGATTTCAAGACGAACTGATCTAGCGATCGAATTGCAGGATGGATTGCCAAAATCTATTCATGGTATTCAAAACGAACAAAATGAATTAGATGATGGAATACTATATACACGTACTATCATAAAAGATGAAGAAGCAAGTAAAAAAATTGGAAAACCTTGTGGTACATATTTATCTTTTCAGTGGGAGGATATGGCAGCTAAAAGTAGAGCAGAGTTACATGCTTTTGCTGAACAATCTGCAAAAATGATAAAAAAGATGGAGGAAATAAAGAATGCTCAATGCATTTTAGCAGTTGGTTTGGGAAATAGAAGTATTACTCCTGATTCTTATGGCCCAAGAGTATGTGATAAATTGTTTGTGACCAGACATTTGGTTAGAGAAATGCCAGAAATGATGAAAAAGGACTATCGTGAAGTTTGTGCAATTGCGCCGGGAGTAATGGGCGTAACGGGAATGGAAACGTGTGAAATTATTTTAGGAGTAGCTAACCTAATTAAACCCGATTTAATTATTGCAATTGATGCGTTGGCTTCGGAAAAAACTGATCGCATCGGAGCTATTTTACAGGTTAGCGACACAGGAATACAACCTGGTTCCGGACTTGGCAATGCAAGAAAAGCTCTTGATGAAAATTATTTGGGGGTTAAAGTAATTTCGGTTGGTATACCTATGGTAACATATGCATCTGTTATTGCAGATGGTTTAGTCAGAGAAGCATTTCATGGAAAAGCCGAAGAACAAGATATTCAACAACTAGTACAGGCATTACATTCTACCAGAGGTGCAGAGTTAATTATGACTACAAAGCATATTGATGTATTGGCAGACAAAGCTGCGGAAGCTACAGCTATGGCTTTAAATATGGCTTTACATCCTGGTTTTGATGCTGAATGGGCTGCGTTGTTTTCTTGTTAAAAATAAATAAACGATAATTGGCAGAGGAATTACAACATGTATAAACCCTGCTCGTCCTGAATAAGCATAGATTAGGGGCGAGGAGGTTGAAGATAAATGAAACAGTCAAGAATGCGCATAATTACATTGCTGTTTTGCTTGGCAACATTGATTTGCATGTTGCAAAATCAAATAGATGGACGTGCAGATTCGGCGGAAAGTAATTGGGTATTTAAATTGTATCCGGAAGAAGAAAATTCTCTTTCTTGGTTTACACCATCTTTCGATATACAAGAACAAGAAAATTCTATACAACAACAATCTTATGAATGTTTTCTCCCTTTTCTGGAAACTGAAGAGGAGGTTCAAGAAGGTTTTCACGTTAGTGGTGAAGTACATATTCTTATTTATCATACTCACACAACTGAAGCTTATCGAATGGATGGAGCGGATACATATGAGGAATCCGGTTTTTCCAGAACCGAGAACAATGAAAAGAATATCGTTAAGGTGGGAGAAGTGCTTAAAGAACAATTGGAAGCTAAGGGATTTAAAGTTATTCATGATATCACCGATCATGAGCCACCTAAATTAGCAACGGCATATGAACGTTCGGAACAGACAATGCAGTATTATAAAGAAAAATATCCGGATATAGATGTGTTTATAGATTTGCATCGTGATGCAGCCGATATAGAGAAAAACCAGGATGATGTTGTTGTAATTGATGGGAAACGCTGTGCACGAATAATGTTTGTTGTCGGGCAAGGTGTAAACTATGAGATAAAACCGAATTTTGATTCAAATTATGCTTTGGCGGAACAACTGTCACAAAAGCTAGATACATATAATGAAAACTTTACAAGGGATATCCGTGTTAAGGAAGGCAGATATAACCAGCATATTAGTGATATGTGTCTTTTGATTGAAATGGGACACAACGCAAATACGTTGCAGGAAGCAATGAACAGTGTTTATTATTTAGCTGAAGCAATGGCGGATATAGTCCATATAGTTGATTAACCTTTTCATTACATGTATAATAATATTTATGCAAATGTTATGACTCGGAGAATAGATATGGATAACAGAAACCGTCCAATTGGCTTTTTTGATTCAGGGGTAGGCGGACTTTCGGTGCTTAAATATGCTCTGCAGGAATTGCCAAATGAAGATTTTTTATTTTATGGGGATTGCGCAAATGTTCCCTATGGAGAGAAAACTGCAGAAGAGGTGCGTGATTTAACAATATCTTGTTGCGATTTGTTATATAAGAAAGGGGCAAAAGCTCTTCTTATTGCCTGTAATACAGCGACGAGTGCTGCGATTTATGCAATGCGTGAAAAATACCAAATGCCTGTAATCAGTATGGAGCCAGCAATTAAACCAGCGATATTGAGTGAGAAACCCGGAAAAGTATTAGTGATGGCGACGCCGGGAACGCTGTCTAGTCAACGTTATGCTCGGCTTGTACAAAAAGTTGGGCATGAACAAAGACTAATTAGTGTACCATGCGGTGGCTTGGCTGATCTATTAGAGCAAGGAGAGTTCAACAGTGAGGAAATCAAATCTTATATTCGAAAAAAAGTTGAGCCTTATCGCGGTCAGGAAATTTCTGGTATTGTTATCGGATGTACACACTATTCATTTATCAGTGATCAAATTCAGAAAATAGCCAAGGAATTATTATATGGTGCTTGCGATATCTATGATGGAATGTATGGAACAGTGCGACACCTAAAAAATTTACTTTTCGAATATAATTTGGATAAGCGTACACCGGGTGGGAACGTAGAATTGTTTGCTTCGGGAGAACCTCGACATTTAGAAATCATGAAAAAAATTTTAAAATATAATTGATTAAAGAGACGGAACATTTTTACAAATTGTTCCGTCTTATGTTTAACTAAAAGAAAGTAAGGGATAGTTATGAATTGTAATTACTGCAAATTGCAGTTAGATGCATACTTAGATTCGCAGTTAAGCGAAGAAGAAAATAAACAGATAGAAAGACATTTGCATCAATGCGTAAGCTGTTATGAAATATATAGTCAAAAGCAAAAAATACGTGAAAAATTGGCTGAATTGCAGATATATGCACCAGATTACGTCAGTTTTGCGATAAAAAAAATAAAGAGGCAAAGGCTTATTTATCAAAAGAAAAAGAAAAAGCGTCTTTTGGGGGGGTGTACAGTAACGGCGTGCATGCTGATAGTCGCTATGGGTATTTTAACGCGAAGAGGAAATGATATATCACAAATGGCTCAAGTTGCTAATGCGATGGAAAAAGAAATTGTAGAGGAGAGAGGATATTTTAGTGAAGATTTAAAATCCGAAGATATTTTTTCTGGTACAGAGCAAAGGAGGGATTTAACACAAACAATACAATTGGAAATGCAAGAAGATGATTTACAATGGCTGGTAGCTCAACTTCAGGTATTTTTGGGTGAAAAGAGCAATTTGTATATTGAAAAAATAAAATCCGGATATCTTTTTTATGATCCCATATTATATGAAAAGGAACTTCGAGAGCTAATGGAACAAAAAAATTATATTTTTTCCTCTGATCTAACAGATATATTGTTGATTGAGATAAAACATAATAAAAATGAAAACTAGAGATTTGAGAACTCTAGTTTTTATTATGTATAATATAACGTATTTCTTTAGAAAGGATAATTAAACTCAATAGGTTTGGAAGAGTCATTAATGCGTTAAACAAATCGGATATTTGCCATACAAGTTTTACCTGCAGAAAAAAACCGAGGTAAAGTGAAAAAAGCAATAATATCTTATAAATTAAAATAATGTATTTTTTTTGAGGAAACAGATATTCTAAAGCCCGTCTTCCGCATAAAGACCAGCCAAGTGGTGCGGTAAATGCAAACAAGCAAATAGCTATTCCAAGCAGTAAGACACTTTTTTCAGGAAAAATACAGGAAAAGGATTGTAAAGCAAGTAAAGTATGATCGGTACTTACTGAAAAATCAAATCCCATTTTTATTTGAGAAAGAAGGAAAATTAATCCACTTACTGTACATATAAGCATTGTGCTAATAAATACTTCAACAATACCAAATAATCCTTCGCGATATGGTGTTGTTTTTTTTGCTTCGCTGTGAATAATAGGCGCACTTCCAAGCCCCGCTTCGTTGGAAAATATTCCGCGAGAAATGCCTGCGCGAACGCATTGTGAAGAAAAAAAACCAATGATTCCACTGCCCGCGGACAAAGGGGAAAAAGCATCTTTTAGAATGAGTTGAAAAAGAAAAGGGATATCGCTGATATAAATAAAAAGATAAAGAATCCCCAAAGCTAAGTAACAGATACAGGCAGAAGGAATAGCATATGTAGAAAAAGTACTGATACTTGATGGTTTTTGGAATAAGAAAAATGCATATACACAAAGAAATGGAATTGCCATATATGTTGGAGAGATCTTTGTGGTATAGAAGAACGAAGAAGCTAAAGCATTAGATTGGCACATGCCACCAATTCCGAAGGAAGCAAATACGGTAAAAATACAAAATAAAATGGATAGTGTTTTGCAGTGAAAGGCCTTTTGAATATAGTACATTGGGCCTCCTCGATAGCCGGAAAGCGTTTTTTTACGATATTGGACTGATAATGCAATTTCAGAGAATTTAATCATCATACCCAAAAATGCAGAAATCCACATCCAAAAAAGCGCGCCTGGGCCACCTAATGAAAGCGCGGAAGCAACACCGGCAATGCTACCAATGCCAATACTGCCTCCAAGAGCAGTAAATAAAGATTTTAGGGAACCTGTATGTTTAGGTAGAATTGCGGATATCCAGCGATGACAAGATGTAAGCTGGAAAAAGCCGGATATGCTGCTTAAATATAGTCCGACACATAAAATAAATAGTAACATGAATGGTCCCCAAATAAAATTTGAAGCTTGAGAGCAAAAAGAAGAAAAAGTCATTATTTACTCCAACAATAATAGGTTTAGCCACTTGATGAATATTGGCATATTATAAAATATATAGAGGTGATGAAAAATATGCCCAACCGTGGAGATATCTATTTTGCGGATCTTGATCCGGTAAAAGGGTCTGAACAGGGCGGGACTCGCCCTGTATTGATCATTCAAAATGATGTTGGCAATAAATATAGTCCGACTGTTATTGTGGCAGCGATTACATCCAGTATGAAAAAAGGAAATCTTCCTACGCATATTAAAATAGAAAATGTAGAAGGGCTGCAAGGAAAGAGCTATGTTTTATTGGAACAGTTACGTACATTGGATAAAAGAAGGTTAATGCGTAAAGTGGCAGAATTACCTGAAGAAATATTAGAGAAAGTTGATGCAGCATTAATGATCAGCATTGGCTGTAAATGTGAGTGAGCGCACAAATGTGCGCTCACTTTCAATCAAAGAAGAATAAAAGTTGAAATAATAAAACGAGTATTATAAAATAGATTATAAATTGTGATAAAATAACGTGTCGGAGAAAAATATGCGGACAGTTTTTACTGTAAATGAACAAGAAACAGAACAAATTGGATATCAGCTCGCAAAAAAAATGAAGGGTGGGGAGACAGTTGCCTTGAGCGGAGATTTAGGTGCAGGTAAAACTGTTTTTACCAAAGGAATTGCTAAGGGGTTGAATATATGTTCTCCGATATTAAGCCCAACCTTTAATATTGTAAGAGAATACCAGGGCCGTTTAAAGTTATATCATTTTGATTTTTATCGATTAACTGAAGTTGAAGAATTGCATGAAATTGGTTTTGAGGAATATTTTCAAAAAGATTCAGTTGTTGTGATTGAATGGGCGGAGTTATTTGAACAGGTGCTACCTAAAGAGACGATATCCGTTCAAATTTGTTATACGGAAGAAAATGAAAAAGAAAGGAAAATTCTTATTGCAGGAGAAGAAGAATTTTAATATTTAACCGATGAATATACTTTGTTTAGATACTTCTGGAAAGACCTGTTCTGCAGCAATAGCAACAGAAAAAAAAATTGTTGTGGAGCAATATGTTAATAATGGTTTAACGCATTCTTCTACATTAATGTGTTTGATTGATCATTGTTTTGCATATGCAGCTATGAAACCACAGCAATTGGATTTACTAGCATTAACAACCGGTCCGGGATCTTTTACCGGACTTAGAATTGGAATGAGTGTGGCAAAGGCAATTGCGCAGTGCTGCCATTGTTGTATTGTGCAGATTGGAACCTTAGATGCTATTGCATTGAATGCTGAATTCAATCGAAATGCATTGGTTTGCTCGATGATAGATGCAAGGCATGAAAGAGTTTTTTGCAGCGTAAAAAAAGACAGCAAAGAACTATTAAATGCAAACATATATTCTCTTAAGAGTGTGCAGCTATTTCTTGAAAAATATCCAAACGAAGAGATCATTTTTGCAGGAGATGGAGCAGATGTATATGGTGAAGAACTTTTGGGTAAATTTTCAAATGCTTGCATAGCTCCCGAGTTTATACGCTATCCCAGGGCTTCAAGTATGGTAAAGGCGGTATGGGAAAAAGTGTTGCACAAAGAAGTTTTTTCAGCTTATGATTCGTTTGTAGATTATTTTATTGTTTCTCAGGCAGAGAGAAAGTTAAAAGAGTAAAAAATGGAAAAGATAACAATAAGAAGGGCGGGTTCTCATGATCTGCCTGAAATATATGCGCTTGAACAAGAATGTTTTATTTCTCCTTGGACTCCTGAATTACTATTAATGGATATTTGCTTGAGTGAAGAAAATCATTATTATGTAATGGAAAAAGAGGGGAGAACGATTGGATTTGCAGGGATTAATTTGGTTTTTGACGAGGCACACATTCGTAAGATATGTATTGCGCCGGATATGAGGAGAAAAGGTTATGGACATTTGTTCTTGCAATATTTACAAGAAAAGGCCATGAAAAAAGGTGCACGAGATATGACGTTGGAAGTGCGTGCCTCAAATTTGCCGGCGATTGGAATGTATAAGCAATTTGATTTTCAAATAGAAGGAATTCGCAAAAAATATTATGATGATAAGGAAGACGCTTTAATTATGTGGAAGCATAATATTGCGGATTGATAAAAAATGGATATACAAATTGATGGATTGAAAGTAAACTATCGTATAGAAGGTATGGGTAGACCGCTGCTTATGCTTCATGGATGGGGAGCATGTATTGATAGTTTTGCACCTGTGATTAAAGAGTTAAGTAAATATAGAAAGGTGTATGCTTTTGATTTTCCCGGATTTGGACTCAGCGAACAACCTAAATATGCAGTTGGTGTTTGGGAATATACACAATGGACGGCACAATTTATCAAAAAAATGCATATTGAAGGGGTAGATATCATTTGCCATTCATTTGGCGGAAGAGTAGCAATACTGTTGGCGTCAGAATATCCAGAGTTGGTGGGGAAAATTGTCTTTACGGATGCAGCAGGGATTCGCCCAAAACATGGGTTAAAGTATTATTATAAAGTATATACATATAAAATTTGTAAAAAATTGTTGTCCTGCGAGCGATTGGTTAATTTTTTTAAAAAAATTGGAATTGATGTAAAAAGACGCGTACAGACAGCTGGTTCTTCAGATTATCAACAGCTTTCTGGTGTAATGCGTCAAACATTTGTTAAAGTTGTAAACCAAGATTTGAAACCATATTTACATAAAATACAAGCGCCATCGTTATTAATTTATGGAGAAAATGATCAGGATACTCCTGTACGCTATGGAAAAATTATGGAAAGAGAAATTCCAGATTCAGGATTAGTCGTTTTAGAAAATGCGGGCCATTTTTCATATCTGGATCAATATATGCGCTATATTTCGATTGTTAAAGTATTCCTGGAGGTAGAAAAATAATGATCTTCATTTCCTTGGGTCTAACATTAATGGCGGCTTTTTTTTGCTATATTGCAATGTTTCATTTTTGCCACATGTTTCAGCTGGAAGGATATAAACCTAGAGAGTACATCAAATGGCTCAGCGAATATGGTGCAAACCGTGTTATATATACTTTAGGTATGTCTATCTTATATGTGATAATAAGCATAATTGTGCTTACGGCGAAAACGATAGGTACATATATTATAGGTGGTGTTTTAATACTTCTGTTTTTCGGTGGATGTGTACTATTTCCCACAAAATTTAATATCAAAAATGCAAAGGTTCCTTTAAAATATACTTGGCGGGTAAAAAGGATATTTTTTACAGGTGCAATCGTATTGTTAGGGCTTTCGATTGCATGTGCATTTTGTAGTGCACCGATTATGGGTATAGTACTTGCGGGATGTTGTTTGTTTATTTTATTGGCCAATGCAATAAATACGCCAATTGAAGTGCTAGTAAAAAAACATTACTTTCATGAGGCAAAAAATAAATTAGCTTCCAGAAAAGATATGATTAAAATTGGAATTACCGGGAGCTATGGTAAGACCAGTACAAAATTTATTTTAGGTACAATTCTGCAGGAAAAATATTGTGTTTTGGTACCACCAAGTAGTTTTAACACGCCTATGGGGTTAACTCGTGTTATTCGCGAACAACTAAGCGATGAACACCAGGTTTTTATTGCTGAAATGGGAGCTAAACATGTAGGAGATATTGCGGAATTAGTTGAGTTAGTTCAGCCGTCTTATGGTATAATTACTTCTATAGGACCGCAACATTTAGAAACGTTTAAAAGTATAGAAAATGTTGTAAAGACAAAATATGAGTTAATAGAAGGGTTGCCTTCGAATGGTTGTGCTTTTTTTCCTGATGATGGATCATATGCAAAAAAGCTTTATGTAAAAACTACTTGTAAGAAATATTTATATTCGTTGAATAAAAACGGAGATGTTTACGCAGAGGAGATTTTGGTTTCGGAGCGAGGAAGTTCTTTTAAAGTTGTTTATCCAGGCGGAAGTTTTTATGCAACGACACAATTATTGGGAAAACATAATGTGCTTAATATTTTAGGATGCGTAGCTATAGCATTGGAGTTGGGTTTGAGTCCTCAACAAATTACACGGGGAATAGCAAAGATACAGCCGGTAGAGCACCGTTTGCAATTAATTAAAGGAGCAGGAGGGGTCACGGTAATAGATGATGCATTTAATTCAAATCCAGCGGGAGCAAAAGCAGCTATTGATGTGCTAAATGCATTTTCCGGAAGAAAATTTGTGGTAACGCCAGGTATGATTGAGCTAGGGGATAGAGAGGAAGAAGAAAACGGTTTATTCGGAGAGTACATGGCGAAAGCAGCAGATTTTGTTTTTTTAGTTGGACCAAAGCATACTGAACCAATTTATTCTGGACTGAAACGCGGTGGCTTTGTAATGGAAAAGGTATTTGTGGCAAAATCCTTAGCGGAAGCAACGCAACGAATGGGTAAATTATTAAAACCAGGGGACGTTGTACTGTTTGAAAATGATTTGCCGGATAATTATAATGAAGAGTGAGGGGTAGGACGATGATAAATTTGGCTGTATTTTTTGGCGGAAGAACGGCGGAACATGATGTTTCTATCATTACAGGTACACAATTTATAGAAAATGCTGATAAAACGAAATATAATATTATTCCCGTATATATTTCCAGGGAAGGATACTGGTATACAGGTAAACCTTTGGCTAATGCGCATTTTTATTTAAAGGCTGACTTATCAATGAAAGGAATAGACAGAGTAATTCTTAGCCCGGAAGCAGGAAGCAGAGAATTAATCAAAAAAACTGCATTTGGTATCAAAACAGTTGCTAAAATAGATGTGGTTGCATTAGCCATGCACGGAATGCACGGAGAAGATGGTACACTCCAGGGATTAATGGAATTGGCTGATATTCCCTATACTAGCGCTGGAGTAACGGGAAGTTCTGCAGGGATGGATAAAATATTAAGTAAAGCGGCATTTAAAGGACTTGGAATTCCCTGCCTTGATTGTGTTTATTTTGAACGTCAGGAATATCAAGATAATCCTCAAAAAATTATAAATAAAATAGAACAGGCGTTTACCTACCCAGTTATCGTGAAGCCAGCAAATTTGGGCTCTAGTATAGGGATAAAGAAAGCGCATGATCAAACAGAATTGGAAGAAGCAATAGATTTGGCATTAAATTATGACCGGCGCATTCTTGTAGAAAGAGCCATTCAAGATTTAAAGGAAATTAACTGTGCTGTTCTGGGAGATGGTTCACAGGCGGTGACAAGTTTTTTAGAACAACCCTTATCAAAAGGAGAGATATTAGATTTTGCAGATAAATATTTGCCGGAAAATGGAGAAAGTAAGGGAATGAAATCTCTGGATAGGATACTTCCTGCTCAGCTTCCTTTAGAAATGGAAAAAAAAATAAAAGAGTATGCATTGGAAATTTTTAAGGGATTTGATATGAAAGGTGTGGTGCGCATTGACTTTATGATTGATAATGCGACCAATGAAATATATGCAAATGAGGTCAACACAATTCCTGGCTCCTTTGCATTTTATCTATTTGAACCGGCGGGGTTACCTTATAAAAAGATGATTGACCGATTAGTAGATGGTGCTATCCAGCGCCATCAAGAGAAGTCGAAAAGCAATTATGCATTTGATTCGGCTATTCTGCAAAAGATCGATACAGGGAGCCTTAAAACAGGTTTGAAAAGCTGATTATTAAATCAAAAAACACGTATATGAGGCAAATCTACATTTGAAATATACGTGTTTTTTATAATATGATAAAACCAAGAGGATAAGGAGAAAATATGCTTACAGACTGGCTGATGGTTGCTATTACAGGTGTATACGTTGTAGCAACGATTATGATATGTATTTTTAATGGGAGAAGTGCTAAAGCTGCTAAAGAACAAATTTTGGTGGCTAAAAATCAACATGATACTGTGCATGTGCCGATTTTAGCAATATATCCTTTTATTAACGGAGAAAAACTATTTTTGGAGATTAAAAATATTGGTGCAAGAAAAGCTTTGCAGGTAGAACTTGATTTTCCAAATAGTAATCCTCTGCTCGACTTAAATCGTAATCTTGCATCTTTTGAGGAAAAATTAAAAGGACAGCATATTGAACTTATGCCGCAACAGAGTATTTATTATGATTTAGGACATTCCGTAGTAGAAACAGATGATTTATGTGCGCAACAATAACAGATTTTATATGTAGATCTGTCTTTTTGTAATGAAACAGATAATACTTTTCATTCGCGGCAAATGGTGGATTTATCAATACATGGTGAAATACACCCGCACTAAAATTGCTGCAAAAAATAAACACAAAAAATGAATTCCTCACATACGATAGATTAGGTTAAATAAGGAGGCAATTCATACTATGGCGAGTGTTTATCTTTCTCCCTCTTTGCAGGAATGGAATGTAGGATATGGGATGTATGGAACGGAAGAGCAGCGGATGAATCAAGTAGCAGATATTGTGCAATATGAGTTAGAACGTCATGGAGTAACAACATGGAGAAATTCGCCGGAAATGACTTTGCAGCAAGTTGTTGCCGAATCTAATGCATTAAGCCCAGATGTGCATGTTGCATTACATTCTAATGCATCTGCAACAGGGCAAGCAAGAGGAGCAGAAATCTATGTTCATCGATATGGAGGCGAAGCAGAAGAATTAGCCAGAGATATTTATGGCTATATTTCGGAATTGACACCGACAGGAGATTTAGGTGTAAAGGAAGCGTATAATACTTTTAATGGTCAGGGAATGTATGAACTTCGTAGAACTGTAGGCCCGGCTACTTTATTAGAAGTTGCATTTCATGATAATCCGGATGATGCACAATTTATTATTGACAATATATACGAAATAGGGCAGGGCGTTGCAAAAGGAATATTAGATTATTTTGACATAGACTATATAGAGGATTCACCTGAAAATCAGGCAATGTTGATGTATCAGTATAATGGAGTCCCGATTTAAAAGTTGGAAGAGAATACTTGACATAAAAGGCTAATTAAAAAAATATTTAAGCGAATATCGCATGATAAAAGGCAATATTCGCTTTTTTTATTAATTTCAATAGTTTGTAAAATAAAAATAAAGTTTATAAATAATATTATAAATTTTTTGTGAACAGAAATCATTGACATAAGAAAAAACCTAAAGTATACTAATGCATAAGCGTTTAATTATTTTGCGTTTAATTTTTATAAGGCGGGAAAAAATATGCTAAAAGATTATAGGGAATTGGTCAATTTGTTTGAAAATACGCATCTTTTCCGCAAGGTATGCATTCGGCAAGTTTTACAGGGAAAAAGGATTTATGACAGACAATTTCCGATTTTAAATTATATATTTCGCAATGATGGCTGTACACAGGTGGAAATAGCCAAAGCTCTTTATATTACTCCGGCTTCAGTAGCAATATCTACTAAACGTTTGCAAAAAGCTGGGTTGATTAAGAAAGAAGTGGATGCGGCGAGCCTTCGTAAAAATCGTATTTTAATGACGGAATTAGGAAAAGAAATTGTAAAAGATTGTCGTATGGCTGTACGCAAAGCTGATAATGATATGTTTCAGGGCTTTAAAGAAATCGAGTTGGAAAATTTAAAAAATTATTTAGATCGAATGTTGGTCAATTTGGCTGGAGAAGAAGGCAGAAATTTAACGCCACTGGCGAGAGCTGCTTTTATTAATAAAATGAACCAGGAGGAGAATAAGGATATGGAGGGAAAAAGTAAATGATCAAAAGGCTTTGGAATTTGCTTGGCAAATATAAGAAACTTCTTATTATATCTACTATTTTAGTTGTTATAGAAGTTGTTCTTGACTTGTTAATTCCGATATTGATGCAAGATATTATTGATACGGGAATTAGAGGAGATGGCGGTATTTCCTATGTCATTAAATGCGGCATTCAAATGGTCATATTGGCCATATTTGCACTAATTGCAGGATCGATGTCGGGAATATTATCCTCTCGAGCCAGTGCAGGTCTATCTAAGGAGATGCGTACGGCAATGTTTGATAAGATTCAGGACTATTCTTTTGCAAACATTGACAAATTCAGCACACCTTCGTTGCTTACTCGTCTGACCAGCGATGTTATGCAGGTGCGAATGGCTTTTATTCAAGCAGCACGTATTATGATTAGAGGGCCGATCATGTTAGTTTTAACAGTGATTTTGGCGATAAACATCAGTGCTTCGCTTGCTTTAGTATTATTAACAGCTATTCCTATTTTGGCGATTACCTTTTATTTGGTCTTTAAGAATGCTCATCCGATTTTTCTCATCATGATGGATAAATTTGATAAACTTAATGCAGATATACAGGAA
>CALVMT010000050.1 GCA_944347775.1 uncultured Clostridia bacterium | reverse complement strand
AAATTGCGCCTATGTTGGGCGTGAGTCTTTACAAGAAAAAAGCACCGCAATCCTGATACGCTTTGTATCAAAATTGCGGTGCTTCTTTGTGTTGCGACGTCAACAATGGATATCACTGGCCTCGCTTTTACATTATATCACACTTTGACACGGTTAGACCAATTTTATTGAGAGTGACACGGATAATTTAGGTTGCACTATTTTCTATGGTAAACCGATGACGGGCACTGAAATCATTACGATACTCTTGACATTGTAGGTATGAAAAGTATAATAAATTGTATAAAACATATATATGAGGTGAACAGGAATGAAAAAGCCGAAAGGAAAATACGCATGGGCGGCTACCGTCGGCGAAAAGGGCCAGATTGTAATTCCCAAACAGGCACGGGACATATTTGATATCAAGCCGGGCGACACATTAGTGTTGCTGGGCGATGAAAAAAGGGGGATTGCCATTCCTCCTAAAAGCGCCTTCAGCCAATTTGCAGCCGCAATTTTTGAAACACAAGCGGAGGAAGAATAAATGGCGATTGCAGAAATCAGAAATCTAAAAAAAGTCTATCCTGCCTTTACTCTTACGGACGTTTCCTTTGATTTGAATGTCGGCAGAATAACAGGCTTTATCGGCAGAAATGGCGCAGGTAAAACTACGACTATTAAGGTGATGCTCGGACTTGTTCATTCTGATTTCGGACAGGTCGATTACTTTGGGATGCCGTTTGAAGAGAACGAGAACGAAATAAAACAGCGTATTGGATATTCTACTGGTATAGTCAACTATTATCCGAAGAAAAAGATTAAGGATATTGTCGCGGTTACGAAAACCTTCTATACCAATTGGGATGAGGCCGCTTACCGGGAATGCTTGACAATGTTTTCTCTTGACGAGAATAAAACCCCCTCGGAGCTTTCCGAGGGAATGAAGGTAAAATTTAATCTTCTGCTTGCCCTGTCCCATAGGGCTCAAATCCTTATTTTGGACGAACCGACAAGCGGACTTGATCCATTTTCACGAGACGAACTACTTGATCTATTCGCAGAGCTTAAGGGCCGCGGTGTTGCCGTTTTCTTTTCAACACATATCACTTCAGACCTTGAAAAATGTGCTGATGACATTGTGTATATTCAAAAAGGAAAATTAATAGCCGCCTGCTCAAAAGCCGATTTTATCGGAAAATTCGGCAAAGCAGACGCAACATTAGAGGAAATCATTCTTCGCTTGGAAAGGAGTGCCCGAAATGCTGAAGCTGCTTGCTAAAGAACTGAAGCTGACAGCTTCTATTCTATCCTATGTTTTTATTGTTTTTGCCTTAATGGCATTTTTACCGGGATACCCTATCCTTGTGGGAACATTCTTTTGTTGCCTCGGCATTTTTCAAACCTTTCAGGCGGCAAGGGAGGCAAATGATATTACCTATACGGCGCTTTTACCGGTTGCGAAAAGAGATATTGTTAAAGCCAGATATAGCTTTTGCGTTTTTATTGAAGCCTGTTATTTTCTACTTACCGCGGCCGTGACACTGATACGCATGACCATTTTTACAGATGTCATCGCATATACAAATAATGCTTTGATGGCCGCCAACCTCGTATATCTCGGCTTTGTGCTAATAATTTTCGGCTGCTTTAATTTGATTTTTGTAGGCGGCTTTTTCAAGACTGCCTACAAATTCGGAAAACCGTTTGTATGTTTTATCATAGCGGCATTTCTTATTGCCGGTATTGGAGAAACACTGTTTCATATTCCGGGACTTGAGGCGCTGGGCGCTTTCGGATTTGAGCATCTTGGTACACAGCTTGGCGCCCTTTGCTTAGGAATCATTCTATATATTGCGCTGACATTTGTTTCCATGACAAAGGCTGCCCGGGATTTTGGAACGATCGATATTTGAATTTTTTATGTATGAAATAAGGGCCAGAGAAGATTCCTTTATATTGATAACCACTCTGCTGTTTGGGGTATACCTCGTTTGCAGATCAAAAGGAGAATATGGTGAGCTGAAAAAACGCAGTTGCATAACTATTATTTGTATGTCGCCCACCCATCGCCTGATTTATCGCATTGCCAACATTTTAGAGAAAACCCGCACGTCTCCGGTATTCTGCGGAATTAAGGAAAACGACTTACTGCTTATTCAAAAGCCGTATGATGGCCGAGGGGCGGTCTTCTCGTCAACAGAATTGTTCTCATCTAGGATCCAGTCAGCTACCCATGCACTACAACTGTTGTCTAACGTAAGCGACTTGAAACTTGTTCGGAAATGGGGGACAGCACACCGTTTGGGTCCGGAGAACGGGGGCAGTTCAATCCGTGTCATCTCTGGAAAAAGTGGTGCAGAGAGAAACATCCGTGTCAGAAACGGTGCGATAGACTCATCGTCAAGACCGGCCTTTTCTCCTGCTCACAAAAATGGTGCAGCTCGATCTCTGAGTGAAACCAAGAACAATCAAAAATGAACACAAAAAAGCGGGACACCCCTGTTATTCACAGGGGTGTCCCATAACTTTGCGTCGCTATGCGATATCCATAGACGACGTCTTAATGTGGTGGAGCTGGGGGGAGTTGAACCCCCGTCCGAAAGATGACCCACAAGAGCATCTCCGAGCGCAGTATGCGTTTTATTTTCGCTCTTATGCCGGTCGCATACGATCTGCATAGGAACTAGTTCTTA
>CALVMT010000049.1 GCA_944347775.1 uncultured Clostridia bacterium | reverse complement strand
TGTCCCGCACGTCGCCGATGTAAAAGCGCAGCTTGCCCGCCAGTTCCGGGTGTTTCTGCTGCACCTCGTGGCGCATGTCATCCTGCTTTTTTTCGTCCCGGCTGAAGATGCGGATCTCGCCGATGTCGCTTGCCAGGAAATGCTTGAGCACCGTGTTGCCGAAGCTGCCGGTGCCGCCGGTGATTAGTAGGGTGGTATTAGTGAATGCGAACATTACAATTTCTCCTCAATTATCCTCATTAAATTAAAGAGCGTACAACTTCCCAAACTTTCTGTACAAACAGTCTGTGTTTAATTTCAGTTTTTCTAGAATCTCCAATATGATACACTCCTCTCACTGAAACATCTACATCAAATCCTTCTTTTTCTAAAAAGTCAATAGTCTTTTGTTCATACCATTTTCCGTCAGCAAAGACTCCTCCCTCAGGATAGATGAAGACATGCGGCGCATTCTTTCGAATATGGTAAACTTCATCCGTGTAGCGCCTTGACCTAACTGAACCCCAAGTTTCAAACTGCCAAGGATTTTCGTGCTTTCGGATAAATCTCATCAAAAAGCTTTTTCGCCAAATTGCCGCCTGCAAGTTCATCCTGAATTCAGCTTTTCTGTCTTTCAAGTAATACCGATCATAGGCCTCTCTTACACTGTCTTGCGCATCTTTGTATGTCTCCATGAAATTAAAGCATGCGATTTCAGAATGCTCCTGCATGATTTTGTGTACCCGCTCTAATTCTGCCGTATCAACATAATCACTTAAAATGAAATCATCCAAAAGAAAAACTACATACTCATATGGGTACTCCTCCAAAAAATTATATAGTCTTTTCGCCCAAGGCGTATTGATGTCACACTTAATTGATGGATAAATCGTCTTATAGTCTTTCGACCGAACCTCTTGGGATTCTGTATTGATATAAACCTCTTTGTCGTATTGCGGCCAATATTTTTTTAGGTTGCGCAAAAACATCGGAATTAATTCGATGTTTTTATCGCATCCCAACACCATTAACGCATAATCCGTTTTGCTCATTTTTTCTTTCTCCTTGTAATCACTTTTTTAAGCATCTCGTAAAACACTTTATCTTTCGTAATAACCAGCATTATTACATACGCTATAATACCTATTATGACTTGAACAAATAATTTTAGGATATCGTTTATTGCTAATTGATTCATCGGAAAAATCAAAGCAGCCATAATAATCGCAAGCAATATGTATTTTGCCATCGCTCCAAGTTGGTCAACAACTGATATTTCAATATATTTTTTAGTTGCATGAACATAAAGTGGAATATACGCCAGTAACGAAATACTCGTTCCAAGAGCGATTACCAACGGTGAAAACTTCAATGTCAGCAGAATTGCTACAAGCGATGTTATATTTTGAATAGCCGTTATTTTGAGGGTCACATCACTCCGGCCACATGCCAGAAAAGCTGGTCGCTGAATTGTTAAAATTGGGTAATGCAAAAAACCCACTGCAAAAATGCACATATAAGGCACACACGGCAACCATTTCTCAGTCAATATAACTCTTGTAAATGTAGGTGATACCGCAGCAAATCCTAACAAAGCCGGAATTATAACGATGCTGTATAATGCAGTAGACTTTACAATATAGTTTTGAAAACGAGCCCTATTATCCTGCTCCTTAGCCATTGCCGGAAGCAAAACACTAGATGCAGTATATGTGACACTTTCTTCCACATAGCTTGTATATGTAAACGCCCTGTCATAGTAAGCAAGGTCATCTGAAGAGTATAGGCCACCCATTATAAAACTCCTCAACGAATTGCAAACTACATTTCCCATATCCTGCATCAAAACACGTAGACTGTATGGCAATGCAGCCTTCAGCTCTTTCCATTTGATTTTCATCCGAATCTTGTATTCGCTTTTTCTCAGAAGATTCAACAAAAACAGCGTAGTGAACAGCGGATTCACTATGTTATATGCAATAAGTGCTTCCAGTTCAAGACCGCAATACATCAATAAAAAGCATACTATAGCTGATAATGGCAATACTATCAATGTTCGTATGAACATTTCCTTGAACTGCATTTCTCTGGAGAGAAGTCCCATGCAAATCCCATTGATTGCATTAAACAGCAGCATAATACTAGCAACTTTTAAATACCGTGTAAGATTTGGATATCCAAGCAACCCCATCAGAAAATTTCCGCCTCCAAAAAGAAGCAAAATACACGCAGAGGCTACAAGTATGCTAAATATGGCTACAGATGATACTGACTCGTCGCTTAAATCCTTTTTTTGAATGATATATGAAGAAAAACCACTCTGAGCTATCACACTAAAGATGTTAATAACACTTAGTAAGATTGCCATCTCGCCAACTGCTTCTGGCTTGACCATTCTTGCAATCAAAATTTGAATAATCAATCCAACACCTTGCGAGAGCAATCGTTCTGAAAATTTCCAAACGAAAGAAGAAAAAATGGTCTTTTTATCGTTCATTGATTCTTTCTCCATAAATTTTTAATTCGATATGCCATGTACCCTGTTTTCCCTAGCAACCATACTAAAACACACGGATATCCAATCGCATTTGCACATGTCTTAAGATTCTTATTTTCTTTGCACGAAATAGCCGCATAAGCCAAAAGCTGCCCAAAACGTTCTTTGAACGGTAATTCTTTATAAGTAAGCATCTCCTTTGTGGTAAGTTGATAGCCCGCAAAGTTTTTCGAACATTTTCCTGTGGTCGCCGATAGACCATTCACTTGATAATCGCAAACATAAAAAGCTTTATTCGTCCAACGAATTTTATACCCTTCATGTGCAATTCTGAACCAAACTACACTTTCCGTCAGAAATTTTTCTCCTGCGAATGCAGGAAAAGGAAACCTACGTAGTACATCAGTAAAGTATACCTCTGCTTTATCTCCATTTATGTTATACTTTGTTCGTTCAAAAGCAGTGCAGTCTATATAATCAGTATCAAAGCTTGTTCCGATAAGTTTTCCTGCCGGGTTTACTCGAACTCCCGCAATACCAGCATATTTTTCGTGTTTCGGTAAATCTCTTGCGAGTTTTTTTATTATTGCTATTGCATCTGGCTGAAGCCAATCATCTGAATCAACAATAAAAAACAGTTCTCCATGTGATAGTTGGACTCCGATATTAATGGCAACATGTTTTCCCGCATTTTCTTGTTGTTGAATTGTCATTGGAAAATTTGCTTTTTTCTTTAATTCCAAAAGGACTTTAATAGTGCTATCGGAAGAACCATCATCTACAACAACCCATTCAAAGTCCCTACAAGTTTGTTTTTCTAAAGACTCATATGTTCTTACTATCGTATGTGCTCTATTATAAGTAGGCGTAAATATTGTTATCATACAATCTCCTTTATCCGATTATTATGGCTCGCGCCAGTTCATATCCTTGAAACAAAAGCATCCAAACACAATAAATTAAGCAATATAACTTGTACCAGTATATTGTTTTATTCATGCTTGAGTTACAGGCATTCTCGTTTTTATTTGCAATTATAACCGGATAAAGTATGTTAAATCCATATAACATTCTGGAATATATCAAACCTTGCGATATCATTCCTAATGTACTCAATGAATATAGTAGAGTAAAATATAAATAGCGATTTTTATTTTTTTGAAATCTAATTATGCGAAATGACACTATAATACTGAAAATAATAAGTATAGCCGAAACAATTCTTACACGAATATCTAATCCAGCCTGCTCTCCGGTATATAAAGCAAAAAGTCCCGCTGACGAAGACAAAATTGCATTTTGACTTGATAATAAATTATTCAATACATTTGTAAGAACCGGAAGAATCAAAATTGCTATTCCAGCTCCTACAGCTAATAAAGGTATGTATGATAGTGCATAAATGAAAACCAGAATACCACTTGCAGGATGTATTGTAATTGCAAATATCACAATTGCAGCATCAATCAATATGTGCCCCTTCTTCGCGCATTCAAAATCCCAAATGGCATAGTTTACTAATGCCACTGCTAAAACATTCCGAATTCCCGATATTGCTAATACAATGTTGCTTAATACTAAGAATAAAAAGAAACAAATCCCCTCACTCTGTGCATTAATTTGCTCCTTGTAGTGTGAAATTATTTTTTCATATATTACCAATTCTAAAAAAACTGTTAGAAATGGAAGAGTTCCATTCCATGGTGTTAATGATGTCAAGAAAAAAAGTAATGTTGCTCCATAATAGTTTGCATATCGACTTTTTTTCCAGGCATATGTTGCACCCAAATCGCGAATTCGCTCAATCTCATCATAATGTTGATATAGATCCCATGCTTTTGGTGGGATGATTTGTGCTACTAATAACGCAACGCCTAATGCTCCAAGAATTAGCAAAAATCTGTTCTTAATAATATATCTATTGGTTATTAGTTGATACAATTTAATAGATATATACATCAGACACAATGGTAGTCCAAAGCATATTCCCAACATATTCTTGCTCCTGCTGAAGATTTCTTAATTTCGATTTACACCAGAGAATCATAGAGTTTCTCATAACCTTGTACACAGTTAGACACACTCCATTCTTCTGCAATTCTCCTTGATTCTTGAGAAAACTTTGCTTGTAAGTCTTTATTCTGGATCAGCTTCAATAATGCTGATTTTAAACCATCTTCGTCATCTATTTCAATAATGAATCCGTTTTCTTTGTTGTGTACGATATCTTTTGTTCCGCCCGCATTTGTTGCAATAATAGGAAGCCCACACGCCATGGCTTCTAGTATTGACAATGGTAATCCTTCTGTCCTCGAAGCGGAAATATATATATCCGACTTTTTAAGGTAATCTTCGACATTATCTTTTATTCCTAATAAAAAAATGTATTCTTCTGCCTTGTTCTTTTCGATTTCGCTTTTTATTTTACTTCTATCTTCTCCGTCACCCAGTAATATCAGTTCAATTTTGTAGCCTAATTTGTGAATAGCTGATATCACACGAACTGTCATCAATTGATTTTTTATCCAATAAAGTGTTCCCACCGAAATCACTCTGATAGTCTCATCGCTTTTCTTGTAAACTCGTGGAACAAAACACATTGTATCCACGCCATTGTTTACTATAGCTATGTTATTTGGATCAATACCCATGTCATCAATCAACGTTTTTTTAACGCTTGGACAAATTGCTATCGGCTTAAACTTAAACTTAGAAAAAGCAAGTTTATATAGTAGTTTCTTAAAGTTGCTTTCGCCATATAAAAGTTTTGCTTCATTGTGAACTGTATATATTTTCGTTGGAATGTGGCATAGTTTGCACGCAAGCATTACATGTAAAACTGAACCAGTATTTGCATGAACGACTTTTGGTT
>CALVMT010000048.1 GCA_944347775.1 uncultured Clostridia bacterium | reverse complement strand
GCAGTTACTGATGGGCCTTGCCCGCTATTGGATGTTCCAGTAATATAACTCCCCGATGCGTTTCTGAGTTCCACACGGATTGTTAAAGTATCTGTAGGTATGCCCTCAATCCTTCCCCATAGCTCATATCGCCCTCCGCTTCCAGACGGGATGAGGCCTCCATAAACCCATGCGGAAGCGCGCGGTTCCACACTATCCTGCACAGCAAGCGCACAGGAGCAATAGGCCAGCACGATAATCCAGGAAAGGAAAAGAGAGAATAGACGTTTTTTCATTTGCAGAACCTCCTTTTAGAATCGGGATCGCAGTCCCTCCTAAATATTAGGACGCATTTCGTCGAATAAAAATCGTATTAAAAATACTAATGGCAAAATCATTCATGCTGGTGCGTCTTATTCTGCAGAGAGGTAAAGAAGAAAAGAACAGTAGCCTTCGCAGTAAGATGAAAGTTGTTAATACCTGGTAGTAAATTAATGTAAATGAAATGTTTACTTTTCGTATTCCAAGCTCAAAAACAGAAGGGGTACTAGTAATAACAAAGATAATGCAGTTGACGAAAGCGGGAACGTAATCGAAGTTGCAACAGACTATTAGAGGATCGGTCTATGGGATACTAATAACGGCTACAATGATACTATGAGAAGGAGACAATTGCTGTTTTGTAAATTTTTTCGTTTTACGTCCTGTTTCTGTTTTTGGCCCGCGCCTTTTTTATGATAATTAAATATGACAAGATATGACGAAAAATCAAAAACATATCTTTGTCAAATTAAATAGAGAGTTTGATAAGCTGCTTTTTAAGTTGATAGAAGGATATCTGATTTTGAAAAAATAACAAGTGCGAAAACAAAGACCTATTATTTTTTAGAAAGGAGGCGGTGTCTATGATTGACCATACATAAAAATACCCCTGCATTTCATGAGCGGGCGGGCTCACCTCGCTGTTATGGCGATGCCGATTTGCAAGGGTATACCTCAAGGTTAACCGTTTTTTTCTTGAAATACAACCACGGATTTTGAAAGGAGAAAATCATGAAGAAGATTATTTCTTTGGTTATTGTTCTCACGATGGTTTTGGCAATTGCATCGACTGCTTTTGCGGTAATTGAAACTGAAACTCCTAATGGATATATTGTACTACACGATTCTTGGAAGACATATCCGTCTACTGGTTGGATAAGGGGATGCTCCTCAACCGATGTTTATTTAAAAGCAAACCCCAACCAAACAAAATACCACTATACCAGGGTTTGGTTTGTCAAAGATGGGCATAGCGAAGAAGGTTGGCTGGGTGACTCCGGTCGCGTATATGGCTACAACCTAGTTACAGCCCAAACATCCGTGTTGGAAAATGCGGCAACACTGTACCTCCGATCAGCGTGGGGTGGCGTATACTAATGTAAATCGTAATTACATATTACTAGCTCATCAATCGTCAAGGAGCGTTTGTCTCCTTGACGAAAATCAATATGAGATGAAAGTAGGAAAATCTGTTATGACGATAAAAAAAGGACTCCTCATATTTGCACAATGGTTCGTTGTGTTATTTACTTGTGGTTTATCTATTTTATTAATAAATATAAGTGAATACAATATTGAAGAGCATATAGACAAGCTAAAGTTTGGCAGATATGTTATACAAATCTACGACCAAATTGAAAGAGACCAACTATTACGATATTTCCACGACGATTTGAAACGTCAAGAGCTACTGTCTCTTTCGAATGATTTGGCAACACAAAATCATTTTTCTTACTATGAAATAATTAAACAACCTGTATATTCTTCTGATTTGGAATTTCCAGATGATGATTCATTTAGATACAGTTATAATGAGCTAGCCGAATCTGGTAAAAACAATGTTGGGTTTATTAATGCAGTGCAAGTCAGCAATAACGTGTTCGACGAGTTCTCGATTCGCGTAGATGAAGGCGAGATACTTACTCAATCTGATTACAGATGGAATTCGGCAAAGAATAGTATTAACTGCTTATTAGGGTGGAACTATCATCAATACTATCCGGTGGGGAGTACAATTACCGTTGAATACCTGAATAAAACTGTTATACTGAATGTTGTTGGCATAATGAGTAAGAACACTTTTGTTTTTCATAACAATGATTATTTGAACATTGATAACTATATTCTAATGCCTTCATTAGATATTAATTATAAGGCTGATACTTTTGATGATGCCGTGTTTCAAGTCTCACTTGCATCACAAAAAATTAACGGCCTATTCCTGATAGATGATAAAGACCAAATACCTGAATGCATAATATACATGCGAGGGATTGCATCCAAATTTGATATACCTGAATTTTATTTAAGTGGAATTGGACGAAATCAAAAAATATTTCTCTTGACGGCGTTGATTCATAAAATGTCAAGTCCCCAGATTCTGATGCTAATTACTGTGTTCGGAGTAACAGGAGTGCTTCTATATATGAAATGGTTGTTCGTAAACAAGCCTAAACTGATGGGTAAAGAACGAATCGCTTTAATAGGATGCATAGTGGCTGTGATTACAAGTGGATTAGCTTATTTAGCGCAAATGCTGCTTTTCAATGGTGCTTTACCGATTAATATTACAAGCTTTGCTCCCGCTGCAGCGCTTTGCTTTTGCTCGGCACTTATAGGTATTATTTCCAAACGAAGAAAGGTGGATTAGCCGTGAGAATCGAAGAAAACAGAAATAAATTAAAATC
>CALVMT010000047.1 GCA_944347775.1 uncultured Clostridia bacterium | reverse complement strand
AGCTGCAAATTACAGCCAAAATTACCGCAAGTATGAGAATTTTCTTCATTTCCCTTCCTTATCCTTTGTATTTTTGTAACTTTTATTACTTTATATTATACGCTCTTGCATACAACGTCGTCAATAAATTGGAGCTGTTTTTTCTTAATTTTTTGCGAAAAAATTGCTCCCTAAGCCTTTTCCTATTCCGCGCTCTCTCCGTCGGAAGGATTATTCTTATCTGCATCGGCATTATTCTCCTGCGCCGGCGCATCTTGAGTTTGAGCGCTGTTTTCTTCTTCATTTTTACTATCTCCAGCCTTTAATTTTTCCCCTTTGCCTGGGTCTAGATTCGTGTCAAAATTTTCGTTATTAATATCATTAGCAGTACTACTACCCGAACCATTATCAAAAGTGTTTTCAGTATCTTTTTTTGCTATCAACTTGTGATCTTTTATTTTTTTGATTCCACGTTTTATGTAATCCCAAATAAATTTAAATGAACTCAATCTAAACACAATTGATAATATTACATACAATGCTATCCCCGTAAAAATTTGCAAAAACAACTGTATTCTATAATCCATGTCAATAAATGACAATAGATATACACCTGTTCCCATAAGTGCGCAAACTAATAAATTTGGTAAAACATCAATTATTATGTTAATAATGCTATAATTAATCAATTTTTTGCATGGAAGAGTTGCTATTATAAAACTCAATACAACATCTAATATGAGCCCCAAAGCTATCCATTTTAATCCAAAAAACATGGCAGTTATTAATATTGCCAATCCGCATGTCTTTTTAATAACTTCTGTAATAATAAGCAAATTTCCTTTTCCCAATACCTGAAATAACGTTTGACCAATAGTAACAAGTGGAATGAGAGCAAAATATATACTAAATATTCTCAAATAAAATGCAGACTCGAGCCATTGATCGCCCAACAAAAAACGAATCAACGAATCACTGCAAACAAACAGCCCCGTCATCATAGGCCATATAACATATGACAATGTTTTTACTCCCGTTTTGACAATTTTTTTCAACGACTCAAGATTGTCTTGCCTCTGAGCCATAACTGGAAACAAAACACTTCCCACCGTGCCGTTAATGTTGTCTACTATAAGTCCCGGAATTTGTCTGCCTTTTGTCCAATATGCCAAATTTGTCTCGTCGTATTTTTTACCTATTATTATTGAATGTATGTTATCATAAGTTACATTTACTAAGCTAACAGTGAAAAATTTCCAACCAAGCGAATATAATGATTTCAGTCTTTTAAAACTGAACATCAGCTTAGGCCTCCACCTCACAGTAAACATCATAACTATCATACTAACACCCGTTGAGCATAATTGTTGAGCAACAAGTGCCCATACTCCGAATCCGAAATATGCCATAGTAATACCCACTGCCGCTGCAACTACTGTCGCAGAAAAGGTACTCAAAAACAATCTTCTAAATAATAGTCTCTTAGATAATATTGTTCTTTGCATGCTATTTAGAGGAGACATTATAAGAATCAGTGCTAAGATACGCAATACATCTGTCAGCTCTTGAATTTCATACACTTTACTTAATAAAGGCGACAAAACAAAAAAGAATAGGATATATAATATAATCGAAACGCATAAATTAAAATAAAACACAGTGCTATAATCTAAATCATCGGCATCTAATTTCCTAATCAAAATAGAGCTGAAACCTGAATCTATAAAAACATTAGCTATTGCCAAAAAAACAGTGGTAATAGCGATAATTCCGTAGTCTTCTGGCATTAGCATTCTTGCCAACACAATTGAGACAACAAATTGCATTAGCTGAGCGCCAAATTTCTCTATAAATTTCCATATTAAAGAAGTTACCGCTTTCTCTTTCAGTGTAACACCCATCTTACTTTCTCCTAAAAATTGCACGCAAAGAACTAGATTCATCGACACCTAATAGCTTAACAATTAATTTCCTAATTCGTTTTTTTAGCGTAAATCTATACGGAACGGTGATAATTTTATTTATTCTCTTTTCAAATCGGAGATCCGGCACTATTTCTGTCGGATCAACTAATGGAAATTCCAACGGATATGAATTCATTCCGCAAAACCTTTTAGTCATAACATCATCAAACGAATTCCCTCCATGCGCTGAGAAGTCATCTACTCCAATATTTTTTATTTGATTATTTGCCGGGACGATTCCGAGTAGATCGTTGAATTTAATGGAAAAATCCATTTGATAATCCCACGACCAAGGTCTTTCTCCGGATATTATCTTGCGATATTCTGCCAACCAATTTTCAGAATACTGCTTTGCTACTCGCTTTGAATAATATCTGCTTTTTGCTAGCTCTATATTTTTTTCATCGTTACAAAATGATAAATCACCGTCATAATATTTTTGAAATTTATACGCCCACGATGCCCATCCGCATGGCAACATATGGCGAGTAAAGGTATAACTCGCATTACTTTTAAAATGCGTTTTCCCCAAATAATTTGTTCCACATACCCAAAGTATTCTTTCGTTGCTTTCGTACTTGTATAGCATTTGCTTGCAGAATTCAAAAAAAGTCACCTCAGGCAAATTGTCATCCTCTAAAAATATTGCCATTTTTTCTCGTTCAAATACCCATTGCGCGCCGATTCCTATTTGCGCGTAGACTCCACGATTAGTTTCGGCGTAATTTTTTATTATTTCACATCCCCAATCTAAACTTTTTTCAACTTGTTCTCTACAAATCCTGCATTCCTGTATCTCTTTATCATTTCTGCCATTATCAGCTATAATATATACTTTTGCCGGTTTTATTTTCTTTAATTGTCGAATAATCTCCAAGACTTTTAATCTCTTAAAAATTATAAGAACTACTGGTATTTCAAACATTTTTTTCTCCTTCTGACACAAAGTGAACTATTTTGCTAATCACATTATCAGCTCTTGCTTCTGGCATATTTCTTGTTGCTTCGTTATATGAAACTCTCTTACTCGAATTTTCGCTTATAAATTGAGCAAGCCCTTCTACATCGCTTTGAGTATAATTATTAAGGTTTAAATTAAAAGCCAGCGGATATTTTTTGAGATAATACAAACTTGTATCGCGCTCGTCAAAATAAAAGTTAATTATTGGTTTTCCGCTTGCGATATACTCAAAAACCTTGCTTGGCAATTGATTAATTATTGTGTTACCTAAGTTCAGCAAAATATTTGCACCCTCAGCATATTTTTCGAATTCGTCATGAGAAATTATACCCTTGATATCTACGTTAAGCGGATATTTTTCTACAAACTTATTCACGGCATCTTCACATCCACGACAATACAGCGTAAAAATAACATCTTTGTTCTTGCTAAGAATTTGCCCAAGTATTGGCAACATCTTTATAGGATTTCGTATATCCTTATAAAACCATCCTCCAAATAATATTTCTGTTTTATCAGAATAATTATTGCAACCTGTGACATTCTCTTTACAAACAAGGTTCGGTAAATCTACAACAATATATCGCCCATGCAAGTCAAATTTTTTCCTAACAGCTTCTTCATATACGCCGCGCGTAATAATTAACCCGTCAACATTGTCGGTATACTTTTTAAACTGTCTTTGCCTTTTTTTCATTTTTTTAACACTCATAGTATAATTATAAACATATGGATCAAGCATGTAAAGATAACTCTTCGGATTTCCCTTAAGCTTTTTCTTTATTTTTTCCGCCAGCATCGCATATGCAAAAGGCTGCGAAACAGCTATTATTATATCATATGGCTCTTTTACATTCTCCTCCTTAACCTTACGCATCAAAGCTGATTTTATTATTGTATCACCATACACATTCTCGAATTTTTGATAAAAAATACTCCTAAGGTGCTGAAGTATTTTTACGGCATACTTTTGAATAGTAGGCATTTTACTTATGTTTTTCCCTCTTTTTTCGAAAAAACAGCTAACCTTCGTGTATTCATTATAAAAATAAAACACATTCCCAAATGCTGTTTCCCGATCAATATCGTTGATTGATTTCTTGATGCAATACAAGTCGACAGTATCACCATTCTTCACAAATCCATTTATAATATGCTTCGAGCATATTGAATTGGCATCACTATCTTGAAATCCGACTGTAAGTAGCATAATTCTGCTCATGCTTTCACCTCTGCTTTTTTATCTTTTACGCTAACTGCTAAAAGCAAAAATGCGATGTATGTCCAAAATACAGGTAAAATTGCAAAACTGGAACTCATCATGCTCATAGGAATCAAGGCAACTATAAATACAATTATGACTCTTCCTCTTCGCCTGTAATTTTTATTTGAGCTTTTTATCATTCTTACTCCGCTTTTGAATATCTTATAATACCACACTAAAAATGCGGGAATAAAAAATATTCCAAGTTCAACAAAAATCTGTAAAAACCAAAAATGCGTTGCTGTTATGTCACTTGCATAAGTTGCATTTGCCAAATGATAGTTTGCATTCCCAAGTCCTGTTCCTAAAAATTTACTTTGATAAAAATTGTTTATCGTATCGTGCCAAATATCCCATCTCGACTCACGCAAAAAGCTTTGAATAAGCTGCGGATATCTTAACAATATTATAACAGCTACGGATATCAAAACTACAAGCGCGATAGGAAATCTTTTCTTGAAATTTTTGGAAAGAATAAATACAAATAGCATAAACGGCAATACGATAAATCCCATTCTGCAATCAGCTAACCAAAGCATATAACAGCTAAGACCCGTATACGCAATGTACATAATCTTTCTTAGCGATTTTCTTCTAATCCTTTCTCTTACCACATAAAATAAAAATGGTATGATTCCTATAACGAAAAACATGAAATCATTGGGGTTAAAGAAAAATACTACCGGATAATGCAAGCCTGCGCTCGTTAAATGTACGTCTAGACCCTCCTGAACATTAAACATATATATTCCCGTATAAGCCTCGTATATTCCCAAGACACAACACACAAGAATGATGCCGGTCATAAAAAGAATCATATTTTGAAACATTCTTTTAGTTTTTACGACCCCTACAAGCCATACAACCCATATAAAACATATTATATAGTTAAACAGTGCCGAAACGCTATTGCTGAAGTTAAAACTCCATAACAAGGAAACTGTAGCGCACAGTAGCCATACTATAAATAACACAATAGTATTGTGCAATACTCTATTGTTGTGAAATTTAGCTTTAAAGAAAAGCAATAACAATATCGGAATCATTAATCTAAACAAATAAAGATTCCCGATCCCTTCCACCTCTACAATAGGCGCGTTTGCTCCGATTGCAGAGATCAATATCATTATCAATATAAAAAACGACGTCGATTTCGTTTCCCGTTTATTCAATACTACTCGTTCCAATGTTCGCCTCTATAATATTTTCTATCTTTTCAAGATTGTCTTTATTACTAGGTCTATATGCATCAATAAGTGCTTGTTTTTTTTCTGCCAACATATTACCACATGTCACAACTCGATATAGACTTTTGAAAAGCTCCTCATCATTATTTTCACAAACAATACCGTATCTTTCCTCAACGATATCTTTTGTAGCCCCGGTGTTTGTCGCAAGCACAGGCAACTTTAGTGCCAATGCTTCCTTTAACACCATGCCTTCCGCCTCTTCATATGATGGCAATACGAAAAGATCCGCATTTGTCAAATACTTATATGGGTTAGTCCTCTCTCCATATAATACCACATTATTTCTCAATCTATATTCATCAATTTTTGATTCGACAACACTTCTGTATGCGCCATCTCCTACGATATGCCACATTACTCTATATCCTTCATCCAGCAACGCCCTAATAATCGGCATACATCTTACCAGTCCCTTTTCCTTGCTTAATCGGGCAACTGTTACGATATTAAAAAATTTTTTGTCGTATATTATCGGCTCATCTTGCGATTTCCTTCTTAATTCTTCATAATCGATCATATTACCTACGTAAACAATCTTATCTGCCGCCTCAGCAAACACCTTCTTCATTCTTTCTGCACAATATCTACTGACGCATACAATATTATCAAACCCCATTAATATCTTTCTGTTATACAGTGTATTGCTTCCGCATTTCTCGAAATCTCCATGCATGAACGAAATTTTTTTGTCGGCGTCAACTCTTTTTAAAACAAACTCGTTGCATCCACCATAAAAAGACTTATCTCCGCCATCATGAACATACGAAATCGCTACATCATATCTACGTCCATCCCATTTTGTTTTTTTAACTATAAAAGGAACGACATACTTTTTACCGAATACCTTGGTAATACCGCGAAACAGCAACGATTGAATCCAAACGCGTCCCCCTTCTTTTCGCGCTTTTGCGTGCGATATCCCGAACAACCTAAAAGGGTATCCCAGTCTATACACATTAACATCATTAGGCACAAGATCCCTATAAGCATTTTCATCATCCGCCAAATAGAGGTCTATACTATATTTCCCGTGTATTTCCCTCAATAAATTGATTAAGGATTTTTGCACCCCACCTATTTGCAAATTATTGCTTACAATTGCGATATTTTTCATTACCGTTAAACCCCAATGAAATGCTTATTGCCATATTTTCCGCAACACTGTTTCCTTTTATGCTGTATATTCATTCTTTCGCCTTCTCCTTCCTGTTTTCAATCCCAACAAAACTTAGAAGTTTTTCAATCGCCATACTCTGCTCTTGCTCTATATCTTTTCTGCACAAAGCAGCTCCTTTTTCAAACTCAATTGCATTAAACCCACGTGCGTACTCATCCAGTTTTTTTGAAAAGTCATCTTTCTCGGAAACAAGAAGTCCCAATCCGTATTTTTTGATATAATCAGCTAATGCATTATTCTCCAGTGCAATTATAGGCCTGCGGCAATAGATTGCGTCATATAACCTGTTAGGCAGTGCATATTGTTTATTAACCTCGTCTTTTACGCCGTAAATACAATTTACTATATCTATACCTTCGTATATTTTATTCTTCTCTTCAGAAGTAAATTTTCCGCCAAACTCTACATTTTTTATGCCGTTTGCCTTACAATAATCCTGTAAAACTGAATTCTTATAAATCCCTCTGAATAGCAATTTATATTTTGCTTCGGCAAAATTTTTCATAACCAAGATACACGATTTTGCATAAGAAATTAAGCCGATATAACCAATAGTGATTATATCCTTTCTTAAATCAGGGGGACCGTAATCGCTGAGAACTACATCTATATTGTGAATTTGCATCACATTCTTTTCTGTCAATATAATTTTTCTAAATCCCGGCGATGATATGAATGTCGCATAAGAGTTATCTATAATTTTAGCAATGATTTTCTTATATAAGTCAATATTTTCATATGTAAAATCTCGAATATCAAAAACATATCTGTTTTTATATCTCTTAATCAAATAGTTTCTTAATAAAAACGCCGGTAAAGAAGTTAAAACTATTAGCTTATCATAATTAACTCTATTTAATTCTTTCAACATCAGCTTCCGCCATTTAATCATAGCAAAAAACTTGCCGAATTTATCACTTGGACATTTGATTTTTATGGTATAAACATTGCCGTCCTTATCTATTCCGCCATTTTCTTCTCTATTCCAGCAATAATAATCCGCCGCGACTCCATACAATTCGAGCGTCTTTTTATAAAAACGCATATACGGCATACTGATCATATTGTTAAAACCGATAACGGCAACCCTCATTTTACTTTCTCCATGTTGTGATGTTCACTATTTTAGCATAGGATTGTATTATCTTCACAACCTTAATAGACACGTTTGTATCGGCGTAATCTTCAGCCATAACATAAGGTTCGTGATTGTCGTACATGGCAA
>CALVMT010000046.1 GCA_944347775.1 uncultured Clostridia bacterium | reverse complement strand
TGGCTACCGCTGAAATTCAGTACCGCATGACCTTTCAGGCCAAGGAAGTTGATGACGGCTACCAGCACATACAGATTGCACTTGGGGAGAATATAGACTTAAGCTATTATCCGTATGAGGGTAAGTGGGAAAGCAACTCAGACAATCTGTCTGCAAATAACGGCACTGCTCTTTATCAGGTGACATTTCGGCATGGCGGAAACAGTCAGAACGGAAATTGGGCAAGCTATTACCTCCCTAATACCAGCGGAAGCCCGCAGGGCTGCAGCAGTTGGTCGGAAACATTTAACAACGGCGGCGGAAGTTCCGGCAGCAGTTATATTGCTCTGCCTGTGGACCAGATATACATGACAGTCGGCTATGCCGCCAGCGGAAAAGGTAACGATAAGTGGACGACGCAAAATGAGAAGTACTATTTCCGCATAGGCGATACGCAGGAGCCTCAGCTTCTTGCTGTGGCGCCTATGGCGCAGACCGCCTATTCCGCGGGAGAAGAGATCACTATCTCCCTGATTTTTGACGAAATTATAGACAAACAGAACTCAGATCTTTCGAAAATATCGATCAGCACTAACCTGACTGGCCCTCTCAGCTATGCCGGCGGAGCAGACACCAATGTCCTCTACTTTACCGGAACTGTTACTTCATCATTTAGCGGAGGAGAGATCCAGGTTAAGACTATAAACGGGAATGAATACATCAGAGATATTTGCGAGGATCACGTCATGGACAATCAGGAAACCAACGGAACAACAGAGATTACCCTGACTGGTGTCGACAAACCGACCGTGAACATCGGTTCGGTGACGGTTGAAAACGGCAGTGCGGCAGCTTCTGTTTCCGCTACCAACGCGGATATCCTCAAATACTGTTGGACAGATTCCGCTAAACTAAACACTTAACAAATTAAAAGAGGCGGCAACAGACCGATTAGTGATGTTGCCGCCTCTCTGCTTGAAAAATAAAGATGCGAGCGTTCAAGTCCAAGACTAAAAGAACGTGGAATAAAAGCAAAAATCCGTGCTTTTATTTTTTGTATTTTACATATTACTGCAATTTTGTCTCAATATATTTGATACATAATCATCAAGAGCAGCGATAAATAGTTTATATTTCTCTGCATTAAGATGGATGTAGATGCCCATAGTTATTTTTATCTCAATATATTCCATTAGCTTTTGAGCCTAGCAAATACGGTAATAGAAAACCTATTGGATTATCTGAATTTACTGAGAGCATCAGTCAGGCACAACTCATATGGGAAAATATGAATAGCTCCTGAATAACTCAATAAGTTAGCTTAGCAAATGGTATGATTGTTTTTTTATTGATAATTCGCTATAATAATTATATTATTTCTCGGTGTTTTTCCGATTAGATAAGTGAATAGGAAAACTTTGGAATTTTTAAAAATATTTTAATTTAAACATTATTAAAAGAATTATTTGTTTTTGTGTGCAAATAGAAAACATTAATAGAAGGAATTTTTTGCATGATTCAAAATCAATATGATGGTGTGTTACAATTTAAAGGGAAGTGGCGAAATTATCAGCAAAGAATTTTGCATATGGCAGAAAAGCATCTCGTTGATCGAAAAATTCATATTGTTGCAGCACCGGGTTCGGGGAAAACAACGCTTGGCATTGAATTAATTCGAAGGCTTGGAGCGCCGTGTCTGATTTTATCCCCAAGCATAACAATTCGACAACAATGGTTAGAACGTATTGTGGATGGTTTTTTAATTGAGGGGAATAACCCTGTGGATTTTCTGTCCAATAATTTAAAAAAGATGAAACCAATTACTGCGATTACTTATCAAGCTTTGTACAGCGCTATGAGAAATGGACACGATAAATTGGGTGAAGATGAGAATGATCAGGACTCTTTTGAAGAAGGAATATCCGAAGCGGAGGATATAGACTTTCGAGATTTTCATATTTTGGACGAAATCAAAGTCGCTGGTATTAAAACAATATGTTTAGACGAAGCTCATCATTTAAGAAGCGAATGGTGGAAAGCATTAGAAGAATTTATGAAGGAACTGAATGATATAACTGTTATTTCTTTGACAGCCACACCGCCCTATGATAGTACTCCAAATCAATGGAAGAGATATATCGATCTATGCGGACCAATTGATGAAGAGATTTTTACACCGGAACTTGTACAGGAAGGTAGCCTTTGCCCGCATGAAGATTACATCTATTTTAATTGGCCTACGAAGGATGAGCTAAAAGAAATTTATGTACATCAGCAAAATGTAGATTGTCTGAAAGAAAGATTGTTGACTGATAATGCTTTAACCAGTATGATTGCTTCGCATAAAGGGTTGCAACATCCAGAAGAATATAGTGATTTTTTTTTGAATAATCCACAGTATTTTTCGTCACTTTTGATTTTTTGCCAAGAGCAGAATATCCCTTTTTCTACTTATCTAAAAAAGCTAATCGGCACTAAAGGAAAACTGCCAAAACTTAACGATAGTTGGTTGGAAATTCTTCTACAAGGTTTTTTATACGATGATATGGATTCATATCAAATCTCTGTGCAGCAACGGGATCAATTGCTGAATGAATTGAAAGAAGCAGGATGTATCCATAAAAAAAGGGTGATATTAACGCAAAATGAAGCTCTGCAAAAGCTTCTGGTAAAAAGTCAAGGAAAGATAGAAAGCATTGGAAAAATTGTTGAAGCCGAATATCAATCACTGGGAGATAATCTTAGACTGTTGATTTTATGTGATTATATAAAAAAAGACATGTTGTCGTTAGTCGGGACAGAACAAGAAGTAAAAGCCGAAATTGGGGCTGTTCCTATTTTCGAATATTTGAGAAGACAAAAGCATGAAGGAATCCGTTTAGGTTGCTTGAGCGGTACGGTAATTCTTCTTCCGATAGAAACAAAAGAAACATTGGAGGGATTGCTTAAAGAATATGGGTGTGAAGGAACTTTTTTTCCAATTCTAAATACTGAATATGCATTGTTTCAGGCAAAAGGGAAAAATACTCATATAGTTTCTGCGATAACAGAGTTGTTTCGCCAAGGGAAAATTAATACACTCATTGGAACAAAATCTTTACTTGGAGAAGGGTGGGATGCTCCTTGTATCAATACACTGATTTTGGCAACTTATGTCGGCTCTTTTATGCTTAGCAACCAAATGCGTGGGCGCACTATTCGGGTCGACCGTGATCATCCGGAGAAGACGGGGAATATTTGGCATCTGGCTTGTATCCTTCCACAAAAAAGTGGAAAAACCAAAGAGGCAGATTTATCCAGTGATTATGAAATGCTTAGTCGTCGCTTTGATGCTTTTTTAGGTGTATCTTGGAAAGAAAATTTAATAGAAAGCGGAATCGAACGTTTGGGCATTCCGAAATTTGACTCCCACAAAAAAATGGAAGAAATCAACCAAATGATGCTTGCACGGGCGAAAGATCGTAAGCAACTATGTCAACGTTGGCACAATGCTTTAAAAGTGATCCATGATGAAATGGAGATAGAACAGGTAGAAGCTGTTCGAAAAGAAGAAATTGAGACTGGATATCTTTTTATCAACGCATTGGGAATGGAAATTTTAAGTGTTATTTTGGTTACTTTATTAGTTGTAGGCCGTCTTCTTTTAGCAAGTAATATGATGGGTATTATATCATTTATTTGGGGAGTCGGTACGATGATGGCGATTTTTTTTGTAGGCAAATATGGAGTTAAACTTTTTTGTTTCAGTACACCGGAACGTAGAATGAAACAAATCGCTCAGGCGGTGACAGATGCGCTAATTGAAATTAAGGAAATCGAAAATACAACTCATTGCAAAGTTGAAGTTGCATCGGTAGAAGGGGTATTGATCGGTACATGGCTCAAAGGTGGAAATACACGGGATAAAACAACATTTGCATGTTGTATGAAAGAAATATGGGGTATCATAGATAATCCGAGATATTTGCTTGTAAGGAGAAAAAAATATGGATGTACGCACGAATATTATTCTGTTCCAGAAATATTTGGAAAGCAAAAGGAGCGAGCCATTATTTTTGAAAAACATATGCGCAGAGTGCTTGGAAATTATAAGATAATCTATACGCGTACACCAGAAGGCCGCAAGCTTTTATTGCGTGCACGCACAAGATCTTTTGTAAATAAAAACCAGAGAATTTTACTTGGCAAAAAAGTAGTTAAGGGAAAATATGAATAAAGATGTCCCTTTTGTGCTTTTCAAAAATATTTGATATATTTTAATATTTTTTAGATATATCCATAGTTTTTTATTTTGGAGAATCAAACAGGCATAAAATTTAAGCTTTAGTAAGATATTTTGTAAAAAAATTTTTTAGAATAAGATTTATTTGCGGTATATTGTTGATTGTATCATTTATCATATACAGCAGATAAGATAGAATTGTTTATTATTTATATTGAAATATATAAAAAAGAAAGGAATAATTGGAGTTATGAATTATCGATTTGTGCATAATAATTTTAATGTTTTTGATCTGGAAAAATCTTTAAAATTCTATGAGGAAGCGTTAGGGCTGAAAATCAGCAAATCAAAAGAAGCAGAGGATGGCAGTTATAAAATTGTTTATTTGACAGATGGGCAGTCGGCACATCTACTTGAATTAACTTGGTTGCGTGATTGGAAACACCCCTATCAACTGGGTGATAATGAATTTCATTTGGCATTAGAAACTGATGACTATGAAAAATCACATCAAAAACATAAAGAAATGGGTTGTATTTGTTATGAGAACCCCGCGATGGGAATATATTTTATTTCTGATCCCGATGATTATTGGATTGAAATCGTTCCTAAAAGATAGAAATAGTGAGAGTAGAGAGGTATTTATAAGAAATATTGAGTCAAATAAGTAATAAAAACCGAAGTTTACAGAATTTGGAAGAAAATACGATAGCGCTGTTAAAATGAAACGTAGTGTGTATGATTATATCGTCTATGACAGTAGTTCAATTAAAAACTGTTTGCTGTGGGCTTTAGACAATAACCTGATTAAGATATTAATATGATATAAATATTTCACAGTATTGATCAAACAATTTCGAATAATATAAAAATACAGGCATCAAATTGATGCCTGTATTTTTATATTTTTTCAAGATTCTGATTGAACAGACGGATTAGTAGGTTTTCTCTTTTTTTCTCCGATGCTTAGCAGGAGGTTTAATAAAATGCCAAATACAGCAGCTCCAGCTATACATGGAATTTCTAAACCAAAGAAAGGAATTGTTCCATTAGAGAAACCATAGTTTCCACCAATACCGATAATCATAATACAAGCAATAACAGCAATGTTTTTTGCATTAAACATGTCAGTTTTTTTATCAATCATGATAGCAATTCCCTGTGCGGCAATTGCACCAAACAAATAGATTTCCAATCCACCGATAACTGCTGTCGGGATTGCATAAATTGCATTGATTAAAGGAGTAAAGCAAGAAATGATCATTGCTAATATTGCAGCAACAATTAAAACAGGAACAGAGAAAACTTTTGTAATTGCCATTGCGCTGATATTTTCTCCGTAATTTGTACCTGCTGGACCACCAATAAACGCAGAAACCATATCGCCAATACCATCGCCAATTAAGTTAAGACCTAATTTATCAGCAATATTATAAGTTTTAGATGAATTTCTTGCTTTAGCAAGATTATTGACATATATATCCAATTGATAAATATGTGCGGAAGATTCAGGAATAGTCGCAATTGCTATAGGCATAATTGCGGCAACAGCCTCCCAAGACGGAATTGGTAAAGTAAATATCGGTAAAGCAAAAATCCCTGTATTACTAGAATCGGGCAATACTCTAAATAAATCAATATCCGTAGTTAATTTAATAATGAATGCAGTGATACATCCCAAAATAGGACCAAATAAAAGAGGAAGTTGTCCCCAAAAACCTTTTAGATAGACAGATAAAATAATTGTGGATAATAAAGTAACAAGAGAACAGATCCAAGCATAATTTGTTGCAGTTGCTACATATTCTTCTGAAACAGCTAAAGTACCAATGGCATCAATCGATAGAGAAGAAGCATCTCCTAATGCATTTGTAGCTAATGTTAAACCAATGACCATTGCTATAGGTCCGGTAATTGTGGGAGGAAGAATTTTTTCTATCACATCACGCCCGGCCCAATTAACAAGAAGTCCAGCTATAATTGAAACAAAACCAGACATAATAATACCAAACTGTGCATATGAAATCTGTGTGTTTAAATCATAGCCTTCTGCTGCTTTAGACGCCATAATGCCAAGAATAGCAGATAGATAAGAAAAACTTGAGCCATAATAAAGGGGAATTTTTTTCCCGGTAATAAAAATAAAACAAATTGTTGCAAGACCACTAGCAAAAATTGTTGTAGAAATATGAAAATTTGTAATAAGTGCAACAGTTACAGTTGCTGGGAACATAACAATAATTTGCTGAATTGCATATAGAAATAGTTTAATAAACGGCGGCCGTTCATCAGGTAAATACCCTATAGATGATTGGTTCTTGGAAGACATATTAAAATCCTCTCCTTTTAATTAATAGATCCGTAGTAATAAATAAAATAAAAAGCTTTATTATGGTTAAATTACTACATTAAAAATCAATATACAATATTACCAAATAATTGTAAAGTCTAATTGTAAAAAAAAATTCATATTTTCTACATTTTTTGTACAAACATCCTAACTTAGTTCAGAGCATAATATCTCTTTTACAGCTAAATCAACAAACTCCTGTAATGAAAGAGCTTGAATTCCAACAATGGTATGATTACAACGGTTAATTGGAATAAGTATTTTTTTTGCATGACTGCTTGAAATTGCTTCCGCCATACGAGGCGTAATTTCACCAAGTAATGAGTTTGCAATAATAATTCCGATAGGCCCCATAATAAAATCCGTATTTTTGCTGTTAAAAATAACAGGATTTTCGCCAGTAGCGCCTTCATCAGCTCCGGCTTTGAGCATCGATGCTGTTGCAATACTATTGGAACCAACGGCAGTAATATGGATATTGGACGCTTTCTTTTTGATCGTTTCTATAAATAAACATCCGATTCGTCCACCTTGTCCATCAATAACTAATATTTTCATGAAAAACACCTCTATATCATATAAAATTTTTATATTGCTAAAATATAAAATAGAAAACGAAGATAAATGGCATAATAAGCTTTCAACACATAATATACATAAATATAGTGGAAGTTGAGGGAAGTATGTTGAGAAGATGGAATGTAAGATATGCTAAATTTGTAGGCGTTGTTGTAATTGGTACGGGAGTAGCGATTCTGGCCTTAATTATTCCATATTGGATATGGTTTTTAATTATAGGGATTATTTTTATCCTTATAGGAATCTATATGTACAGATCTTGTTAGAAAGGATAATAAATAAAGGAGAAAAAAATGAAAATTTATTGTGTCAAACCACCGCGCTTATTAAGAAAATTAATTAAATTCCTATGTAGAAAATGAGAAAATTAAAATACGGCTGGGGGATAATAACCCAACCGTATTTTAATTCCGCAATACAATAGAAATATGAATTTACTGGTTTATTTAAAGTTAGGGAAACAAATCAGATAGAACGCTGAACAAGCCCCGAACGCAAACAACGTGTACATACGTATTTCCTGGTTACGGTACCATCCTCCACAACTTTTACTCTTTGTACATTGGGAGCCCATTTTCTTTTGGTCTTCCTGTTGGAGTGGGAAACGTTGTTTCCGGAAACAACCCCTTTGTGGCAAACTTCGCAATATTTGGCCATTTCTCACACCTCCTCCTTCGGGTTTTCTTTACAACGAAAATAATTTTATCATTTATTTTAATAAAAAGCAAGTAAATTTTGTATATATAGTATATAATTTATTTAAGAAGGAATTTGTATAGTGCTTGAAAAAAAAGCAAAGTCCTTATATAATTTAAATATCATAAAAAATAATGCAAAGGAGAAAATCTGATGAGTGCAGTTTTGGAAAATAAGCTTGGCAACATTATATATACTGATGACTATATTGCTTCGTTAGCCGGTATTATTGTAACAGAGTGCTATGGTGTGGTTGGCATGGCTTCGCAACAAAAAATGGCTGATGGAATTGCTGAATTACTCGGCAGAGATAACTTGAAACGCGGTGTCAAGATCTATACAAACGAGGATCACTCTTTGCGGATTGACCTTTTTATTATTGTACAATACGGTATCTCTATTGTCGCTTCTTCAAACAGTATTATTGAAACAGTCAAATATTCGCTTGAAAAAGCTACAGGACTTGTAGTAAAAGAAGTTAATGTGATCATAAGTGGCATTAGAGTTCATAAATAGGTCAACGAGGAGGAATAATTTTGACTGAGTCTAATATCAATGCAGCAATGTTTAAAAATATGGTGGTGTCTGCTGCCAATTATTTAGAGCATAATAAACAGTTGCTTAATGATTTAAATGTATTTCCTGTTCCGGATGGGGATACAGGAACAAATATGTTTTTAACAATTGTTTCTGCCGTAAAAGAGGTGACGGCAGTACAATCCATGCAGGTTGGTGCATTGGCTAAAGCAATGGGCAACGGAGCCCTAAAAGGTGCACGTGGAAACTCCGGAGTGATTTTATCCCAACTTTTCAGAGGTTTCGCCCAGAGTGTTTCTGCAGATAAAGAATGTTTAACTGCAGAAGATTTTAGTTTAGCAATACAAAAAGGAGTAGAGGCTGCATATAAAGCTGTAATGAAGCCGAAAGAAGGTACTATTTTAACTGTTGCTAAAAGTATGGCTAAAGAGGCACAACGGCAAATAAAAGCAAAATCAGATATCCCAACTTTACTTGCTGCGGTTATTGCTGAGGCACAGAAAACTTTAGATAAGACACCTGAAATGTTGCCTGTATTAAAAGAAGCGGGCGTCGTAGATGCAGGTGGCGCAGGATTGATTACTATTTATAAAGGTTTTCAAATGGCGATTAATGGTGAAGAGGTCATTGACACACTAGACTTATCCAAACCTGTAGTTACAGTAAAAGTACCAGCATCATCAAGGGCGGATATCAGTACTGCCGATATCCAATTTATGTATTGTACAGAATTTTTCATCACAAACCTAAAAAAAGCCATAAATGATCAAGTGATTGATACATTAAGAAATTATTTGATGAAGATTGGAGATAGTATAGTTGTTGTTGGAGATCCTACTTTGATTAAAGTACATGTACATACAAATTCTCCTGATCAGGCTTTAAATTACGCGTTGGGGTTAGGAGAACTGTCCAGGATTAAAATTGAAAATATGAAGGAACAGCATAATTCCATTACTGGATTGATCCCGGAAGAGAATAATGTTACACCTAAACCTCAAAAACCGATTGCGATTGTTTCAGTTTGTTCCGGAGATGGATTAGGTGCTATTTTTAAGGATTATAATGTGGATGAGCTAGTTGCCGGAGGGCAATCGATGAATCCCAGTGCGGAAGATATTTGCCAAGCAATTGATCTTGCTCCTTCTAATAATGTTATTGTTCTGCCAAACAATAAAAATATTATTTTAGCTGCAGAGCAGTCAAAAGACTTAACCAATAAACATGTTTATGTAATTCCTACAAAATCTTTTCCGCAAGGGCTTTCTGCCGTTTTAGCATTTGTTGAAGGAAATTCAATAGAAGAAAATATTGAAAATATGACAGAGGCGATATCTAGTGTTAAATCTGCTCAGATTACTACCGCAGTAAGAGATAGTAAAGTTGTCGGCCAAGATTTTAGTGTACATGAAGGTGAGTATATCGGTTTGTTGGAAAACGATATCGTATCACATGGGCAGACTCCGGATCAGGCGATTATATCTTTATTAGAAAAAATGGTCACTGAAGATGATTCAATTATTTCACTATACTATGGTCTTGCAATAACAACGCAGGCTGCGCAAAGTATGGCAGAGCAATTAAAGGTGGTATACCCTGATCTGGATGTAGAAGTATATACGGGAGGTCAGCCGGTCTACGATTACATTATTTCGGTAGAATAAATCA
>CALVMT010000045.1 GCA_944347775.1 uncultured Clostridia bacterium | reverse complement strand
CAACTCTTATGGCATTAAAGTGGTGGGATCTTCCGCCCGCTCAGATCTTGGAACGTATTAAATACATACAGTCCGGCAATCTTATTGCCTTAAAAAATATGCGATAAGAAAGTTGGAAAACTAAATTGATACACCACCTATTGCAATCCGAACCCCTGAGGTTGGACAGCAATAGGTGTTTTTTTATTTTAAATGAACGGCCTTTTATTGTATGATTTCTTTACCTGTACACACATTTATTACAAAGCAATGACAGAAGTGTGTTGCAAATTAAACTGAAAAATGCTACAATAAAGAAAATCAAAAATTATAGAATTGAATGGGTTTTGTTTAACGAGCCGGAGAAAGGTATGAACGCTTTGCAAACGCAATTGAAGATTGTGGCAAAAAAGCCACTGATAAAAGATATTGTTAATTTTTTTGACGGGAATCTATATCCGATCGTTTATGCGGCTCTT
Organism: uncultured Clostridia bacterium; assembly: GCA_944347775.1. Lineage (GTDB taxonomy): Bacteria > Bacillota > Clostridia > Christensenellales > Christensenellaceae > QANA01. The sequence continues at coordinate 4,755 of CALVMT010000045.1, read as the reverse complement.
ATTTTAATTTCCTCTTTCTTCGGGTTGGAATTATATATATATATTCTGACTTGCGCAATCATCGTTTTTACGTCTTTATTTTCAGAGGACTCTAAACCGATTATTGTTCCGATTGTGTTGGTTGTTTATTCCACGAGTTGGAAGCATACACCCCAACCACCTTATAATTCACAATTTTTAAACACTCCTTCCGTTCTTGTCGGAATTTCCGTTTTAGCTGTAATTGCTGTTTCTGCAATGATTTTTCGAGTGGTTGTTTTTCGTGTAAAAGAAGAGGGTAGTACTTTACTGCTAAAAAGCGGATTAATTGCGCTTTCTGCCGCATTTATTTTAAACGGTGCGATCAGTTTAAAATTTGAGATAAAGGACATGTTTTTTGGAGCTTTGATTGCATTGTCTTTTATAGCTGTTTATTTTTACCTTTCCAATACTTTGCGAAAAAACAGTGCAAATGGAAAATACTGTGCTTACGTTATCGGACTTGCTTCAGCAGTTATTTTTATACAACTGATTTACGTTTTATTTATCGAAGGCGCTTTTCATGACGGTACGATCGATAAAGATCTTGTAATTGCTGGTTGGGGAATGAGTAACAATGTTGGCGGCATGCTTGCAATGTTTTTGCCTGCCACATTATATTTTTCTTATAAAGAAAATAAATTTGGCGTACTTTTTTATTTATTGGCTTTTTTGCAATTTTTCGGAGTATGTCTTACACAGAGTCGTGCTTCGGTTTTAATCGGTGGCATAATTCTTGTTGCAGCAGCAATTGTACTTTCTATCGTTAAAACGCCGCAAAGAAAATATATCCGTATTTGCAACATTATTGTTGTGATTGCAGCAATCTTTGTTTCAGTGCTCTTTTTTGATAAAATCAAAGACTTGTTTGCCGTAATGTTTGACCGAGGTTTCAGTGACTCTAATCGCCTTCAAATTTGGAAGAATGGGCTGAAAAATTTCATGGATTCACCTTTGTTTGGAGTAGGATTCTATGCGCCTTTTTATGTAGACATCAATATTGAAAATTGGGTTTTTCCGGATATGTACCATAATGTATTTATCCAAATAATTGCAAGTTGTGGTTTCATCGGAATTTTAGCATATGCTTATCATTTGTCTCAAGTGTTTTTCTTGGCGCTTCAAAAGCCTTCTGCAGAGAGAATATTCTTTTTGGGAATGTTCCTTTTAATTACAGGCACATCACTTTTGGATAACCATATTTTTCATGTGTTTCCGGCATTGGTATATTCACTTATATTGTTTATGTGGGACAGTGATTTTTCCAATATTTCTTCTTTGAGAAATGAATGGAACCGTCGCGCAAGAGCTCGCTTTAATATTAAATTTTAGAAAAAACCGCAATTAATTGCGGTTTTTAATTTTCCTACAAGTAGGTTATATTTTCAAAAAAACACAAAAAATGTCGAATTTATAATATATTCATTGCTGTATGATCAAAATTTCTTTATTTTTTTTTCAGAACTATTGAAAAGAAAACCGATTTATTGTATAATAATATAGAAGAGGCACGATGCCCAAATGCGGAGGAATAAAATGGAATCGGTTGATTTTCCCTTGTATGTATTTCATCACGGAAAAAATTTTAAAGCATACGAATTTTTCGGTGCTCATCCGTATAAGGAGAATGGTAAAAAAGGGTTCATATTCCGCGTATGGGCTCCGCGGGCAGTGGACGTATCGGTCGTTGGAGACTTTAACGGATGGGATCCTGACGCAAACATAATGAAAAGACTTTTAGATGGAGAAACATTTGAAATTTTTGTTGAAGGGCTGAAAAATTATACCATCTATAAATATTGCATTCGCACACAGGATGGGAGATATCTTTATAAAGCCGATCCTTATGCTTTTCATGCTGAAACGCCTTCAAAGACAGCGTCTAAAACATTTGATCTTGCGGGTTACCGTTGGGCAGATCGTGATTATATGAGGCGCCGTAAAAAGAGGAATCCGTATTCGTCTCCAATGAATATATATGAGATCAATGCTCTTTCATGGAAGCAATACGCGGATGGAAATTATTTTGATTTCAATAAACTTACAGAAGAGCTGATCCCTTATGTTAAGGAAATGGGGTATACGCATATTGAATTTATGCCTTTGAGTGAATATCCCTATGATGGTTCGTGGGGATATCAAGTAACTGGATACTTTGCGGTAACTTCAAGGTTAGGAACTCCGCACGATTTTATGCACTTGATCGATGAATGTCATAAAAATGATATCGGCGTTATCATGGACTGGGTACCGGCACATTTTCCGAAAGATGCCCATGGTTTATATGAGTTTGATGGACAACCTCTTTATGAAAGTCCGGCGTGGGATAGACAGGAACATAAAAGCTGGGGAACGCGGCGCTTTGATTACGGGAGAGACGAGGTCTTATCATTTTTAATATCCAATGCGGTGTTTTTCTTTGATAAATTCCACATTGACGGATTAAGAGTAGACGCGGTCGCCTCTATGCTCTATTTGGATTATGACAAAAAACCGGGAGAATGGTTGCCTAACAAATACGGCGAAAACAAGAATCTGGAAGCGATCGAATTTTTACAGCGGCTAAACAGCATGGTATTCGCCGAATTTCCGGACGCTTTAATGATTGCAGAAGAATCTACCGCATGGCCCTTGGTGACAAAACCGATTGACATTGGCGGGCTAGGTTTTAATTTCAAATGGAATATGGGATGGATGAATGATGTTTTGGATTACATGCAGACAGATCCATATTTCCGAAAGGGGAATCATAATAAACTTACGTTTTCTATGATGTATGCCTTTACTGAAAATTTTGTTTTGCCTATTTCGCATGATGAAGTAGTTTATGGAAAACGTTCTCTGATTGATAAAATGCCCGGGTGCTATGAAGATAAATTTGCAAACGTACGTGCATTTATGGGATATATGATGTCGCATCCTGGTAAAAAGTTGCTTTTTATGGGATGCGAGTTTGGACAATTTAAGGAATGGAATTATAGAGAAGGGCAAGAATTTTTCCTGAAAGAGTATCCTTTACATCAAAAACTTTCCGATATGAACGCAGAACTTAATAAGTTTTATCGGGAAACGCCTGCGTTTTATGAAGTAGAAGATTCCTGGGACGGTTTTGAATGGCTTGCGGCTGATGATGCAGATCGAAATATATTATCATATATGCGGCGCGATCATCAGGGGAATACGTATGTTGTCATTATTAATTTTTCCGGGGAAACGGCAGCAGGATATCGTTTAGGGATTCCGAAAGGAAAATATAAACTTGTTTTTAATACAGATCATCCTAAGTTTGGCGGTGAAGGCAGGCTTACAAAACGTATTTTCAATTCCGAACATAAAAGCAGTCACGGGAAAGAATACTCGATTCGTATTGAATTGCCGAAGCTGACCTGTGTATATCTGCAAAAAATTCTTTGACCTTGCATAAATTGTGGTGCGGGCCAAGTATTTTATAATTGAATTAAACAATTTGGGGGTAGTTATGCAAAGAAAAAAAGATTGCGTTGCAATGTTGCTTGCCGGTGGGCAAGGTAGCAGATTGTATGCACTCACGAATAACATCGCTAAGCCGGCGGTGCCGTTTGGAGCGAAATATCGAATCATCGATTTTCCGCTTTCGAATTGTATCAATTCCGGAATTGATACAGTTGGCGTTCTTACACAGTATCAACCGTTGCTTCTCAACGAGTATATTGGAAACGGACAGCCTTGGGATTTGGACCGAAATTACGGTGGAGTGCATGTTTTATCTCCATACCAAAAAAAGTCAAAATCTGCGTGGTATGAAGGTACGGCAAACGCGATTTTTCAAAACCTGAATTTTATTCGCATGTATAACCCCGATTATGTACTTATCCTTTCGGGTGACCATATTTATAAAATGGATTATAGCAAAATGCTTCGCGCTCATATTGAAAAAGGTGCGGATTGCACGATAGCTGCTATTGATGTATCACTGAAAGAAGCTTCGCGTTTTGGTATACTTAACACCAATGACGACGGTTCGATTTATGAATTTGAAGAAAAACCCAAGCAACCCAAAAGCACATTAGCGTCAATGGGGGTATACATTTTTACCGCGGAAAAAATGTATAAATATCTTGAAGAAGATGATAATGATCCGAACTCTTCCAAGGACTTTGGAAAAAACATCTTGCCTGCAATGCTTGCTGCTGGTGAAAAGATGTTTGCCTATCGTTTCGAAGGCTATTGGAAGGATGTCGGCACGATCTCTTCTCTTTGGGAAGCAAATATGGATCTTTTAGGTGACAAACCTGCTTTTGATGTTTCTGATCCTGCATGGAAGATTCATTCCCGTAATCCTCTTGCTCCTCCCGAATACCTTGGCGAAAATGCAGTAATCAAAAATTCCATGGTTGCACTTGGGTGTGAAGTTTGCGGCATCATTGAAAAATCTGTTCTTTCGAGCAACGTTGTAATAGAGGACGGTGCAATTGTAAAAGACAGTGTTATTATGAGCGGGGCAAGAGTTCGCCGCGGCGCCGTGATCAATTATGCGATTCTCGATGAAGATGTCGAGGTCTGTGAAAATGCAATTGTCGGAGAAGCGAAAGAGGAAGCAAAAGGGATTGCTGTGCTTGGTCGTAATGTCTGTATCGGTAAAGGCGCAAAGGTTTCATCAGGTGCTATGATCGATAAAAATATTATGGAAGGGGAGGAAGCTTAATATGTCTGCGGTTGGTGTGATTTTTTCCAATATTCATGATGAAAATGTTCCGG
>CALVMT010000044.1 GCA_944347775.1 uncultured Clostridia bacterium | reverse complement strand
AAGGACGAATTAATACTCTGCCTCTACCTGCCATAAGCTGCTCTACCTTGGCAATTTCCTGTTGAATTTCAGGGTTCGCCCGATAAGCATATTTTTTTTCTTCCGCCACCTTTGCATTAATCAATACCTGAGGCAATATTGTGATATCATCAGCCAGATCAGCTAAACCCCTATTGGTGCGGACAACTACACTTAATAATTGTAACGCAGTCAACATTGCATCGCCCGTTGTATTTTTATCTAATATTATAACATGGCCGGATTGCTCCCCACCAAAGTTATATTTCGAGGCCAACATTTCTTCTAACACATACCGATCTCCTACGGCCGTTTTAACAAAATTAATTCCGTTTTTTTCTAAATATAGCTGCAACCCTAGATTACTCATCACTGTGCCTACAACTGTATTTTTTGCTAATTTCCCGCGTTTTTTCATATCTAACGCACAAATAGCCATAATACGATCACCGTCAACAACTTTACCTTGTTCATCTACTGCAATAAGACGGTCTGCATCACCATCAAACGCCAATCCAATATCCGCCCTATACTGTTTTACTGCCTGCTGTAAGTGCTCTGGATGCGTTGAGCCACAATCTTTATTAATATTTACTCCATCCGGTGTGTCCCCAATGCATCGGACTATTGCACCAAGCGTCGTAAAAACACGTGGTGCCACCCCATATGCAGCTCCATTTGCCATATCTAAAACAATATGTAAACCTTTTAATGAAACACTTATACTCTGCTCTAAAAAACGACAATAATCTTCTAAGGCAGTTGTCTGTTCTATACAGTGCCCTACATGAGTGCCTGAAGGTAGCTCCGGAGTTTCGTCTGACAAAATCATTTTTTCTATTTTTTCTTCAATTTCATCTGCCAGTTTATACCCATGGCCATTAAAAACTTTCAATCCGTTATATTCCGCTGTATTGTGCGATGCACTAATTACAATTCCTGCGTCAGCACCATACAGTCTGGTCAGATACGCTACCGCAGGCGTTGGTACTACGCCTAACAGTTCCGCTCTCGATCCAGCGGAACATATCCCCGCAGCCAAAGCACTTTCCAGCATATCTCCGGAAATTCGCGTATCCTTTCCAATAAGAATACGCGCATGGTGAGCCGAATCTGTCAACTGAAGAGCGCAAGCCTGCCCCAATTTATAAGCCAGTATACTATCCAGACTTTTATTAGCAACTCCCCGTATGCCATCTGTTCCAAACAATTTTTCCATACCCTATCGTTCCCCACTCTGTTTCAATCTTCCAACGCTAATTTATGATATGCCGCCATCGCTGCTATTGCGCCATCTGCTGCCGCCGTTATTACTTGACGAAGATTTTTTCTTCTGACATCACCCACTGCGTATACGCCTGAAATATTTGTTTTTGTATCTTCTCCCGCTAAAATATAGCCGGCTTCATCTAATGCAATACCGTTGTTTTGAAGTAATGTCGTGTTTGGTTGTTGCCCCACTGCAACAAAAACACCTTCTATCGGTAAATCCCGAAAGACTTTAGATTTAACATTTTGCAGAATAATGTTTTCTATGCTCATATTCCCTTGGATCTCTACCGGGATGGATTGCATAATAAAATGGATATTCCTTTTCGATTCAGCTTTCTTAACTAGATACTGCTGTGCTCTAAACTGATCCCTTCGATGAATAATATAGACATCTTTAGCTAGATCCGATAAATAAAGCGCATCCTCAAAAGCCGTATCTCCTCCACCAATAACAGCAACTGACATTTTCCTAAAAAATGCCCCGTCACAAGTTGCACAATAAGAAATACCCATGCCAGTAAATTTTTCTTCTCCTGGAATATTTAATTTACGCGAACTTGCACCTAATGCCAAGATCACCGTTTTAGCTTGATAATTTCCTTCGCGGCCTTTTGCCTCTTTTATGTCGCCATCCAACTGCAAGGAAAGAATTTCATCTAAAATAAAATTTGCACCAAATCGTTTGGTCTGCATTAATAATATTTGCGAAAATTCTGCTCCTGCTATCCCATGTTCAAAACCGGGATAATTTTCCAGATTATGCGTAGATGTAATCTGCCCGCCTGCGACTGTCTTTTCAATAATCGCTACATTGAGCCCTGCTCGAGCTGCATAAATTGCAGCGGTTAAACCCGCAGGACCTCCACCAATGATAAGTATATCGTACATTGTTTCTCCTTTTTATAGGCACAATTATATTTATAATATCATATTTTTTTTTCGGTGTCTATTTGCCCTCATTAATCTTTTTCTTTTATAGCTTTATTATAGACATTTTTTTAAATTTACAAATTTAGTGCCTTTTTATTTACAAATAATATACGCATAATTGATAAGAATTTTATAATAGCTTTTTTCTTTGCTTATCAAGTGTTTACTCAACTGTCCCTTAGACCCAAATTTATTGATTACAAAACAGTTCAACTATCACAATTTCAGGTCTATTATTCCAACGGACAGGGATAAATACTATTTCCGATACCTCGCTTACCATCATGATTGTATTATTTGGGGAGTATTCTTCGGTATTATATTTTGGGAATAGTCCATGGTCTGGCGCAATCAACCCGCCGATAAAAGGAAACCGAATTTGCTCACCATATGTGTGTCCGCTTAATACCAAATCTATATTAGAAGACACGTAGATATTGAAAACTTCCGGTCTATGGGACAGTAATAAGCAATAGTCCCTGTTAGATCCATTTCTTCCAGTTTAATTTGTGACATACTTTCCTGTATGGATGACCCACTGCCAGTAAAATCAGGATCGTCCAAACTGACAAGCTGTATCGTTTCATTGCCCCTTGTCAGATTCACTGAGCTGTCATGGAGAATGACAACACCAGCGTTAAGTATTTTTTGTTCTAATTCCTCATACTGTTCTCCTATCCATGCTTCGTGATTTCCTGTCACATAATAATATGGACCAATATTAACAAGCCTATTGATCAGACTATCTACTATTTACTTCCATATCAGTCTTGCTGGCATCTACTAAATCTCCGGTTATGGCAATCATATCTGGATTCTCTTTTTCAATAAAAGAAACTAAATGACTGTTGTCTTCACCAGTTTTCGCATTGTGCAGATCAGATACAACAGCTATTTTATAATTATTAAAAACCCGGAAAAGCCTATCATTCAAAATAGTATAGCGGGTAACATCAATAGTCACATTACCCCATATTGTCCATATTAAAATAATAGCTGTGATTATCAGAATGATAATTTAATTCGTACTAATTTTTTTTAACCATGTTCCTCCATATCGCAAATTTTATATTTTATCTCTCTTTGTTTCCTTAGAGTCCATAGGCATAGAAAACGCTTTGTAGTAATAACACCTAAATTCTTCCAATAGGATATTTTCCTTCTATTCTGGAATAGTCACGAATTAATTATTGTTTTTATCGTAAACATTTTTATAGCTTTTCTTATTTATCTCTATGTATTCTCTAAATCCCTCCACCATTCCAAATATTAAGTGTTTTTAAATTGTTAATCTATAAACTTGCTTTTAAAGTGGAAATTACATGTTTTGTCATTTTCTTTCTGTTTTTGATACAAAAACAAAAGGTCTTTCTCTTTAATTTCCTACTCAGTGATGTTTCCGGAAAATAATAAATATTGAGTTAAAAATAAAAATATCATCAAAGATCACATTGTTTTATATAAATGTTAAAGTTTTATGAAATATATAGACTAATTGTTCAACAAAAAATCCTAGGCAACATATTAATCGCAGTGTTAAAACTATTTACTTTTAATCCACTCCTCTTAGCCGAATTATTAATTGCTATATTTTTTGCAACCTTTTCTCTATTTTCACTTTTCTGTTTTTTACAAATTACATATATTAGATATAATTAAAAAAATTTCATCGATTGATGTTCCTGACAAGATTAAATCAGGGCTTTGTAAAGATACTACCTTATAAATACCTAAACTATATATTAACCTCCTAACTAAATAGTCATTCCAGCAACTATTAAAAATTAATAACTCATTTCTCGTGTTAATATATAGTATAAAGATATATCACTGTGAGAAAACATTTATACACACCTGGATTCATCGATTTTTTATAGGTGCCATCAATAAAACATTAAAGGATACAAACAATAAATCCCCTGCATAAAATAAAAGGGACACTTCCTTCTATTTTCGGGCAAAAGTATCTGGTTTTTATAGATAATTATGTTGCTAATTAAAAAATCTACATCCTGTTCTTACCGCTTCAGTATATTTTAAAAAACAAAAACCCCAGAAGGGTTATTTTTCTGAGGTTTTTGCACTTCAACGTGTTTTCGATTAACTCTCTTAGATTACCAAAATTAGCGCTTGCTGAACTGAGGCGCACGACGGGCAGCCTTGAGGCCGTACTTCTTTCTTTCTTTCATTCTTGAATCCCTTGTTAAGAATCCCGCTTTTTTTACAGCATCTCTCAACTCTGGCTCAGCCACAATTAAAGCACGCGCAATACCATGACGAATTGCTCCCGCCTGGCCTGTGTAACCACCGCCACTGACATTCACAATAACATCATATACACCAACTCTTTCGGCCACTTCAAAAGGAGAACGAACCAACATTTTCAACGTTTCAAAGCCGAAATATTCTTCAATATCTTTTCCATTTATCGTAATATTACCTGTCCCCTGCATAAGGCGGACTCTAGCAATAGAGCTTTTTCTTCTTCCGGTTCCGAGGAACTGTTCTTTTGCCATAATTTACCCTCCCTCTGATCAAAACTCCAGTGCTTTGGGGCACTGCGCCTGATGCTTATGCTCAGAACCTGCGTAGACATGCAACTTCTTGATCATCTGTTTTCCAATTGTATTTTTAGGCAACATTCTCTCTACAGCACGATAAAACGCAAAATCACTCTTTGTTGCCATTAAATCTCTATACTTTGTCGCTTTAAGGCCACCAGGATATCCTGTATGACGATAATAAAATTTTTTATCTAATTTCTTACCGGTCAAAACTAACTTATCTGTATTAATTACAATTACATAATCACCGGTATCTACATTAGGTGTGTATTCTGGTTTATGCTTACCAATCAAAACCGCAGCAACCTGGCTTGCAAGGCGACCAAAAGTTTTACCTTCTGCATCAACCACATACCATTGTTTTTGGAGGTTGCTATTGGCCATATATGTTTTCATGAGGCTTTCCTCCCAAGTTATATTTACAAAAATGCGCTTATACGCCTATGGTAGAATGCATAATTCCACGGGGCTTTGCAGAATCCATGCAAATTATATTCTATATAATTTTTTTCACAGTGTCAAGTGAATTTTTCCTTTCTAAAAGGTTATTTCGCAGGATATTCTTCATTTTTCTCATCGTAAAAAACTTCACACATGGCTAACCCTTTTGCGGGAGCTGTTGCCCCTGCGCGTCTTCTATCTTTTGAATCCAATATTTCTCTGACATTTTGTGCGTCAAGCTTTCCTTTTCCTACCGAAATCAAAGTTCCTACTATGATACGAACCATGTTATAAAGAAATCCATTTCCCCACACGTCAATATAAATATGGTTTTTATCCTGATTAACTTCTAAACGGTAAATCGTACGTACTGTTCCTACAAGATTACTTCCTACCGAACGAAATGCGGAAAAATCATGCTCTCCCACCAAAAATTCTGCTGCTTTACGCATATTATCAATATTAAGTTTTTGCGGAACATGCAGACTGGTATTCCGCTCCATGGCACTTGCATGCGGAGCTTGAAAAATTGTATACCGATAATGTTTCCCTATTGCCTTTTTTCGCGCATGGAAATCCTTTTTTGCCTCCCAAGATTCCACAATCCGTATGTCTGCTGGCAATTTTTGATTAAGAATATAAGAAAACCTTTGTGCGGGGATCGATGTTTCGATATCAAAATGAGCAATTTGTCCATATGCATGAACGCCCGCATCCGTGCGTCCTGCACCAACAACACGACATAACACATCAAACGCCTGCTGCAATGCTTCTTCTATTTTTTGCTGAATACTTGGCGCATTTTTTTGTCTTTGCCAACCGCCGTAAGCTGTCCCTTCATATTCAATTTTTAATCCAACTCGCATATTCTCCTCAATAACCAAAAGCAATAAATAGAATTTCAGCAGCAATAACTATCATTGCAATATAATCTATCCTACACAGTTTAAAAACCTTAAGTTTAGTTCTGTTTTCTCCGCCATGATAACATCTTGCTTCCATCGCTAAAGCAAGTTCCTCCGCTCTTTTAAAAGCACTAATAAACAACGGAATTAATACGGGCAACATATCTTTCATTCGGGCGATTAAGCTTCCCGAATCAAAAGATGCACCTCTTGCCATCTGTGCTTTCATAATACGATCTGTCTCTTCTATCAACGTAGGAATAAACCGTAAAGCAATGCTCATCATCAGAGCCATTTCATGTACGGGAAATTTAATTTTTCCCAATGGCTTAAACAAACTTTCAATCGCATCAGTAATTTCCTTGGCCGAAGTTGTAAACGTCAACATCGTAGAAATCAATACTAACAGCACAAGCCTTACAGCCATTTCCGTCGCCCGCAATATGCTTTCGGTATATATGTGAATAAATTCCCATTCAAATAAAACCGTATTTCCTTTTACAAAAAACGCATTTAAGACAAAAGCAATTACAATAACTAACCACATCGATTTTACACTTTTAAATACAAATTTAAAAGACACTCTGCTGCATACAATAATAATAAACAGCAATCCGGCAATCGAAAGATAGCCCCATACTGTCTTAATAAAGAAAATGAGTATAATTAATGCAATAGCCAATATCAACTTTAAGCGTGCATCCAAGCGATGAACAAAAGAATTCCCAGGAAAATATTGACCAATGGTTATATTTTGCATCATCACTTTTTACCTCTCAATTTTTCTATCAAAAACTTTTTGATTTGTTCATACTGAATAACACCTTCGGGAATATTTAATCCGTTTTTCCGCAACAATTTTGCAAATCGTGCAACCTCAGGTAATTCCAAACTGGCTTGCTTCAACTTATCATAATCAGAAAAAATCTCCTCCGGTGTTCCCTCCATAAATAGCCGGCCATTATTCATCACGATAACTTTCTGTGTATATTCCGCTAAATTATCCATATTATGTGAAACCATCAAAATAGTAATTCCGCACTCATTAAGGCTTTTAGTTAAACGCATAAAGTTTTCTCTGCCCATCGGATCCAGACCCGCTATTGGTTCATCCATAATCAATATTTGGGGCTCCATTGCCAATACTCCGGCTATAGCCACCTTTCGTTTTTGACCTCCTGATAATGAAAACGGAGATTTATCACGAAAAAGATCATAATCTAATTCAACCAAATCCATAGCTGCTTTAACGCGTCTCTCGATTTCTTTTTGTTCAACACCTAATTTTAAAGGTCCATAAGCAATATCCTTTTCTACACTTTCTTCAAATAATTGATATTCCGGATATTGAAAAACTACGCCAACAAGTCTACGCAAGGCTTTTTTATCTTGTTTTTTATCAGAAAAATCAACTCCGTTAATATATACTTTGCCTTCATATCCCTTGATCAATCCGCTAATAATTTGCATCAGTGTTGATTTTCCGCTTCCTGTATGTCCAACTACACCAATAAATTCATGATCTTTAATCTCGAAGCTGACATCATCAAGCGCTTTATGCTCAAAAGGTGTTCCCTTCATATAGGTATAGGAGAGATGTTCTACTTTAATTGACATAATTCCTCCGCTAATGACTGTACATCCAATGTTGGTCTTACAGCAATTCCCTCTTCTATCAATTCTCGTGAAAGTCTTGCAGCAAAAGGCGCAATTAATCCGGCATTTTGCAAAAGCCCTTGATCAAAAAAGATCTCCATCGGAATACCCTCTCGCAAAACAAAACCGTCTTTCATAACGATAACTCTATCTGCATCAATTGCTTCCTCCATATAATGGGTAATCAAAACAATTGTAATATTTTCATTTTTATTTAGTTCTTTTATCAGCGCCAAAATGTCTTGCCGACCTTGAGGGTCTAACATTGCCGTTGATTCATCGAATATTATCATTTTAGGCTTCATTGCTAGCACTCCAGCAATCGCAATTCGTTGTTTTTGGCCTCCCGAAAGCATGTGCGGCGCATGATGTCTGTATTCTTCCATATGGACTGTTTTTAATGCATAATCAATCCGCTCATAAATTTCCTCCCTTGGCAACCCAAGATTTTCAGGACCAAAGGCGATATCTTCTTCAACAATTGTTGCAACTAGCTGGTTATCCGGATTTTGAAACACCATACCTGCAGTCTTTCGAATTTCCAATGTGTTTTCTGGATCTGCAGTATCCATTCCTGCAACAAGCATTTTCCCACTAGTCGGTATGTTAAGTGCATTTACTAACTTTGCAAAGGTAGATTTCCCGCTTCCATTTCTACCTAATAATACAACAAATTCTCCTCTCTCTACCTGAATATTTACGCCATTCAATGCAAAAGTATAATTCCCTTCTTCAGAAATGTACGCAAATTTCAATTCACTGGCTTCAATCATTTTATTCATTTTTCTTTCCCTTTCGCACCTAACAAAACGAGGCTTTTAGCTGATGCTAAAGCCTCGTTTTATCTGCGCCAGTATTAGTGTAATTAAACAAGTTCCAATACTACCATCTCAGCAGCATCGCCGCGTCTAGGGCCCATCTTAATGATGCGGGTATAGCCGCCACCCTGCCCCAATGCTTCCGCTCTTGTAGCATATCTAGGAGCAAGTTCTCTAAAGAGTTTTTCCACGACCGGGAAACGATTCTCCTTTGTACGCTGCTTATACTGTGATTTGCTTTCCTTCTCGAGTTTTTCCGGGCGAACATTATAGAGCTCAGCAATAAGTTGACGTCTTACTGCAAGTTTTGCAGGTGCATCCACAACAAATTCCTGCTCTACAACATTTCCTTTTTCATCTTTTACAGATTTTGTAACATTCACTGTATTTTTATGTTGAGAAATTGCCTTGGTAATCTGCTTTTCTGCAATCCTCTGCACTTCTTTTGCGCGGGCTTTGGTCGTTACAATCTTGCCTTTCCAAAGAAGAGCAGTTACCTGGCTTCTCAGTATCGCTTTTCTCTGATCGGAAGGTCTGCTAAGCTTGTTATATGCCATACAAATCTGCCTCCTAACTGTAAATCTTACTCAATATTAATCATTTTGACGAAGGCTTAACCCAAGCGCAGCCAACTTCTGCTGCACTTCTTCCAAGGATTTTCTACCCAAATTTCTAACCTTCATCATTTCTTCTTCGTTTCTCTTGATCAATTCTTCTACAGTATTGATCCCTGCCCTCTTTAAGCAATTATAGGAGCGCACGGAAAGATCCAATTCCTCTATTGTAATTTCCATAATCTTTTCCTTTTTGGCATCCTCTTTTGCAACCATTATCTCCACATCACCGACATGAGAAGTCAGGCTAACAAATTGCCCTAGGTACTCATAGAGTATTTTTGCAGCTAAAGATACTGCTTCATCTGCAGGAATTGATCCATTTGTCCAAACTTCAAGTGTAAGTTTATCATAATCGGTCACCTGACCGACACGTGTATTTTCTACAATAAAGTTTGCTTTAGTCACAGGTGTATAAAGAGAATCCATCGGGATAACACCAATAGGCATTCCTTCTTCTTTATTCTTATCTGCAAGTACATAGCCTCTGCCATGCCCGATCACAATTTCCATATCGAGCGTAGCTCCGTCATCTAATGTTGCAATATGCAAATCAGGATTAACGATTTCAACATCGGCATCAAAACTAATATCAGCCGCTGTAACTTCTTTTGGACCGACGACATTCAGCGTGAGGGTCTTGGATTCGTTGGAGAACAGACGAGCGCATAATCCCTTTAAATTCAACACAATGTTCGTCACATCTTCACGAACCCCCGGAATAACCGTAAATTCATGAAGTACGCCATTGATTCTGATTTTTGTCACTGCCACACCAGGCAAACAGGAGAGCAATACTCTCCGTAAAGAATTGCCCAGAGTGGTCCCGAATCCCTTTTCCAAGGGTTCCATAACAAACTTGGCATAACTCTTGTCGTCACTCATCTCAACGCATTCTATCTTAGGCTTTTCAATTTCCAGCATTAGCGAAAAAACCTCCTTAATGCTTTATAGTTGACCGGCGGCTATATGATTACTTGGAGTAAGACTCAACAATGAGGTTCTCAGCGATCGTGAGATCAATATCTTCCCTCTCAGGCAAAGCTACTACAGAGCCGCGTAAATTTTCAGCGTCAAATGTGAGCCATTTGGGAATCGGTTTCCCTGCCTGCTCGATTATCTGCTTAAAACGATCTGTTCCTGCACTTCTTTCTTTAACTGCAATTTCCTCTCCTACACTCACACGATAGGATGGAATATCGATTTTCTTACCATTAACCGTAATATGACCATGCATAACAAATTGTCTTGCCTGGGCTCTGGAATCGCCAATACCCAAACGATAAACTACGTTATCCAATCTGCGTTCAAGCAACGAAAGCATATATGCTCCTGTTACGCCGCGTTTCTTTGCAGCCAGTGCAAAATATGATCTAAATTGCTTTTCCAGCATGCCATATGCTCTTTTAACTTTCTGCTTCTCACGCAATTGAATACCATATTGAGAAGCTTTTTTTCTGCCAGCACCATGTTGTCCTGGAGCGGCAGGGCGCCTTGCAAATGCACATTTATCTGTATAACAGCGATCGCCTTTCAGAAACAGCTTACAACCTTCTCTGCGGCAAAAACGGCATACAGGACCTGTATATCTAGCCATAATTCAATACCTCCTCATACCCTTCTGCGTTTGGGCGGACGGCAACCATTATGCGGGATCGGAGTTACATCTTTAATCAAAGTAATTTCCAATCCAGCCGTCTGCAAAGCGCGAATTGCTGCTTCTCTGCCTGAGCCAGGCCCTTTTACATATACTTCTACAGTTTTTAATCCATGCTCCATTGCTGCTCTTGCGGCAGTTTCTGCAGCCATTTGCGCAGCAAAGGGCGTAGACTTTCTAGAGCCACGAAAACCAAGCGCACCTGAACTAGACTGAGCTAAGGCATTACCCTGCATATCAGACATCGTTACAATTGTATTGTTAAATGAAGAACGGATATGGGCTGCGCCGCGCTCAATATTCTTTTTTTCTCTGCGCCGTCTGCTAACTTTTGTTGTTTTAGCCATCGCTTAAGCCACCTCCTTATTTCTTCTTGCCCGCTACTGTACGCTTCGGGCCTTTTCTTGTACGAGCGTTTGTCTTTGTCCGCTGACCGCGAACAGGCAAACCTCTCCTATGGCGAACACCTCTTAAACAACCAATTTCCATTAATCTCTTAATGTTAAGGTTAATTTCTCTTCTGAGGTCACCTTCTACATGGTAATTTTTATCTATATATTCTCTAATCTTTGTGGCGTCATCTTCAGATAAATCTTTTACTCTAATATCTGGATCAACACCTGTCGCAGCAAGAATATCCTGAGAAGACTTCAGACCAATGCCGTATATATAGGTAAGGCCAATTTCAATACGCTTCTCTCTTGGCAAGTCTATTCCGGCAATACGTGCCATTAACTTCTACCTCCGGGTTTAATTTCTTTTAATATTCCATATATACATAAGCTTTGGTTAAAAAAATATCGCAATATAAATATATTTATTTATACTTTATACGAATATATTTATACAGCCGCTGCGTATATATTTAAAACTTCTGCTTAATGGTAAAATATGTTAGGAACGAGAGCCCTGTCTTTGTTTATGTTTTGGATTCTCGCAAATAACCATTACTTTTCCATTGCGCTTAATTACTTTACATTTTTCGCAAATTGGTTTTACAGATGGTCTAACTTTCATTATGTGTACCTCCTGATCTAAAAATTTCATGAGAAATACCATCTCATCAAATCTTAGCATATAAACAAAATAATAAACTACACACTTTTATATTTTATCTTTATTTCCTAATAAATGCAATATTTATTTTACTTTTTTAATATCTTTTTGATTATTATATCGGCAAAATTAATTTTTACCTCTCCAAATAATTCTTCCTCTGGAAAGATCATAAGGGGAAAGTTCAACTGTCACCTTATCCCCTGGTAAAATCCGAATATAATTCATCCTGAGTTTTCCGGAAATATGCGCTAACACTTTATGTCCATTTTCCAGTTCTACTTCAAAAGCAGCATTAGGATAGGCTTCTGTAACAATTCCTTCTACTTCAATTACATCACTTTTTGACAAGTTACTTCTCCTTACTTTTTTCTACCGCCATGACTCTACAGAGAACTTTTTTTATCTCTGCATCCGACGGGAGCTTACCTTTAGAAATTATTGCCGCAATTTCTATTTCAACATATGGAAGACATCGAATATGTTTAATTTTTTTCAACTTCGGCTTTGTGATTTTCCGGCTGGAACCATCGGTAAGTAAAACATAACAATCGTTCACTATCCCACAAATCATAAAATATTTGCCTTTACCGCGCCCTGCTTTTGCTTGACATATTCTGCCTAAGCAGACCTTTGTATCCGCCTTTATGCAATGGTCAAAATACTGCATGGGCCATTCTCCGTAATCACAATAGTATTTTCATAGTGTGCCGATAAACTGCCGTCCTTTGTTGAGGCAGTCCAACCATTAGGTGCTACTACAACTTTATGTGTTCCCAACGTCAACATCGGCTCAACTGCAATAACCAAACCGGGACGCATTACCGGGCCTTTTCGTGGTGTAGCGTAATTCGGAACCTCTGGATCCTCATGCAAATCCTGCCCTATTCCATGCCCTACATATTCTGTCACTACGCCTAAACCATTTGACCTAGCATGTTCTTCAATCGCCTTACTGATATCTCCGATTCGATTCCCTGCCAATGCCTTTTCAATTCCCTTAAAAAAAGATTCTTGCGTAACACGAATTAGCATTTCCGCTTCCGGCGAAATCTTTCCAACACCAACTGTTCTAGCCATATCCGAATGATAACCATGCAAATATGCACCCATATCAATGCTTACAATATCTCCTTCTTGGAGTCGACGATTTCCCGGAATGCCATGCACAACCTGATCATTTACAGAAATGCATGCAGTCCCGGGAAATCCCCCATATCCCTTAAAAGAGGGTTTTGCACCTGCTCCAAGAATGTAATGATACGCGATTTCATCTAATTCAGATGTCGTTATCCCTTCTCGCACAGCTGAAAGCACTTTATCCATAGCAGCTGCGGCAATAAGTGCAGCTGCCCGCATACGTTTAATCTCCTCATTCGACTTTAAATTGATCATTTTACACTCTCAATAATTGCGGAAATTGCATCAATTTTCTCTTGAATATCGCCATTCGCATCAATATCATGAACTAACTGTTTATCTCTATAATAATCTATAAGAGGAGCCGTTTCTGCTAAATAGACATCAAAGCGTTTTTTTATGGTTTCTTCCGTATCATCTGCTCTGGTATATAACTCTCCGCCACATTTTTCACAAAGAGATTTGCTATACCAACTAACATTATATACTGCGCCACATTGCTTACACAAGCGACGTCCTCCAATTCGATCTATAACTACATTCACAGTTGTAGATAGATTAATTACAGCATCAATTGTTGTAATGCCATCTAATGCCTTCGCCTGTGCAACGGTACGCGGAAATCCATCAAACATTACTCCCGCCTTCGTATGTGAAAGCCTCTGCTTAACCATATCTATAATTAGAGTGTCTGGAACAAGCTTCCCTTCATCTATATATTGTTTTGCCTCTTTACCCAGCTCGGTGTTATTTTTGATCTCCTCACGAAGCATATCGCCGGTTGAAAGATGATCAAGTCCCGTTGAGGCTACCAGCCTAGACGCTAATGTTCCCTTTCCTGCACCGGGAGGACCGAGAAAAATTACGTTCATTGTCTATCTCCTTAATTCAAAAAGCCTTTATAATGACGCATCATCATCTGTGCTTCCAGCAACTGTGTTGTTTCCAACGCAACACTGACCATAATCAACAAACCTGTTGCACTAAAAGTAGAAGTCAATTGCGTAACCTTGGTAAATAATGTAGGAATAACTGCCAATATTGCCAAGAAAAATGCACCAAACAAAGTTAATTTTGTCAATATTCTTGTGAGATAATCTGATGTGGGTTTGCCCGGGCGAATCCCCGGAATAAATCCACCATACTGTTGAATATTTTTAGATACATCAACTGGGTTAAATGCAATCTGCGAATAAAAATATGTAAAGAAAATAATCAATACTGCATAAATTACTGCATAAAGCACACTTCCAGTCCCTAAAAACTTCGTATACCAAGTGTAGAATGCACTATTAGGCCAAAACTGAGCAATCATCGCAGGGAATTGCACAAATGTCATTGCAAAGATAATCGGCATAACTCCAGATTGATTTACTTTCATCGGGATAAACGTTGATTGACCGCCATACATTTTTCTTCCGACAACACGCTTTGCATACTGAACCGGAACTCTTCTTTCTCCCTGATCTACATAAGTAATCGCTGTAATAATCAGAAGAACACCAATCACTACGCCGACAAACGCCAAAATACTCAACTCTCCAGAAATTGTTGCCGAAATCAGTGATATTGCCTGACCAGGTACCTGTGCGACCAAACCAGTAAAAATCAACAAAGATATTCCATTTCCAATACCTTTCTGATCAATTTGTTCACCCATCCACATCATTAACGCTGTTCCTGCCGTTAAACATAAGAATATAGTGATATAGTTAAAAAGATCAGTGGATTCTACCGCACTGCTACCTAAGCCCCACAATATACCAACTGCTTGAATTAATCCCAAAGCAACTGCAACATATCTGGTTATTTTTGAAATTTTCTTTTTTCCATCTTCCCCATCTTTGGAGAGACGCTCTAACGCCGGTATTGCAATAGTTAATAAGTTCATTACAATAGAAGCGTTAAGATAAGGAGATATGCCCAATGCAAAAATGGACATATTCTCCAATCCACCACCAGACATCAAGTTGAGAAACTCAAGAGCAGTATAACTCCCAACAGATTCTGCAATATATGCTGCGTTTACACCCGGAACCGGAATAACCACGCCAATGCGATAAACAAGAAGAATTAAGAGAGTATATAGGATTTTTTTCCTTAGATCCGCGATTTTCCATGCATTTCCCAGTGTTTTAAACATTTTAAATCTCCTCTGCTACGCCGCCCGCCGCGACAATTTTTTCCTGAGCAGATTTAGTGAATTTTGCCGCTTTTACAGTTAGCTTTTTATCCAATTCACCATCACCCAAGACCTTCAGGCCATCATTAATTTTGCTAATGAAACCAATTTCCTTCAGGAATTCAGCGGTAATGACTGTGCCATCTTCAAATACACTGAGTTCTTCTACATTCAGGGTAGTATATTGCTTTGCGAAGATGTTTTTAAACCCACGTTTGGGAATTCTTCTTACGATGGGCATCTGACCACCTTCAAATCCCGGACGTACGCCACCGCCACTTCTAGCCTTTTGTCCTTTTTGACCTTTTCCGGCCGTCGTTCCCAGACCAGATCCATTGCCACGTCCAAGTCTTTTCGGAGATTTTCTAGATCCTACAGCTGGTTTTAATTCATGTAATTTCATTGAAAATGTCCTCCTTAGATTTCCTCGACGTCAACCAGATGTTTTACTTTATTTATCTGGCCCTTAACCGAATCATTTGCTTCTTTAATAATAGACTGGCCAATTTTTTTTAGGCCCAATGCATGCACTGTGCCGACCTGATCTTTGGGACATCCAATTGTGCTTCTTTTTAGCGTGACTTTTAACTGCATCTCGATGTCCTCCTATTACTCCAGGGTAATGCCACGAAGGCGCTCAACCTGTGCTTTTGTTTTTAATTGCTTTAATCCAACTATTGTTGCTTTAACTGTATTAATCGGATTATTTGAACCATAAGATTTCGCCTTAATATCTTTGATTCCTGCCAATTCCAATACAGCTCTGGCATGGTTTCCAGCAATAACACCCGTTCCAACAGCAGCCGGCATCATAACAATATGACCCTTGCTAAACTTTCCAAGCACTCTATGAGGAATCGTTGTACCATCTCGGCTCACACTAATCATATTATGCTTTGCATTTTCCTCAGCTTTACGGATCGCTTCAGGAATTTCGGCTGCTTTACCTTGACCACAACCTACATGACCATTCTCATCACCTACAACAACCAGTGCTGAAAATCTCATATTGCGGCCGCCCTTTACAGTTTTTGCAACTCTATTTACAGAGACAAGTCTCGTTTTTAAATCCAGTTCTCTGGCATCTATACGCTGCTGCAACTTACATTCCTCCTTATAACTTCAATCCGGCTTCTCTCGCGCCTTCCGCAAGGGCTTCTACTCTCCCGTGATAGATATATCCCCCACGGTCAAATACAGCTTCTTTGATTCCTTTAGCAAGAGCTAATTTAGCTGCTTTTTCTCCTACAATTTTTGCCGCCTCAATTTTTGTCTTGCCTTCCAAGGAAGCCATAATATCCCTATCCTTTGTGGACGCAGCTACAAGCGTATGCCCTATACTATCATCAATAACCTGTACATATATGTGATTTAAACTTCTATATACAGCCATTCTTGGGCGGCTTGCCGTACCGCTGATCTTATTACGAATACGCTGATGACGTTTCTGACGTACCGCATTCTTATCAATTTTATTGATCATATTATTCTACGGTCCTCCCTTACATACCAGATTTGCCTTCTTTAAGTGCAACATATTCGCCTGCATAGCGAATACCTTTACCCTTATAAGGCTCCGGCGATTTAATCGCCCGAATGTCTGCCGCAACCTGACCGACCATCTGTTTATCAACACCCTTGATGATAATCTGTGTTTGACTAGGAACTTCAAAGGCAATTCCATCTTTTGGTTCAACTTCAACTGAATGTGTAAAACCAATGTTTAAAACCAATTTTTTGCCGGAAAGTTGTGCTCTATATCCAACACCGACAATTTCCAATTCCTTTGTAAAACCTTCACTAACCCCGCGCGCCATATTGGCAATCATCGCTCTTGTCATGCCATGTAAAGCTTTGATCTGTTTCTCATCCGAAACACGCGTAACCGTAATCACATTACCTTCTAAACTAATTCCGACTTTATTACTAAACTTCTTTTTCAGCTCACCCTTAGGCCCTTTAATCGTGACCTCATTGCCGGGATTAACCACGGCACTTACGTTTGCGGGAAGCTCAATAGGAAGTCTGCCTATTCTTGACATAATATCTGCACCTCTTCTTATTTATTTCGAGCTTACCAGATATAGGCGATTACTTCACCGCCCACTGCGCTCTTTCTTGCTTCCGCATCAGTCACAACACCTTTGGATGTAGAAATAATAGCAATTCCTAATCCGCTTAAAACCTTAGGAACCTCATCTTTTCTTGCATATACTCTGAGACCCGGTTTGCTAATTCTTTTCAGACCAGAAATTACACTTTCTCCATCGGGACCATATTTAAGCTTTATCTTTAATGTTCCCTGAGCATCATTTTCAGTCAATTCGCAGCCTTTAATAAAGCCTTGATCCAACATGATTTGTGCAATTGAATTTTTCATCTTGGAAGCCGGCATCTCAACGACATCTTTTTTGGCAACCAATGCATTGCGAATGCGTGTAAGCATATCAGCTATGGGATCTGTAACAGGCATTTAATTTTCCTCCTTTATTTTAGTCCTACCAGCTGGCTTTCTTCACGCCAGGGATCTGTCCCTTGTAGGCAAGTTCTCTAAAACATACACGGCAGATTCCGTATTTCCTAAGAACAGAGTGGGGACGCCCGCAAATACGGCATCTAGTATACTCTCTTGTAGAGAACTTGGCGCCTCTTTGTTGTTTTAATATCATGCTCTTTTTAGCCACTTACTGTTCCTCCTTACTTAATAAAAGGCATTCCCATGAATGTCAAGAGCTCACGAGCTTCTTCATCTGTGTTTGCTGTAGTTACGATAACAATATCCATACCACGAATCTTATCTACCTTATCAAAATCAATTTCAGGGAAAACAAGCTGTTCACGAAGACCGAGAGCATAATTTCCTCTGCCATCAAAAGAATTCGCTGAAACTCCTCGAAAGTCTCTTATCCGTGGAATAACAATACTAATCAGCTTATCTACAAACTCATACATTCTATCGCCTCTGATTGTTACTTTTGCACCTACTTTCATTCCTTCACGAACTTTAAAGTTTGCAACGGACTTCTTTGCCAATGTAACAACCGGCTTTTGGCCAGAAATATCAGTCAGTTCAGCGAGGGCAGATTCCAAAGCTTTAGGATTATCCTTGATATCACCCATGCCCATGTTGATTACTACTTTTTCCAACTTAGGAACTTGCATAACGCTTTTGTAGTTGAATTTTTGCATCATAGCGGGTACAATTTCCGCATTATATGTATCCTTCAGTCTAGGCAATTTCGAATCCTCCCTTCCGCTTATTTACCAATTACCGCGCCACACTTCTTACATACGCGGACTTTGTCGCCATTTTCTTGCACCTTATTTGTAACACGAACCCCTTTATCACATTTGCTGCAATAAAGCATAACATTCGATGCATTAATTGGCGCTTCTTTTTTAAGGATGCCGCCTTGATTAGCTTGACCACGAGGTTTAGTATGTCTGCTAACAATATTTACACCCTCTACCACAACTCTACCATCTTTGGGTATAGCAACCAAGATTTTGCCTTTTTTGCCTTTTTCTTTACCCGTAATTACTACAACGGTATCGTCTTTTCTTACATGTAATTTAGCCATTTCAAAGACCCCGCTTTCTTAAAGTACTTCAGGAGAAAGAGAGGCGATTTTGACAAATCCTTCATCCCTGACTTCTCTTGCAACCGGCCCAAAAATACGAGTACCTCTGGGCTGTTTATTGTTATCAATAATTACTGCGGCATTTTCATCAAATTTAATATACGAACCATCCGCTCTTTTTACGCCACTCACGCTTCTGACAACAACAGCTTTAACAACATCCTTCTTCTTAACTACGCCACCAGGGGCAGCTGTCTTAACAGATGCAATAATAATATCTCCGATATTAGCTGTTCTTCTCATGGAGCCGCCAAGCACCTTGAAGCATTGGATAGTTTTTGCCCCGGAGTTGTCGGCAACCTTCAAATATGTTTGCGGTTGAATCATTTATAAGCTCCTCCTATCCGTTATTTTGCTTTCTCGACGATCCCGACGAGTCTAAAATATTTATCTTTACTATAATGACGTGTTTCCATAATGCTGACAACATCTCCGACGCCGGCTTCACCTTTTTCATCATGCACCTTAAATTTCTTAGAATAGTGAACCGCTTTCTTATAAATCGGATGTTTTTTTACCTCATCTACACGGACAACAATCGTCTTTTCCATTTTTGTACTTACAACTTCGCCAGTTCTGACTTTGCGAAGATTTCTTTCTTGCCCTTCCATAAAGCTTTCTCCTT
The DNA here is from genome assembly GCA_944347775.1 of uncultured Clostridia bacterium. Lineage (GTDB taxonomy): Bacteria > Bacillota > Clostridia > Christensenellales > Christensenellaceae > QANA01. The sequence continues at coordinate 5,314 of CALVMT010000044.1, read as the reverse complement.
TCACGCTTATTTGCCGGCGGCATTAAGTTCGCGTTCTCTAAGAACAGTCTTTACTCTAGCAATATCTCTTTTAATATCCCTAATGCTTAAGGGATTTCCGAGCTGCCCCGTTGCTTTCTGGAAGCGCAGGTTGAAGAATTCTGTCTTAAGATCGCCGAGTTTTGTATTAAGCTCTTCGACAGTCATTTCTCTTAATTCGTTAGCCTTCAACTTGCTCACCGCCTTCTTCTATGTTTTCTTTTTTCACAAATTTGCACTTAATCGGAAGTTTATTTCCAGCAAGACGCAACGCCTCTCTGGCAATATCTTCAGAGACACCTGCAATCTCAAACAATACTCTGCCAGGTTTAACCACCGCTACCCAATATTCAGGAGCACCTTTACCGCTACCCATTCGTGTTTCTGCCGGTTTCTTTGTAATCGGCTTATCCGGAAAAATCTTTATCCACACTTGGCCGCCCCTTTTAATATAACGCGTCATTGCAATACGTGCAGCCTCGATCTGATTACTGGTAATCCAAGAAGGTTGTGTCGCCATCAGGCCATACTCACCATAAGAAACAAAATTCCCACGTTGAGCCTTTCCCTTCATGCGGCCTCTAAAGACTCTTCTATGCTTAACCCTTTTTGGCATTAACATGTCTTCTTCCTCCTTCCTGGTTTCTTCTCTCTCTTCTGGGTTCGTTCATCCCGCGCGCTCTCTCTTTTAGAGGATTTTGAAGAATTTCACCTTTATAAGTCCATGCTTTTACACCAATTTTCCCATATGTTGTATTGGCTTCCGCAAAACCGTAATCAATATCTGCACGAATTGTTTGTAACGGAATACTGCCCTCATGATACTGCTCGGATCTCGCAATATCTGCGCCTCCAAGGCGACCACCTACCATAATCTTAATTCCCTTTAAGCCGCCTCTCATCGCGCGACCAATACATTGTTTCATTGCACGTCTAAAAGCAATACGGCGTTCCAACTGTTGTGCAACATTTTCAGCAATCAACTGTGCATCAGTATCCGGCTTTCTTATTTCTACAACATTTAAGACCAAAGCTTTGCCTGTCAATTTAAGTAGATCCGCTCTGAGTGCTTCCATACTGCTGCCTTTTTGGCCGATAATCATTCCGGGTTTTGCAGTATATATCGTTACAGAAACTTTGTTTGCAGCTCTCTCGATTTCAATCTTGGAGATGCCGGCCTCATAATGTTTTTTCTTTATAAATTTTCTAATTTTGTCATCTTCTACAATAAAATCAGAAAACTGACCTTTTTTAGCCATCCATCTAGAGTCCCAATCTTTCATAATACCGACTCTAAAACCATGTGGATTTACTTTCTGGCCCATTATTTTACCTCCTTAACCTCATCAAGAATGATCGTAATATGGCTGCTTCTCTTAAGAATTTGCATTGCTCTGCCCCTCGCTCTGGGCTGGAACCGCTTTAATGTCGGCCCTTTATTTACATAAATCTCAGCAACATATAAATTATCCTTTGAAAGCTCCAGATTGTTTTCTGCATTTGCAACTGCGCTGTTCAGCAATTTAATTACCGGTTCGCAAGCTGCTCTGCGCGTCGCCATCAAAATTGCCTTCGCTTCAGCAACGCTCTTCCCACGAATTAAATCAATAACGATCTTCACCTTGGTAGGAGAAATTCTGATATATTTTGCTACCGCTTTAGGACGTTTATCTTTTGTTTCCTGTCTCTTTGCGGCCTTTTCTCTTTCACGTGTTGCCATCTTTATCCTCCCTTATCTCTTCTTCGCAGCTTTATCGCCTGCATGACCTCTAAATGTACGGGTAGGAGCAAACTCACCTAGCTTGTGTCCAACCATATCTTCTGTTACATATACAGGAACAAATTTTCTGCCATCATGCACAGCGATTGTATGAGATACCATATCCGGGAAAATTGTAGATGCCCTAGACCATGTCCGCAAAACCTTCTTTTCGTTCCTTTCATTCATCTGCTGTATACGCTGTAACAGCTTTGCTTGTATAAAAGGTCCTTTTTTGACCGATCTGCTCATTTAATCATAACTCCTTCCTTGCTCATGCCGATAGCTTATTTTGCATTTCTGCGACGCACGATAAGTCTATTGGATTTATTCTTTTTCTTTCTTGTTTTGTAACCATTAGTGGGCTGTCCCCAAGGAGAAACAGGGCCCGGTCTACCAATTGGCGACTTACCATCGCCACCACCATGTGGATGGTCAACAGGGTTCATAACTGACCCTCTTACTGTGGGCCGCACACCAAGATTGCGTTTCTTGCCGGCTTTACCCAGCTTAACATTGGAATTATCAACATTTCCAATCTGACCTATTGTTGCCTTTGCGTTCATCGGAATCAGCCGAACTTCACCAGAAGGCAATCTTACTTGTGCATAAGTGCCTTCCTTTGCCATCAGCTGCGCTGCATTTCCCGCACTTCTTACCAACTGGCCACCTTTGCCCGGCTTCATTTCGATATTATGAATCATTGTACCAACCGGAATATCTTTAATTTCCAAAGCATTTCCCGGTTTAATATCAGCTGTTTCTCCGGAAACAATTGTGTCTCCCACCTTTAAACCAATCGGTGCCAAAATATATCTCTTTTCGCCATCTGCATAATATAATAAAGCAATATTTGCAGAGCGATTTGGATCATACTCAATTGTAGCAACTCTTGCCGGCACACCGTCTTTATTGCGTTTAAAGTCAACAACTCTGATTTTCTGCTTATTTCCACCACCGATATGACGTACAGTAATACGACCATGCGCATTGCGCCCGCCAGTTTTTTTCTTGCTGATCAGCAAAGATTTTTCAGGCTTTGTACACGTAATTTCTTCATATGTGGAAACGGCCATTCCCCTTCTACCAGGAGAAGTAGGCTTATAATTTTTTATTGCCATCGTTCAAATCCTCCTTACTGAATCATGCTTTCGAAAAATTCAATGGGTTTGGAATCCTCTTTTAAAGTGACAACCGCCTTTTTTACCTTCGGTGTTCTTCCACTTGTATAGCCTTGTCTCTTTTCCTTACCTTTATGAGTCAATGTATTTACATTTGCAACTTGGACACCAAAAATCTCCTCAATTGCTTTTTTAATTTCAACCTTATTTGCATTTATTGCAACTTCAAAGCTGTATTTTTTCAGCGGAATCTGGTCATAGCTCTTTTCTGTCAAAACCGGCCCGCGAATAATGTCATGTAAGTTTTTCACAGTGCGTAAACCTCCTCGACCTTTCTAACAGCCGCCTCAGTAACAATCAAGCTGTCGCAATTGACAATATCATATACACCAACCGCACCAATTATGCCGGTCTGTACTGTGGGGATATTGTTCGCCGCTCTACAGACGAGTTCATTCTTCTCTTCGGTTAGAATTAATGTCTTCTTTGCCGCTTTTAAGTTTTCCAAAATCTTCGTAATTTCTTTTGTCTTGCCCATTTCCAAATTAATTCCCTTGACAACAATCAGTTCAGATTCTGCCACTTTCATTGAAAGTGCACTTTTCATTGCCAATGTCTTAATCTTTTTATTTACCTTCTTATCATAATCTCTGGGCTTTGGTGCAAATACAACACCTCCATGTCTCCATTGTGGAGCACGGATTGAACCCTGTCTGGCTCTGCCTGTCCCTTTCTGACGCCACGGCTTTATACCGCCGCCACTAACTTCACTGCGAAACAATGCCGACTGAGTACCTTGTCTTTCTGCTGCATTATGTGCAACAATAACTTGGTGGATTGCTGACGTATTCACTTCAATGCCGAATACTTCATCATTTAACATGATCTCTCCGGCTACGCTGCCATCCTGATTATACACATTTACACTAGGCATTTACATATTCCTCCTTCCGATCATGTTATGCTCTTGTCGATTTTTTAATAGTAAGAAGCTGACCTTTTGCTCCTGGAACAGACCCTTTAATTAAAAGCATATTCTTTTCTGCATCCACTCCTACTACTTCCACATTAATTATTGTACGCTGTACAGAGCCCATATGACCAGGCATTTTTTTAGTCTTAAGAACTCTGCCCGGATATGCCTTCGCGCCCATTGAGCCTTGACCTCTGTGATATTTAGATCCATGTGCCATTGGGCCACGATGTTGCCCCCATCTCTTAATTGCGCCAGCGTAACCTTTACCTTTTGATATGCCCGTCACATCAACTTTATCTCCGTTTTCGAACACATCCACTTTAATTTCATCGCCAACTTTAAATTCTTCCGCAGTACGGAACTCTCTCAAATATTTTTTTACAGCAAGGCCGGCCTTTTTAAATTGCCCGGCTGCTGGTCTATTGACCAAAGATTCTCTAATACTACCAAATCCGACCTGAACTGCATCATATCCATCAGATTCTACAGTCTTTACCTGCGTAACAACGCAAGGGCCGGCTTCAACTACCGTGACGGGAATCATTGCGCCATCTTCTGTGAAGATCTGCGTCATTCCTACTTTTTTACCTAAAATAGCTTTCAGCATTGTCTACCTCCTACACTTCCGGATTAAAGCTTGATCTCAATATCAACGCCGGCGGGTAAATCCAAACGCATCAATGCATCAGTTGTCTTTGCATTTGCTTCAAGAATATCAATAAGCCGCTTGTGTGTGTTGATCTGAAATTGCTCGCGAGAGTCCTTATACTTATGCGTCGCTCTCAAGATTGTCACAACTTCTTTTTCCGTAGGGAGCGGGATCGGTCCTGAAATTTTTGCGCCTGTACGCTTTGCCGTTTCCACTATTTTGGATGCTGACTGATCGATCAGATTGTGATCATATGCTTTTAATTTAATTCTGATCCTCTGGCTTGCCATTCTTTTTTATTCCTCCTAAACCGTGTGCCGATACACGCTTCCGCGTGTGCCACACCATTTTTTTTGGCAAATGCCTTATTTGCACTTGCCAAGATCTTCCTTACGCCAAACTATAAGAAAGACAATATCGCTCATCCAGTGAGCTTTTTTCTGCAGAAATTACCCGGAAATGGCCTCCGGCAACCTTCTTACAGAAACTACGCATATTAACGCAGCTTTATCATTATATATCACACAGTTTGTATTTGCAATAGTTTTTTTACATTTATTTTTGCTTTCCTTCAATTCATTATAAATATTTTTCTATAAAAGGCATTTCTTTATCTGTTTCGCAAAAACCGACATAATTTAGGAAAAACGCTACTATCACGCCTTAATCTAGAAAGAAACAGACAGCCACATATGGCTGTCTGTGTTTTCTTCTTTGTTGACGCTTACTCTATAATGCTCGCTACAACTCCTGAACCTACTGTTCTGCCTCCTTCACGAATTGCAAAACGT
>CALVMT010000043.1 GCA_944347775.1 uncultured Clostridia bacterium | reverse complement strand
TATCTATATCGGAAACATCCAATTCGCCCGACATCAGTTTGGGTAAAAGAGTGTCGCGAAGCTGCGCAAGTTTTCTATTTTCGATACGATTTTTAATGATCAAATTAACAATTGGTTTTAATAAAATGTCAATTTTTTTATAGTCTTTTTTTGAAGGTAAAACCACTTCCGCATTCATTAAATCCTCACGTTTAATGTGTCCCATTGTTGTTGCTTTAGCAGATGCAATTGCACTAAAACGTCCAAGATGGTAAAGAGTCCAAAAATAGTAAAACCACTTATCATAATTTTTTGAGGTAACCTTGAACAAATGTTGATTTAATCCACACGTCCCCCCACACCAAAAATCCACTAAAAGACTACCCGACCAAGAAAATATAACATCACCATCATGAACTATATATTCATCTTTAATTGATGAAGAACATTTCTCACTACTATCATCACACATCCCTTGACGGAGTTCCTTGATTTTTAACACGGGCAACCCTATGTCTCGTTCTGACGGACGAAACTTCTGCATTGCAAGACCATTTAGATAGTCTGCAATATCTAATAAACATCCCTTAGACCAACCATCAGGTATTAAGTCTATATCTATAAAGAATTTTTTAAATAAAGCCTGCGCTTGCTCTTCCAAATTCTTGTTGATTTGATTATTACATTCGATTTTATCGTCCAATGCGGATAATATTTTCGCTATCTTTTTTTGTGTCTCCAATGGGGGCAATAGTATTGGAAGCTTTTTTTGAGCAGTAATACCCAAATATGCCCGCGTACTACCCGCTCCAGCCCAGTTAGCAAGTATATTTTGAAAATAAGCGCAATCAAAATAATATTTTAAATATCTATTCAATATACCTTTTTTTGTTCTGTAATACGTAACTTGCGGTGTCAAAATAATGGTTTCATAATCACCCGTTACAATTGCTGTCCTACCAATCGTTGCTTTATGCGTCAATAAGACATCTCCAGGGCGAGAAAAACCTTTTTTTAATTTTTTGGCTTGTTTTTCTGAAATATAAGCACAGTGTTGATAATCAACTCGACCATTTACTAAATCATTTGCCATAATAAAAGGTATACCTTGAGTTACATAATCTGTACTTTTAGGGTGAATATTTCCATGATTTCCATCTTTAGGCTCTTCAATCATTTGCGCATCAATTAAATCTTGAACGCTAACCATTTTCCACTCACAATTCATACCCGATCGCTCCTAAGTTCTTGCGGATTTCTTCTTCTAAGTCGTGCGATTTTTTGAACATTTCGGAAAGTTCGGCGGTTAATCTAGTCATTTTTTCTTCAAAGGGTTCGCCGTCGTCTTGCTGTTCTTCAATTCCTACATACCGCCCAGGCGTTAAAATATAATCTTGCTTTGCAATCTCTGCCGTTTCCACTACCGCACAAAAACCTTTCACATTTTCAAGCGTTCCCTCTACATACGCGTTGTACGTTTCGGCAAGTTTTTTAATATCTTCATCTGTCAATTCGCGAAGTTTGCGCGTCACCATCGTACCCATTTTGCGCGCGTCGATAAACAGCGTTTTGCCCTTTTGCTTTTTATTTTTAGACAAAAACCAAAGCGATACAGGAATCTGCGTTGTATAGAAAAGCTGCGCAGGCATGGCGATAATGCAATCCACCAAATCCGCGTTGATAATATTTTTTCTGATTTCACCTTCTCCGCCGGACTGAGAAGAAAGAGAACCGTTGGCAAGCACCATACCGATTCTGCCGTTCGGTGCCAAATGATAAATCATATGTTGCAGCCAAGCAAAGTTGGCGTTGCCTGCGGGCGGAATGCCGTATTTCCAGCGGACGTCGTCCTGCAATTTATCAGCGCCCCAATCGGAAAGGTTAAAAGGCGGATTTGCCATGATATAATCTGCCCGAAGCGTCGGGTGGCAATCGTTAAAAAAGGTATCGGCATTATACTGACCGAGATCTGCGTCAATGCCGCGAATTGCCAAATTCATCTGCGCCATTTTCCACGTCGTCGGGTTAGAATCCTGCCCGTAAACGGAAATATCATTGATGTTTCCGCTGTGATTTTCGATAAACTTTGCCGACTGCACGAACATACCGCCGCTACCACAGCACGGATCGTAAACCCTGCCATGGTACGGCTGCAAAATTTCTACCAATGTCCGAACAACGCAGGACGGCGTATAGAATTCGCCCGCCAATTTTCCTTCCTGCTCTGCAAATTTAGAAAGGCAATATTCATAAGTACGGCCGAGAATATCCTTTTCGTTTCCGTGCTCGTGCATTTTAATATTTGTAAACAGATCGACAACGTCGCCCAGCCGTCTCTTATCCAATTCAGGGCGTGCAAAGTTTTTGGGAAGAATACCCTTTAATCTGCTATTTTCTTTTTCGATACTGCGCATGGCATTGTCAATCACCATACCGATTTCAGGTGTATGCGCATTTGCCGCAATGTCGCTCCATCTTGCGCCCTGCGGTACAAAGAAAATTCCTTCCGAAATATATTCATCCACGTCTTCCTCAAAACCTTCGCCCTCTTCTTTGAGTTCTTCGTATTTTCTCTCAAAGCGATCAGAAATATATTTTAAGAAAATCAGTCCCAAAACGACGCTTTTATATTCCGCCGCGTCAATATTCCCTCTCAAAACACAAGCCGCTTTCCAAATTTTCTCTTCAAACCCGATATCCGCCGTTGTCTTTTCGTTCGCCATTTCCTGTTCTCCTTTTATATGTTAATTCTTGTCTTGCGTATTGGGTATAATTTCCACAATATCGTTCATTGAAATTTAAAATTTTATTAGATTATTTGCTTTTTAACGACAGCATATCACCATTGACTTCAATTTGTTTTGATAATAATTGCAAAGCAGATTCTAAACGGTCAATCAGAGCATCTCCAACACGAGTAAATCCAAGCTGCTGAATAAGTAAACGAAATAAACCGTTTTTTTCAACGCTTATGTTCTGTTTTAAAATTTCTCTTATGCCAAGTGCCAATTCCTCTAAAGAAATATACTTGATTTCGCGGATTATTTTAGCGTTTTTATAAGGGACACGGAGCATGGGGATTCCTTTCTCTTGCGCATACAAAAAACCGTTTTTACGCACAATTTTAAAATTATCGCAGTTTTCCATTGTATCCTCAAATTCCCTACGAACTACGCTCGTCACCTTTTCTCTGCCAAACAAGAAAGAAATGCGTTTCAATAACCATTCTTCCGATAGCGGCGATTCAAGCTCAACAATCGCGTTAATAACCCGTAACCTATTGTAGCCACATTTTTCCGCCGTTTTAAGATCATCCGCCATTACATATTTAGGAAATTCAAAATGTTTTACTTCGGCAACTTCTTCAAAAGAAACTGCACTTGAAAAATTATGTATTTTTTTAGGCTTAATATTTGCATTTTCAACCGCAAATTTTGCGGCGTTTAACAAACGTTCTTGTTCTACGCGTTTATTTCTGAACCAATC
>CALVMT010000042.1 GCA_944347775.1 uncultured Clostridia bacterium | reverse complement strand
TCGACAAGGCAGATCTCTGTATTTTCTATTATGATGAAAACTACAAACCTCCCCTCAAGCCTGCCACAAGAGGCCGCATCACCCGTGAACAGCCTAAAAGCGGAACGAAAGTCGCATACGAATATGCGACTTTGAAGAAGAAAAGAATGTTAAATTTATACCAATAAGTAAATTTATTGTATGCAGAGTATTATCCCAAAAAAGGGAACTGGCTTACTTGTCAACCATTATTTATTCACCGGTATAATATGTATAATCTCCTGGAAGCTTTATATTAGGAATCCAAAGCTGATTACCATTCCAGCCTTTATTTCCAGTTACTTTATATAATGTCAAAACAAGTTCATCAGGAAAATCATCGCCCAAAGCCCTATCTGTAGGAGACAATAATGTTCCTGTCCCTTTACTAATATCTCTATTCCTTCTAATAATAAGTCGACCTTGAGCTCCTGGATTAGTAGAGAGTAGGGTATTTACAAAACCTCTAAAAGCCACAACATTCCATTCGTCCGTTTCAGATCTAACCATTTCCAATAATTTATTGATAAATTTTAGACTTACTTGATAGACTCCATCCTCAAAAGTGGACAAAAATGAATCAATAGCCACAATGTCATCGTTGACGGGATAGAACGGGAAATAATTGACGCCACCAGAATAAACTCCAATTGCTTTCCTATCCAAAACATTTTTACGAGTAGGATTCAACCCCTTTGGATAGAATATCTTGATATCTTTCCCATTATTATACAATTGAATTTGCCTAATTATAGCATTATTAGTATCATTAATTTCAGAGAATAATTTATATAAAACCGGTGGCATAAATACGCGAATTAGTTGTGAATCCCTATCATATCCAAACATTCTTGCATGTTGCCACATTGTATCTGCTTGCGGATTTTTAGATAATCTACAATAATAAATCGTATTAAGCTGAGGAAAAGTTACTCCTCTGCCCAAGCTATTCCCACCAATAATAACATTGCAGCCACTTTCAAATAATGTATTTTGCTCGAATGATGCTTCTGAGTTTAACACTAACACATTTACTTTGTCATCACTCAACAGGCTTCCTATAAAGTCATATATTTCATCAAAACCCAACAGACTTTTTTTTGTTGCTTGAAGATTGCAATATATATCGTAAAATGCTTCCTTTGTAACATTTTCATTTCGAGAAAGGAAGATCTCATTCAAATATTCGCCAATTTTTTCAGCAAAACTACCGTGATCCTTAATTTTATGACTTGGATGAATTAAGAAGTTGCAGACTTTCCCACCACTTTTTAATATATGGGCAGACGATATCAAATGAACCATCAGTGCTTGCTTAAGCCCATTTTCAGGATATTCATCATCGCATAGAATATCAACACTCTCATTGTTGTCTGTAAATATAATATTAGGGGAATTTTCTGACTTAAAAAAGAAATTTCCGCCTAAATAGCCCTTTCCAGGATTAAAATAGTATATAAATAATGGCTTCCAACCACTTTTCATTGTTTGCAGTAAAATAGATTGCGGTGTACCTGTAACCTCTAAATAGATACTGCTTGATGTAGTTTTTTTAATAGCCTCTAAGTGTTTATTGATTGTACTTTGTCTTTGCCTATTTACCATCGTATTCAAGCTTGCGGCATCGGCCTCATCATCAACAATAAACAGAGGATTGCCCGCACAAAAACTTGTTGATGAAAAATTATTTCTCCATTGTAACAAAACTTTTGAATTCTTTTTTAGTACAATAACAGCAGGCTTTTTCATATTGTTGCTTACAAATCTTAAGTACTCTGTTTCATCGCAGACACAAAAATCGCACAAATCTCTTTGAGCTCGCTTAAAAGTTTGCTGTTGCAACATGATATTATCAGTCGTTAATAATACAATATTCAAAAAGCCCTCATCGGCAGCAGCGCAAATCAATCCAAACATATGACTTGTTTTTCCGCTTTGTACATCTCCGACTAATAAGCTCACAACATGTTCTCTATATGAGAAATTTGATATATATTGAGGCACAATGTCTTCCGTCGTTTTCTTTATAGCTTCAGCTAACGATGGATTTCCATTCTGCTTTATTCTATCTAAATATTTCTCTAAATAACTCATCTTTTAACTCCAAAATCCAAAAACCAAGTATTTTCAATCTTTGTTTTTATCAATGAGAAAGTATTTCTGCCATAATCTAATAACGTTTGAATAGTAACAGGATCTCCAACTTTTAATACTCCCGCATTTTCCAGTCGTCCTTTTAACCATTTTCCTAATATTTTCAAATCACCTTCGGAGCGGAAATTTTTACTGTAATCACCACTTACCTTACACTTAAATTCCCATCCATCATCTGTAATCACATTAAACTCTGCTGTTTCTGTTTTACTCTGTGGATAACCAGGTTGACTTGTTACATCTTTAGGTACAATAATCTCCACCTCATACCAATGACGTGGCTTTACCAACCCATTAGGGCTTTGTCTACCCTTACCGAAGAAAACATTGAGATTACTTTTCCCGGAGACTTCATATCCTTTAATCGGAATGTCAAAATGAATGTCTGAAAGACTTGCTAAGATTTTAGCCATTTTTTCAGGCTTAACTTTCTGAACAAACTCATGTCCCTCTAAAAGCTGATTGCTTTCATTGAAAACATCAATCTCTAAATCCTTTATATTAGTAGTACTAGTTACAACTAATTTCTGAATAAAATCATTAATCGTTTTGGCGTCTTGGGCTGAAGTAAATAGAGCAGAACTTTCATATATCCTTGAACCGCCTTCGACAATACTACCAAGATTATTTGAACCTATTATGCCCGCATAAGGACCTATGTCATTACTAAACGAGTATAATTTCCCATGAAAACGAAATGGAGTTACCAACCTAACTTCACCAATATGATTTTCACTCAGGAAAGAATTAAGACTTACGGCAGCATTATATTGTACTTTTGTAAAATGTTCCAAATAATGCATGCCTATCGTCAAGTTTACAAGATTAATATCATTTAGCTCAATAATCTTTTTAAGCTCGATTAATGAATCAGCTGTAATATATCCTACAGCAATATCGAGTCGCTTCGCTTTTGGTAATAACCTATAAAATTCATCAAAAAAAGTATTATACGAAGTTTTTAATGGCGGATAATTAGACAAAAGCAGATCCATATTTTCCTCCTAGTTCATCTCTTCGGTGACATATTCCAGTCTTTGTTTGACAGTCATTGACTTTAACAATTCATATTGTGGCATCAAATCAATTGGCTCGTAATCACCCGTAAATAACGGCAACAATCTCTTTGCTACTGCACGGACACCAACAGGCGGAACGGCATTACCAATTTGTCGACGCACTTCAGTAATATTTCCTTCAAAAACAAAATCATCAGGGAAAGATTGTAATCTAGCTCTCTCTCTATTTGTTAAAGGTCTGGGTTCTGGATAATGATAACCCCATGTACCACCGCCTCCAGCCGCTATAATTGTCTTTGCTGGCTCATCCAATTTAAGCCTTCTATAAACATGGCTAATCATTCCTTTAACATAAAGAGGGTTATCTTTAGGAATATCCGTAAAATTCCCACCTTCAGGAATTAACTCCAACATCTTACGAGTCTTTTCTTTTACATTTATATGTTCATTATTTGCAACTACTTTTTCTACACCTTTAAGAGCCTCTCCTGCCGTAAAATATGAAGTACCGGCATTAGGTCCATGAGAAGGTTTCGGGTGAATAAAATTAAAACCTGTATCGAGGCGAACACCAACAAATAATACACGTTCTCTAAATTGAGGAACGCCATATTCGGCAAAATTATAAAGATGTGGTTTAACCAAATAACCAGGAGCAATGCTTTCAAAGTCTTTTATAATAACATCGATAGCTTTTCCGTCATTTGCTGTTAATAAACCCTTGACATTTTCAGCAACAAATGCCTTCGGTTTTTTTGCATCAACAAATTCTGCAAAGTGTCTAAAAAGACCACCACGCGTTCCATTTAATCCAGGCTGTTTCCAGATTATTGAAAAATCCTGACAAGGGAATCCACCTAAAACCAAATCGCAATCTGGAATAGACTTGTCAGTATAAGGATTTATTTTTGTAATATCAGCAAATTTAATTACATTACCTAAATTTCTCTTAAAAGACTTTACCGCCCATTCAGCAAAATCATTAGCCCAAATCGTTTCATATCCTTCCATATGAAAACCAAGATCCAAACCACCACAGCCAGAAAAAATAGATACGATCTTGGGCGAATATTCGTTATTCATTTGTGTTATCCTCCTGATTTAGCCAAGCCACTTCTATCGCATTATACGGTAAAGAGTATTTAGAACAAAAATTTTTAATTTCCTTCATCGCAACTAAGTTAGGTTTACTTTTATCAGCTTCCCAACGACTGACGGTCGATAATGAAACCGATAATTCATCTGCAAATGCGCTTTGGGTTAAAAAAACCTTTTGTCTGGCTTTTTTGATACATTCTCCTAGTGTCATCAATTAAGCACTCCTTTTGCACAAATTCTTTATTAGTATAGCATAAATTAAGCATTATTTCAAGACAAAAGATAGCTCTTCTTACAAAAAAATAATCAAATGCAACCGTGACGTGTGCTTGTCTTGATACGAGAGGCGCCGCTTCGCGTCGCCGCGACAAGCACACGTCACGGCCTAGTGCGCATCAATCAATCTCGGTGCCTGCGGCAAGGCGAAATCAAGGCGGCGACCGGCGGAGTTTCGCGCTGAACCGCTTGCGAAAATCTCCGCTTTCCGTCGCACTTTGCCTTTGATTTCGGTGCTTGCCGCATCAATTCACTTTTCGCATCCGCTCTATCACTTCTCTGCTCA
>CALVMT010000041.1 GCA_944347775.1 uncultured Clostridia bacterium | reverse complement strand
TAAGGCTTTTTTCTGGTGTTAGGTTTGTGCCGAAAAAAATTATTTTTAATTTAGGAGAATGTTTTTATGATTATTAACGGTAAAAAAGATATGAATTTTCCTTTACTTTCAGGGGGAAATTGTGTGTCCCACTTCTTGTGTTGATAACTTGCAATAATAAAAAATTTTATCTTTGACCGTGGACATTTTGTAAAAAGTGTACTTGTGATTGTGAGAGGTATTTCTCAAACCATCACAAGGAGGACGGTCTAATGGACGAAATTATTATAAAAAAAGGACTCGATTTAAAATCGTTTTCAGATGAGGATCTGGAAATGTTAATCAAAAATTTATTCCATAACTTAAAAAAAATAAAAGGAGAACAAAAAAAGAGATGAAACAGGCAGTTATTTATGCGAGATATTCTTGCGACAAACAGACAGAACAGTCGATCGAAGGACAATTACGCGTATGTAAAGAATATGCCGAAAGAAACAATATGTTCATAATTGATACATATATTGATGAAGCAATATCGGGTACAACCGATAAGCGCGACGAATTCCAACGTATGATTAAAGATAGTTATAAAAAACAATGGAGTTACGTTCTCGTTTACAAACTTGATAGATTCTCACGAGATAAATATGCAACGGCTATTTACAAAAAAACTTTGAAAGATAACGGCGTCAAGGTATTATCCTGTATGGAAAACATTCCTGATACGCCGGAAGGAATTATTCTTGAAAGCCTCCTCGAAGGTATGAATCAGTATTATTCCGCCGAACTTTCTCAAAAAGTGAAACGAGGAATGAGAGAATTAAGACTCAAAGGAATCTGGCAAGGAGGACTTCTTCCCTATGGCTATAAAGTTGTAAACAAGAAAATTTGTATTAAAGACGTAGAGGCTGAAAACGTCAAATATATTTTCTCACAAGCAGCCTTAGGTGTCGGCGCGTCAACAATAATAAATTATCTCGATCGCGAATGTCGGCTTAACACCGGTAGAAAATTAAGCAATCAGGTTATCTATCAAATGCTAAGAAACACGCGATATATGGGATGGTATAAAAAAGGCGATGAGTTGGTTGATAATATGTTTCCCAAAATCATTGAAAAAGAATTATTTTATAAGGTTCAAAACAGAATTAAACGAGATAATAAAGGCAAACGAAGTGAAAAAACCGTCTACCTTTTAAGAAACAAAATAAAATGCGGTTATTGCGGAGAAAATATAAACGGTGATACGGGAACAAGCTACAATGGCGAGAAAAAACATTACTACACTTGCGTTGGAAAAAGAACTCATACAAAAGATTGTATGAAGACCGCGGAACAGCAAAAGAAATTAGAAGCCGAAATCTTAAATGCTATCATATCACAGTTAAGTATTCCGGAAAACAGAGATTTTATTGCAAATAAAATTTTAAGCTATCAAGAAGAACATTTAGAAAAAAACGAAGAAATCGAAATACTTAAAAAAGAGCTGGCATCCGTTAAGACATCTTTACAAAATCTTCAAAACGCGGTATTGCAAGGTATAATTACAAAAACAACAAAAAATCTTTTGATCGAATTGGAAAACCGTGAAGAAGAAATTACAAAAATGATTGCAAAAAAGCAATGCCGAAATATTACTAAGTTAACAAAAAAAGATATAACAAAATTTTTAGAAAATGCACTGAAAGAAGATGCCGGAACTCTGATAGAAACCTTAATAAATAAAATTATTCTCTACAACGATAAAAAAGAAATTTACTTTAATAGTCCTTTAAAAGACAAAAGTCCTGACGATAAAAGTCAGGACTTTTTATTTAATAGGAATTTTAACCACAATGGACAAAATAGCGAAATCGTCAGTTATTATCTATGGTTTTAAAGTATAATAATCATCCACGTGCATAGCACGTGGTTTTTATTTTTCGGGCATAGCCCTTGTTCACTGGCGTAACGCAAATGCGTTTTTTAGTTGGCCTGCCAGCCACGCATTGGTTACTTGCGACCCGTCAACGGGTCTCTCGGGTCAAAGATGCTCAATTGGTCTGTTTCTTTGTCCGTCTTTATTTGATTCGCAACATATTCTTGTATCGCTTTCGCATTCTTCCCTACCGTATCGACGTAATATCCCTTACACCAAAATTCGCGGTTTCGGTATGCGAATTTCATATTTCCCCACTTCTGAAATATGATCGTCGCACTCTTTCCTTTCAGATATCCCATGAATACCGAAACGCTCATTTTGGGCGGGATCGATACAAGAATATGTACATGATCCGCACACACTTCTCCCTCTATAATTTCCACTCCTTTCCATTCACACAGTTTTCTCAATATCTCCCGCACTTCCAGCCTGTGTTCCTCATAGAATACTTTCCTGCGATATTTTGGCGCAAACACGATATGATACTTGCAATTCCACTTCGTATGTGCTAAACTGTTTATGGTATTAGATGAGTCTTTCATTTTAATATCCTCCGATTGTGTTTTTCTTTTCTGACTGGCAGGTCAGTTCTTATTTTACACAATCGGAGCCTTTTTTTCAAGACCCATCGGTTAACCTCTTTTCAACCCCGCGACTATCGCGGGGTTTTCGTTTATACAAAAAACTTGCGAACCGTAGTTCGGTTCGCAAGTGTAATGGCTGCCCCTGACAGACTCGAACTGACGACACTTCGGTTAACAGCCGAATGCTCTACCGACTGAGCTAAGGGGCAATTTGCGCCGGTTTATTCAAAATAAACCGGCTGAAAGTTGTAAGCGGCAGATACCTATTTTCCCGTGCGGTCGCCCGCAAAGTATTTTCGGCGCAAGTGAGCTTAACTTCTGTGTTCGGAATGAGAACAGGTGGGACCTCACCGCCATTTCCACCGCAACGGTATATTTT
>CALVMT010000040.1 GCA_944347775.1 uncultured Clostridia bacterium | reverse complement strand
CGCTTAAACTCTACCCAGCTTAAGTTGGCCAGGAAGGTTTTGAAAATATAGGTGAAAGAGAAGTAGTAGCGGCTCATCAGATGATCCCGCAGCTTTTCAATTTCTTTGGCGCTTGCATAAGGATAATTCACCAGGCAATCCAAATATCCGTCCTGATTCAGCCATTTGGAATAATCCTCTGTCTTGAGATATCCCTCGTCCTTTACCCACTGATAAAACGCCGTACCGGGGAACGGCACCGCTTGTTGGAAAAACACTTCGTTGGCATAGACTTTCTTGGCAAAGCGGAAGGTGTCTTCAATGGTGCTCAAATTATCGCCTTTGAGTCCAATCATAAAGCAACCGAACACTTTGATCCCCAATTTTTTGGTATTCTGCGCAAAAGCTAACGAATCCTCCAGCTTGATGCCTTTACGGGTCTCATCCAGCACTTTCTGATTTCCGGATTCATAGCCCACAACCAGCAGGCGGCAGCCAGCCTCTTTCATCTTGGCCATCACCTCATAGGGCAGATCTGCCCGGGTATTGCAGGACCAAACCAATTTCAGCCCGCGCCGTTTGATCTCATCACAGATTTCCATCACGCGCTTTTTATCCACAGTAAAAGTATCATCCTCGATAAAAATCTCCTGGATATAAGGCATGTGCACTGCGATATATTCCAATTCGTCTACAAAATTTTTGACACTGCGCTTGCGGAAACACCGGCCGCTCATGGTTTCAGGATACGAGCAGAAATTACAGCGGAACGGGCACCCTCTGGCGCTGAAAATCTGGATCATGGGCTTGCGGGCAAACGCATAGCAATAATCATTGACGTCGAGGAATTTTTCATAAATCTTGGATACAAAAGGCAGCTCGTCCAAATCTTCCGTCCAGGGACGGTCCGGGTTTTTCACGATTTGGCCATCACGGCGCCAGGTAACGCCCAACACATCGCTCAGATCCTCCCCGGCTTTCATCACCTCATCCAAGGTAAAATCATATTCCTGTCGGACGATTACATCGATATCCGGGCATTCCTCCAGCACTCTCTCAGATAAAGCGGTAGCATGGGTACCGCCAATTACTATTTTCCCCTGCGGGTAGGCTTTTTTGATTGCAGCCAGCGTTTCGTAATCGTGAAAGCAGGTGGAAGTAGTAATTTCCCCCATAATGTAATCAGGAGCCGATTTTTTGACCAGCTCAACCACATCCTCGGTGCTCATTTTTTTTACGATGCAGTCTACCAATTCCACATCATAGCCCCGATCCATGCAGACGCCGGCGGCGTAGCACAGCCAGTAGGGATAATACATGGTGCCGCTTTTGGTTTTTTCCGGCCAGCGGCTGGACCGGCTGATGGCAAATTTATACGGTAAGTTTAAAAATAAAATTTTCATCATATAGCTCCCTCTTTAAAAAATAGTTATCTTTGGATAATATAAGAGAAACTTTCTAAAAACGCAAATGCAGTTACTGTAACAGTGGTCACTGCTATCACAGTAGGTACATGTTTTTCCAAAATAATACCTTTTCCTCTAAACATCAACAAAAACAAAGGTAAAATAGGAAGGAAATATCTCCCTTGGACCCCTTGGAACAAATCGCTACCAACATTGGTCCAGGTTAGCATGCTTAAAATAATCAACACAATTCCACAGAAAAGAATCACGCTAATCCATATTTTCTGTTTTCTAGCAACAAGCACCTCATTTTTTTCTTTTATTGGAAAAACTGACAAAAACAAGCAAATAGTTAACACTAAAATCAAATATCCATGGACTGGCACATTAAGCCAAGAGAGTGAACTTCCGATCATCGTTTGCCAATACCAGCTTCCCGTTTCTACTAATGTTCGCACTCCCATTTGTAAGGCTTCCCAGAAATTTTCTAAAACCCAAGAAAAGGAGTAAGTCATCGCACCTTTTGAAGACTGCCAGCTTTCGGCCTCTCGGCTAAATTCATCTATAATTCTTCCACTATACGACAACAACAGTCCGGACAGGCTTAGCCCAATCCATAAGGCGCAAGTTTTTATTTTCCTGAATCCACTCCATTTTTCTTTCGCAATCAAAAAACAAAGCCCGATTAAAACAGTATATACCAGCTTGTTTTGTGGCAAAAAGAAAGCCAGACAGCTGCAAATGATTACATCCGCTTTTTTTACAGGCTCTTTCTGATAAATTAAATCCAGCATCCAGCCAATGAAAAGAAATGAAATCCCTATGGTTGAAGCATCATAAGAAAAAGAGGCTGCTACATGAACTGCCATTGGCAATAGTCCCGCCACAAAAAAAGTCAATTTTGCTACTGGAGTTTTTCGGATTGCCCAGTATATGAAAAAAATATAACAAGCTAGATTAAAAAATCTCCCCAAATATAGCGCTGGTATCGTCTGGATGTGAAAAATACGTGCTATTGTTAATCCAATAATGGGGAAAATATATTGAGTAAAAGTTGTATCAACTATTTTTGCGTCAACAGGAATAAGCTGTCTTTCTTCCTCCGACATAAAAAGATCATTTTGTTCTGAAATATCCCAATAAGTATCTCTTACGGGATCTGCCTTCAAAGCCTTAAAAATCTCCGCATCGCCTTGCCGCATATAAAGTGTTCCCTCAGATTCCGATGAGCCCTTACCCAAAAGTAAATTCGAATAGTGATATGCGGTATTGATATGCACTTCTTCGTCTGGAATCGCTTTGGGAGGAAAAACGGCATTAGAAATTATCCCCAATAAAACAGCCGCTATAATAAACACCTTCTCAAGAGGGACTTCTTTAATCATAAACAAATAAACCAGTAAAACTAAAGAAACTGAGATCAGATAAAAAGAAAGAAACATCCAACCCAATATCGAATATTTCTGATTACCCAGAAGCCGAAAAGTAAGATTTGTACTTGTTCCTTCTTCATTAACATAGAGTATTCTTCCTGGCACCTCTTCTTGCAAAGAACTGTATAGAGTTATTGCATTTCCCGGTTCTCCGTCAGGCGAAGTAATAATGACGCGGATGAAGTCTGTATCGGCCGGACGAATTTTTTCATCAAAGATAAAGTCATAAAAAGCATTATCTTTCAGTTCCTCTGCTGATAAATTCTTCGTAAAAAGGCATATGTCATTTTCATCATAAACCTCTATTGAAATTGTACAGCTATTTACCCGCTCATATGTTGCAAAAGAAAAACCAATTCCATAAATATCTGCATCTACCGGTATTTGCTGCTCAATAACATCCCCAGCGTAAATCTCCCCTATCACATATTGTGCTTCTTCATTATTCATATTTGTTTCTGCTAAAACAAAATCTTTCGCTTTCGGCCCGACATAATCAATCCAATAAAATAGGAAGACCGAACTAAGGAATGCAATGACAGCTATAACAGGCCAGAGTTTTCGTTCTTTTATTGCTTTGCATAAGTTCTTTAATTGATCTAGCAAATCACTTTCCCCCTCTCTATCGGATTGTAAAGTTCGCATCATCCAGAGAAAAATTCGGATTATAATAGGGGTCACCCGCTTCCAGCTCTTTTGCCCATCTTTCCCGGAACCGTTCTACCTCGCCAATATACCGGTCCCGTTTCTCCGGCGTATCATCTGTTTTTCTGCTCTTAT
>CALVMT010000039.1 GCA_944347775.1 uncultured Clostridia bacterium | reverse complement strand
GCGGTGCCTATCGGATGGTTTCTTGCGGATGCGCTGGGAATTGGGTATTTCGCGGGGAGGAAAAAGCGGATGCTGGGAGAGACAGCTTGACAATTTATAAAAACCATATTAGAATTACAACTATCTTACGAAGGGGATTATCTATTTCCTGACACCCCCCAAAAAATAAAAACTTACACAGTTTACTTGGCAAACCCAATCAAGGAGCGAAGCAGCTCCTTTTTACTATATGGAACATTTATTGAAGGTCATACGTATCGTCATTAATAGTCGCCATTTTATTGTCCCAGATGGTTTCCTCTATAACTTGAAGACATTCGTCGGTATGTTTTTTGATATCCTGCCCCCAGAAATGAATGACAGTGTATCCGAGAAAAAGCAATTTTTTGTCATTCTCCCAGTCACGGGTACGGTTACGTTCAATTTTTTTAATCCAATAATCAGGATTATTCCCTTTTTCGAGTCGCATTTTCAAGCATTCCCAGTCTTTACCATGGAAAAATTCACTGTCACAAAAAATAGCGATTTTATATTTAGTAAGTACAATATCTGGAGATCCGGGGAGGGCTTTGTAATTTTTACGGTACCGATATCCTTTGTGCCATAGTGTTTTGCGAAGTTGCAGTTCAATAGATGTATCTTTGTTATGGATTTTACTCATGTTTTTGGATACAGTAGCAGTATCTCGTGGCATAAGGATATCACCGTCCTTCCTTGAAAAATTTTATTGATTTAATTTTAGCAGGCTTGAAATTGTTCGACAAGTACCCTGTGATGTAAATGGTGAATTATTTCGTTGACGGTATAAATGGGATGATTTATACTGGTAAGATAAGAGTTGATGTGTAAAAGAGGTACCTGAAATGACTATTTCTGAGCAAATTAAGGTGTTGTGTGTGCGGTCAGATATTAGTGTAGCGGAATTGGCACGCCGAATAGGCACATCACCACAAAATTTAAGTGGAAAAATGAAAAGAGAAAGTTTTACTATAGCTGAGCTGGAAGATATTGCACAGGCTGTGAATAGTTCTTTTGAAAGGAATTTTATATTAGAAAACGGAGAGAAGATTTAATGGGAAATTTAATAGAATATGCTGCTCTAAATGAATATGCCGATAATCGGGATGTTATTTCTTTGTTTTCTGGGGCCATGGGGTTGGATATTGGTCTGGAAAAGGCTGGGCTTAATGTTTTGATCGGGCAGGATTTTGACGAATCGTGTGTGAAAACAATGCAGGTTAATGGGCATAATGTTCTGGGCGGAGATATTCGTGAAATAGATCCACGAAAACTTTTGGAATTGACAGGGCGTTCTGTCGGAGAACCTTTTTTGATATGCGGAGGACCGCCTTGTCAGCCGTTTTCAACTGCAGGAAAGCGCTTAGGTATTAACGATCCCAGAGGAAGTTTATTTATGGATTTCATTCGGATGATTGATTATATTCGTCCACGTTTTTTTGTTATGGAAAATGTAAAAGGAATTATGTCAGCTCCTTTAAAGCATGTTCCGTTGGCGGAAAGAGACGAGAACGATCCGGATCAGAGATTAGGAACCGTGCTGGACGTGATTTTATCAGAATTTGATAAATTAGGCTATAAAACCGTATATGGTGTTCTAGATGCGGTAAACTATGGCGTCCCGCAGTTCAGGGAAAGGTTTGTGCTGATTGGCAGCCGGGATAATGAAGGAATATTCCTGCCAATTCCGACACATTTTCAAATGCATCAGGATAAAACGTATCAGTGGAAAACGGTAAGAGATGCCATTGCGGATTTGG
Source organism: uncultured Clostridia bacterium (assembly GCA_944347775.1). Taxonomy (GTDB): domain Bacteria; phylum Bacillota; class Clostridia; order Christensenellales; family Christensenellaceae; genus QANA01. The sequence goes on along the minus strand of CALVMT010000039.1, from coordinate 1,882 downwards.
AGTTTGATAAAGGTGAATGTGCTACATTAAGCGAAGAACGACTGAAATTTCTTAAAATGGTTCCAGAGGGAGGAAACTGGCGTGACCTGCCGAAGGATATTATACCAATTGCTATGGGTGGGGCATATAAATCTGGTGGAGGAAAAGTCGGATTTTACAGAAGACTTTCCTAAGATCAGCCGTCGCCTACAGTAGTAACCTCTCCAGTACAGAAAGCTACAATGATGTGTCATCCTACACAAGATCGCCCGTTAAGTATTAAGGAGTATGCCCGGATACAACAGTTCCCGGATGATTGGATTTTTACCGGAACCACGGCTGCTAAATATCGTCAGATTGGAAATGCAGTGCCGGTGGGGCTTGCAGAAGCTATCGGTAAAGCGGTTTGTGCGGTAGCGGACGGAAATGCTGTAGTAGAGACGAAACGTTTCCGGGGAACGAATGTACATAATAAAATAAGAAACGCAATAGAATTGGGAGGAAATTTATATGCCGTTAAATAATTCATATGACGAACAAGAAGTCATAAAAGCGATAGCGACAGCTCTTGAAACTTTTTATGCTAATTTGATAGAAAAAATTGATGGGCTGAATATTAAAAAAGTAATGAAGCGGAAAAATCCATACCTATACCGTGCAAAAGCTATGCAGAGTGCTTCGGAGATTGTGGAATCTGTGTTGACAGCTTTTGTAAGTTCAAGCGAAGAGACAATTTTTGGAAATTGCTTTTTTGAGCCGATAGCAATAGCTGCCAGTGGCGGGAATAAAGCACTGGCAGAAGGAATTGATATTATGATTCAGGATAAAACAACGAATACAATTTCAGCTATTGCAGTAAAGAGTGGGCCGTCAGTGTTTAATGCTGACAGTAAGAAGCGGCAGGAACAGAATTTTATGGCAGCATCAAAACTGGCGCAGCAGGCAAAAGCACGTTATGAAGCGTATATTGGTTATTGCTATGGAAAGAAGAAAGATTCGGGTAGAGGAAAGCCGAAAATGTATCAGGAATTGGCGGGAAAAAGGTTTTGGGCGGAACTAACCGGAGATGAGGATTTCTATATTAAAATTATCGGATATATGGGAACTATGCCGGAAAAATATGTGGCTAATTACAAGGAGAGCTATAATAAAGCTGCAAATAGGCTTGTGAGAGAATTTTCTAACAGTTTTTGTAAAGAAGATGGGAGTATTGATTGGGAAAAACTTGTAGAATTTAATTCAGGAGACTAAAGTGATAATAATATGGAAATCTTACGGGGGATGAGTATAAAAAATGGGTATGCGCCGATACAATTGCCAGAGTTTTTTATTAAAATGTTGACTGAACCAATTTGATTTTGCGAGGAAGAATGGCAGGTATAGAGTATGTATTATGATTTAACAAGTCTGGCGGTCCGGCTGCCGGAGGATATTGCCAAGCTGAAATGGTTTGGGGACTTTGAGGGGGCAAAGCGGATGATTGGCCTGCGGCTGAAAAAAGAGCTTCCCCGGATGTTGAGGGAGCGCCTGAAGTTGGAGCTTTTGATTTTGGAGCGCCTGCCCGAGCAGTACATATACAGCCGCGAGGAAGCGCTGCGGCTTCTGCAGGAGAATATCCGGGACTTTAAAGAGGAGGAGCTGGACGCGCTGCGGGATGAGGGCGCCGTGGAATGGATTTATGTCAACGGGCAGGTTCGGTATAAAGACGATATCCTGGCGAATTTGGTAAAGACAAGAAAATACCTGGCGGATCGGGTGCTCGACCCGACGCTGACCGAAAAGAAATATCAAAATTTTGCCCTTTTAGATGAGACAATTCGCCGGATGAAGGATCAGGGGACAATGGCCTATTATTTCCATATCCGTTCCACGCTTTCTGTTCGGCCGGAGTGGGAACGGCCGG
>CALVMT010000038.1 GCA_944347775.1 uncultured Clostridia bacterium | reverse complement strand
AAATGACTATTTTGGTAGATAATTGATTAGTTTTCACGAACATTGCGTCTTGTTTTTTGCATCGACAGTAGAGATTCCTTTATTCTATCATAATAGTTATCAATCCCAAATGCTTTTAAAACAACGTAGTCAAAATTTATACGATCTTCCTGTTGTAGTTCCGTTTCTGTATCAAAAACCTGCCTATTTTTGATGGGCTGAAAAGCTTGTACTATTGCAATTGCTTGTTCATTGGTTAAATAATTCGGGTTCAGCATGAAGCTGTCTGAGATGTTTCTTGCGTTTATATCCAAAACGCCTAATCCTCGGCCAAAACCTGTCCCCTCTATAAAAAACATATCAAGCATACTGTTTAATAGTGCGAAGCACAAATCTTTATTGGCTTTTGCATCTAAAAATCTAAAGCCAATGAAACGCTGATCAATTAAAATAGGTGTTGAAGAATACGCATAAAATAACCGCTTGTCTGGATTCATTCCCGTAACAATTTCCGCAGTGGCCGTGAAATCCATTTCATACCAAAACCTATTAGAGCGCGTTAAAACTTCTGACAACGGCTTTCCTTTACCGTTTTTTTCATATTTAAAACGGTTTATCCAACTTAAAGTATCTGATTTCCCATTTTTTTGTAGCTCTTCAATAGATAAACTACAGCAAAATGCTTGTCTATCAGGAACAGCTAGAAACGATGTTAAATTTCTGCTTGACACCAATGCGGGCCTAATAAATTCAGGATCAATTTTAGTGCCAATCGGAGGATAAAACATCTTATTCATTCCTCGCCGCTCGCCACGAAATACTTTAAAAATAGTATTTTTGCGGCAAAGTTTATCTCCTATTTCAGTAATCCAAGATACATCATGAAATAGAGTGTTCTTTGACAAGTTGTAAGAAAGGATGGCGTCAATCATTTCCTGACTATATTTTTTTGATTTTACAGTGTCTCCATCAACTTCAAGATTTTGCAGGGACGTTAGGATCAAATTCTCACGAATTTCAGAGTTGGCAAACTCTGGTAGGCTTCTTTTCCACAGGAAGAAATTTGTTTCGGGCACATCCCTTATATTATCGTTATCGCATCTCTTGCTCAGAATTAAAATTGTAGTAATAACTTGTGCGTTAGTAAACCATTTTCCTTTTCCACTAATATGGACTTGTTCAATATTAAAGAGTTTTAATAGTGCACGATAAAATAAATCACCAGCTTTTGTCGCAAGCCATGAGTTAGATACGATTACGCCCAGGGTTCCATTGGGTTTCAAATGTTTATGTAAAGCGAAAATAATAGGAATATAAATATCACTTCTTGAATCAATATGGACACCATATCCTTCAAGCCAGCTATTTATTTTGTTTATTTTTATTTCATCTTCCGGTAGTATATTTTCAAATGCTATAAAAGGCAAATTTGAAATAATTGTTCCAAATTCAGGCAGGAGAAAATGAAGTATTCTTCCATCTGTCGGAGCAACTATATCGATGTTAGTAGATTTCTCCAAATCAAAAATATTCTTTTTAAATATCTTCAATGGAATATTAAAATTATTTGTATCGCTTAGTGCCAATTGTGCAATTTGAAGGGGATATGAGTCTTTATCTTCGGCCCATATAGTATCAATAGCAGTCTTAGCATTTAATCTCTCCATTTTATAATTTTTAGCAGCCTTTACGATGGTTCCCGTTCCACAGCAAGGATCGAACACATCTTCTACAAGATTTCTTATTGATATGCGGGTTAATATATCTGCAAGAATCTCTGGCGTTGTATATTGCACACGTATCTCTCTTTTTGCAATATTAACGGTATTTTCCAAAATTTTCTGTGAACTTTCTTGAGATAAACTACCAAAATCATTTTCAATAAGAAATTGATTTACCGCGACAAAATCACGCCATGTACTATCTGGTATCAGTTCGCCATATTGAATACCGGCAAAAATATTATAAAAATCACATCTGTTTGTAATAGCATTAAACACATCATTAGCTTGTTTAATGCTGGTTTCCGTATCGATGCATTCAACTTCACGAGCTGCGTTGAAGTGCTTTTTGATCAAATTTGCAAAGACGAATCGATTAAACCAATGCAAAATTATGGTTTTTGCATAAGCCTTTGTCACATCTGTTTCATCGTTGTTGTATTCAGCGCTATAAGATCTCCACCAGCTTGTTAGAAACGCGCTTATTCTTGTATCAGTTAAGCTGCTATAATTGATAAATTCAGCTACGGCATTTTTATTGCGTATTAAGAGCATTGAGCCTATATTTTCAGATAATATATTTTCTACTTCTGTCGCAACAAGAATACCGTTTAACAGGAACCTGTTAATATCCAATAAGATGTTATGTAAAATGCTTTTCCAATTGGTCTCGTATCTGTCAACATCCTCTCTTGAAACGATTTCGGGTACGTCCCAACCTTTTATAACAGAATAGCTTCCCGTATGTCCTTTAACATATAAACGTGCTGCTTTAAAATTCCATAAAACAAAACTGTTAGCTCCAAGCAATATTGCCTTTTGTGTTGCGTTCTTTATTAGTGTTTCGTCAGTAATTGAAACATCCGGCATTTTTGCTTCCCAGCCTTGTAGAACTTGGGTTCTTGTCGTATCTGAAAACAACATGATATCGGGGAATAGGGCATTACGACTCCCGGTCAATGTTAATTCACCGCCAGCCCTCTTTATAGTGATATCCTTATTTGAAATAAATACATTTATGTCGCTTATGAGTTCTATAACAGCACTGCGTTCATTTCCTCTTATCGGCATTTTATTCTCTCCTGAAGTCATTGATCAAAGGGCTCGTTTGAATGGTACTTTTCGCATCATCGGATAAGTTGTCCCACACTCTTTTAAGACGTTCGTGACAAACGTAAATATAGTCTATATCTTCTTTCTTGAATAAGGATGTGTTTTCATTCTTCTCAATACCAATAAAATTACGACCTTCCTGCAATGCGGCAACTAAGAAAGAGCCGCTTCCGCAGGCATTATCTAAAATAATATCGCCTGGATTACTATATGTTCTTATTAAATACCGCCCTAAAGCAATAGGTTTTTGAGTAGGATGATAAACTTTTCCTTCCGATTCAGCGGTCTTACAATAAATAATATCTGTCGGATACCTTAACCCATCACTTTTAACCCTTACGGGTTTAAAATCTCCATAACTTCCACTAAGTTGATCCTTCCTTGTTCCTTTATCGTAAGCCTCTCCTTGTATCATTTGTGGGTGATAAACGGGTTGATTCTTATAAAAGATGCATATATCTTCATGTTTTCGAAGAGGTTGCTTTTTTGCATTTAAAAAGTTCGTTGGCTTAGATTTTTCCCAAACCCATTTATATCTGAAGTATTCTTCATTGCTTAAAATCAATTTCGCAGTAAAAACGCCTGCTGATGTCAGAGCAATTACGCCATTTTGCTTTATAATCCTCATATATTCATTCCATAACTGAGGTAACGAAATATACGAATCCCATTTGTTTTGCGTAATACCATAGGGGAGATCGCAAAGAATCATATCAATGGACTCATTTGGGATCTCTCTCATTTTTATTAAACAATCTGCTTCAAATATGGTATTCACCAACTTACTAATAGGTTTTTCATATGGGGTAATTTGAGCATATTTTCCACTTCTGATACGAGCATCTACTGGACGTTGGGCTATGTCTGGAATTAGCCAAGTTTTTCCAATCAATTGTGCTCCTTTTATGCGATTTTCTGAGCAAAGTTGTACAACTCGTCTTTCTGAGACTCCCCATCTATTGGCAACCTCTGTCGTAGATATATAAGACATATAATCGCTCCCATTACTTTTCTACTATTATATACTTTTTACGGAAGAAAGTCAATGCTTTTTACGGAATGAAATCAGCCATAGGGCATCTCTAAAACTATAAAGTCATTGTTTGCAGGGAACCGATTAAATGCTCTTTGGAACAGTGGCGTGTGCTTGGCATAGACAAGTGTGGCTG
>CALVMT010000037.1 GCA_944347775.1 uncultured Clostridia bacterium | reverse complement strand
CTTTGGGGCAACGACTTTTTGCTTTAGGGTTGAGTGCGGAAGAAGAAGCTGTTTGGCACAGAGGGCGTAATGCAAAAGGTCGAGTGCCAAAACATGTAGATATTCAGTTATATCGACAGGCAACTGCGGTAGAGGCTTTAATTGGTTATTTGTATATTAAAGGACAGACTGAAAGGTTGCAACAAATTTTTACTGTATTATTATCCTATATGGAGGAAGAAAACAATGCATGTACAGTTAATTGAATATACGCCTAATCCAGAAAAGGTTGTGGCAGCTGCCGCCCGTCTTTGTTATTCCCCTCTTTCAGCCAGTGAAATTATGGACGGTTTAGATGAAAATATAGTGGAGAGTTTTTTACAAAAATTGACTGATTTGGGACATAGTTCGCCTTTGGAACACGCCTCTTTCACTTTTGCGATTGAAGGGGTTAGTCGGGCGCTTTCTCACCAATTGGTTCGTCATCGTATAGGAGTTTCTTTTTCTCAAAAATCACAAAGGTATGTGAAAGAAATGCAGTTTGAGTATATCATTCCGCCTAGCATCATGAAAAACCCACTCTGGAAAGAAAAATATGAGACACAAAAAAAAAAAATTCAATCCATATATAATGAGTTCTTGCAAGAAGGTGTTCCTGCGGAAGACGCTCGCTATTTATTGCCTAATGCAACAGAAACAAAATTAGTTGTTACGATGAATGCTCGTAGTTTACATCACTTTTTTCGGTTGCGTTGCTGCAATAGAGCGCAATGGGAAATTAGGGCTTTGGCAAAGCAAATGTTAGTGGAAGTGCGCAAAGTTGCTCCAACTTTATTTGCAAAAGCAGGTCCTAGCTGTGAAACAGAAGGAATTTGTTATGAAGGAAAAATGTGTTGTGGTAGAGCAAAAACTTTAGCACAAATCGTTGGGAAAGAATAGGGGTTGACATGGATAAAAAGCAAAAATTTCCCTTAAAAAAACAGAATAAGAAAAATGAAGTACAAAAAGAGGGGCATGCACTAGGTGAAAAAAAAGAATTCCTTATTGAAGATAATGGCTTTATTGCAGGGAAAAATAGTGTATGGGAAGCCTTGCAAAGTGAATATACGGTAAATAAAGTTTATTTGAGCAATGGGGGAGATAAACTTTTTTATTCGAAGGTTTTAGATTTATGTCGTCAAAAAAATATTCCGTGGCAAATGGTAGAAAAAGATGCTCTAGAACGTATGGTAGGGCCGCATCATCAGGGAATTGGTGCAATTTGCACGCCTTTTATGTATACCGATTTGGAGGCAATATTGAATGCCGCTAGGCAGAAAAATAAAGATCCTTTTTTATTGTTATTAGCAGGGGTTGAGGATCCGCACAATTTTGGCTCCATTATTCGCTCGGCGGAGTGTGTTGGAATAGATGGTATCATTATTCCTAAAAGGAGGAGTGTACCGGTAAATCAAACCGTGCTTAGAGTATCTGCAGGAGCTGCTGCTTATGTTCCTATTGCGCGGGTAAACAATTTAGCGCAAACCGTAGAGTATTTGCAAAAGGAAGGGATATGGGTAATTGCTGCTCATATGAATGCCTCTGTAGATATGTGGCATAGTGATTTGCGAGGACCTATTTGTTTGTTAGTAGGTGGAGAAGGACAAGGGGTGCCAGAATTATTGCGCAAAAAAAGCGATCAATTGGTAAATATTCCCCAATGGGGTAAAATTTCATCATTAAATGTGGCAAATGCTACAACTGTTTTGCTTTATGAAATTGCCAGGCAGAGGAGTTAAAATTGGTATTTGCCAGTTAATGGGCAAGTATTGACTTTGGCTTTGCTACTTGTTTATAATTTAATAAGACGAAAAATGGAATGGGCAGCAAAGGGGGTGTCGGTATTTGACGAGTGCCAATATGGGACAAGAAGGTTGGGAAGATTTTGCTGTTATGACAGATGAGAGTGTAGTAGAATTGGCTCGTGACGGTGATGATGCTGCTTTAGAATATTTAATTCATAAATATAAAAATTTTGTTCGTGCCAAAGCCCGTTCATATTTTTTAATTGGTGCAGATAGAGAAGATATTATTCAGGAGGGTATGATTGGCTTATATAAAGCAATTCGAGATTTTCGCTTTGATAAACTTTCTTCTTTTCGTGCTTTTGCAGAGCTTTGTATTACAAGGCAAATTATTACTGCGATTAAAACTGCAACAAGGCAGAAGCATATTCCATTAAATTCTTATGTTTCTTTAAATAAGCCCATCTATGACGAGGATTCTGATCGAACTCTAATGGATGTGATTTCAGGTAGCAAAATTACCGACCCTGAGGAGTTAATTATTAGTCGTGAGGAATTTGATGATATTGAAGGAAAAATGAGCGAAATTTTGAGCTCTTTGGAATGGAAAGCTTTGATGTATTATTTAGAAGGCAAGTCTTATCAGGAAATTGCGATTGATTTGAACCGACATGTGAAATCAATTGATAATGCTTTACAGCGAGTGAAAAGGAAGCTAGAACGTTATCTAGAGACAAGAGAAAATAAAATTCGGGCTTGATTTGACAAAATGTTTGACAAAGTTCGATGTGCTTGTTATAATAATTTTTGTCAGTCTTTGCCGACGTAGCTCAATTGGCAGAGCAGCTGATTTGTAATCAGCAGGTTGCGGGTTCAAGTCCCATCGTCGGCTCCAACACAAATCAACTGCCGTTTTGTTGGCAAATAATAGATTTTTATTTATTATGGAGAGGTTCCCGAGCGGCCAAAGGGGGCAGACTGTAAATCTGTTGTCACCGACTTCGCTGGTTCGAATCCAGCCCTCTCCACCATTTTTATCGCGGGATGGAGCAGTTGGAAGCTCGTCGGGCTCATAACCCGAAGGTCGAAGGTTCAAGTCCTTCTCCCGCAACCAAAAAAAGTCGTCTATTAAGACGGCTTTTTTCTTTTTGTATCTAAAAAAATTTTGCGTATAATCATTTTCAATAGAGAATCTTAAATAGAGATAATGCGTGCAGAACATGGTCAAGATTGAAAGGAAATATATATTTCCATCAAAATTTGATCTATGAATGTAATATTTTGTTATTTTATGTATTTTGACTCAAATTTCATTTTGGATTATTTTATATTTTTCTATTTCCCCAAGTTTCTTTATATTTTTTAATTTATAGGTTCATATAGTATTTTTTACCAGGTCTTTACTTTTCATT